>NZ_BAAGSO010000005.1:0-194778 GCF_054782395.1 Streptomyces daliensis | reverse complement strand
CTGGAGGGTTCGCAACGGGCCGCACTGGCGACTGCCACCGTGGTATTCGCGGTGCCGTCATCGCCCCTGGAGGGTTCGCAACCCGAATACCTCGCGGCCGGGCCCGCCCTGCTCCAGGCCGTCATCGCCCCTGGAGGGTTCGCAACCCGCACCGAACTCCCGCGCCACCGCCCGGCCCTGCGGGCCGTCATCGACCCTGGAGGGTTCGCAACGCGGAGAGCGTGGCGGCTTCGTCCAGCAGGACGACGGGCCGTCATCGACCCTGGAGGGTTCGCAACCACCACAGCGCCTCGTCTACCTGCTGGTCGGGGTCGAGCCGTCATCGACCCTGGAGGGTTCGCAACGCTGCACCTGGGAGGGCGAGCCCCGCACCGGCCCCGGGCCGTCATCGACCCTGGAGGGTTCGCAACTCAAGCGCCACCCCGACCTGAGCCAGGCCAGTCACGAGCCGTCATCGACCCTGGAGGGTTCGCAACCGTTCCTGACCCCGAATGCCTGGCTGACCTCGAACGGGGCCGTTATCGACCCTGGAGGGTTCGCAACACGGTCTCAGCACCGGACGGACGGGGGTGTGTCTTGGCCGTCATCGACCCTGGAGGGATCGCAACCGGTCTTCGTCCTCGGTGGCCTTGGCGATGGCACGCGCCGTCATCGAACCTGGAGGGTTCGCAACCCCCGCTCGATCTGGCCCTCGACACGCTCAGCGTCCGAGCCGTCATCGCCCCTGGAGGGATCGCAACGCGAGCACCCGCGCCGCCGCCAGTCCGCAGATCCCGCGCCGTCATCGCCCCTGGAGGGTTCGCAACGGGTCGGAGCCCGTAATCAGCCATCGCGGCTCATCAGCATGGTCACACCGAACGGCATAATACTTTGCGCAAACATCGCACCCTTTGAGTTGCGAACCCCATAATTACAGGCCCCTCAAGCCCCGAACCGTTGCCCATGCAACGACCCCGCTTCCCGTGTTGACGTGTCAACGCAGGGGCCGGGACGGAGGGGGATGCAAGCGGAGTGACCAGGGGGGAACGGGATCGTATGTCCGGGTTCGTCGACATCTCCGCAGGTCAGCGAGGTAACAATTTCGGGTTCGACTCCCCTAGGCTCCACAGAGAAGACCCCTATGACCTGCGGAAACGCGGTCGGAGGGGTCTTTTTGTGCCGGTTTTCCGTGTTGACGTGCCAGCACGGTGGTGCTGACACGCGGTATGCGCGGCCTTTGCTCATGGGGTTCGGGGCGGTTGTTTCTCCCCCCCTGTCGGGCTCCCCGGCCTTTGCGCGGGGTGGCAGGGGACGGCCTGGGAGGGCTGCGGCCCGTTTCGGGGTTGCTGTCGTGGGCGGACGGTATCGTCGGGCGTATGCAGGAGCGCTGGGAGGACGAGCGGGCGGCGATGGTCGTGCTGCTTCGGCGTGCCCGTACGGAGCGGCAGGAGCGCGAGGCCGTGGCGCGGGTGATGGAGGCCGGTAGCGCCTCCCGACTCCTCGATGAGGAACAGCAGTCCCTCTTCGGCGGTCCTGTTCAGGAGGAGCTGCCCGCTGCACGGGCCGAGCTGGAGCGTTGGGCGGCGCAGGGGATCGGGGTGCGTGCGCTGACCGAGACGGCTTATCCGCACCAGCTGAGCAGCGCTTTCGACGCCCCTGGGCTCGTATTCACCCGTGGAGAAGTGCGTTCCGGGGATGCCGGTGTGGCCGTGGTCGGCTCGCGTACCGCATCGCAGCGTGATCTTGCTCGGGCGGCTGCTCTTGCCGGTGGTCTCGTTACGCGCGGGCTGAGTGTGGTGTCCGGGTTGGCAGCGGGGATCGACGCGGCTGCGATCGAGGCTGCGCTGGATGCGGGTGGACGGGCGGTCGGTGTGATTGGTACTGGCGTGTATCACGCCTATCCGCCGGAGAATCTTGCCCTGCACCGCCGAGTTGTGGCTTCGGGGTTGGTGTTGTCGCCGTTCTGGCCGGAGACTCCGCCGTCAAAGACGACGTTCCCGCGGCGGAACGGCACGATGTCGGCGTACTGCCTGGCCACGGTGATCATGGCGGCGGGGCCGCGCAGCGGTACGCGTATTCAGGCGCGTAAGGCGGTCGAGCACGGTCGCCCGGTGATTTTGCTGCGTTCGGCCCTCGAGGGGAACGACTGGGCGCGTGAGCTGCTGGACCGGCCCGATGTCCACGTCGCTGACGGGGTCGATGAGGCCCTGGAGGTGCTGGATGAGATCGTGCGTCGCCCGGCGGACGTAGACCAGTTGCTGCGGGACCTCGTCGATCTGCCGTGACGGGACATTCGGGACATGAAAGGACTGCTCGGGCTGCCGAGATCATCGCCCGTACTCGGTTCACCGATCATTTCCTGGCACCTGTCCGTGCTGCCCACGGCATCTGTGCGGTGTGTGCGGGGCCTCTGGCTGATGGCGGGGCGCTGTGTTCCGCATGTGCGGCGCATCGCCGTCAGGCGCAGACGCTTGGTGCGGAGACGGCGGACAGGACCGTCTTCGTCGCGTACTCCGCCGCGGGCAGCCAGTCCGACTGGGACATGCACCGCTACAAGGCCGCCTCGCCGGGCCCGGCCAATCCCTCGTGGATGCGCACGGCGGGCCTCGCCGCGCACTTCGGCGTCATGCACCGCACGTGCCTGGACGCCGGACAGTTCGGGCCGGTGGACGCGTTCGCGGTGGTGCCCTCGCTGGGCGGTCGGCCGACGCCGCATCCGCTGGAGACCCTGGCGGCCTACCTGCTCCCCCGGCTCCCGGCCGTTGCGCTGTCGGCCGCTGCGGGCGATCGGGGGGACCGTGATCAGCGGCGCGTGCTCCGGCCCGACTTCTTTGCCGTCTCGGACCATGAGGCGGTGCACGGTCGGCACATCGTGCTCGTTGACGACACGTGGGTGACCGGAAGCCACCTCCAGTCCGCTGCGGCGGCCCTGCGGCAGGCGGGCGCAGCCCGCGTGACGGGTCTGGTCCTCGCCAGGCGGCTTCGTCCGGGCTGGGGGACCAACGCCGACTTCATCGCCGAGCAGCTCGTCCGCCCCTACGACATCGCGGTCTGCCCGGTGAACAGGCACGTCGAGTAAAGGCAGTTCCCCGTAAACGCTGATGCCCTCGGCTGAAGACCCTCACATCCGCCGAGCGGCCCCATCCCGCACGCACCGGCTTGTGAAAACCCAGCAGGAGAGGGGAGTTGGCTTACCTCGGCGGGAGTGTGGGTTGTCGAGGTATGTGGACGCTGGCTAGTCTGAGCGCAGGCATGGAGTTCGGGACAGGACCTGAGCCACCGCTGATCTCTTCGAGGCACGGAGCGTCGGAACGAGCCCTCGCCACCGCCTCCTTCCACGTTCAATTCCTTGGTTGCGGGGACCTCTGTGTCCTGGTGGCCGAAAGGTGCCTTTATGACCATCTACTGCCAGCATGCCAACCGCGGCAAGACGCAGGTCCTGGCCGTCTATCGGAGCGGGGACGACGTCGTGTCGTCGACCGTGACAAGCCTCGACAGCCCCGACCTCGCGGCTCCGGTCGTTGAGGCGCTCAACCGGATCTCTGCTCTCGCCACCGTCCCAGTAAGCATTTTCGATGAGCGTGGGCGACGTATAGCCAGCTATCCCACGGAACATCTTGCAGCGCTCACCGATCGGACTGCACGTGCTGAGCTCCTCAGCGGAGCGCACAGCCTGTGGTACGAGTCGGTCTGTCTGGAACTTCATCAGGCGCTGGCTGATCTGGATGACGCACTTGCCGCCGTCCCGCAGCCAGTCCGGCTCGCCATCGGAACGGAGCTTGAGAGGGAAGCACGCGAGCTGCGCGACGCACTTGCCGATTACACGGAGGCAATCCCCGTACCGGAAGGGAACAGGCGTAGCTGGGACCACGAGCGGCCTTTCGTTCCCTATGGAGGCGGATCGCCACTGCTGAGCACCACGGCACGCGAGCAACTGGACCGCAAAGAGGAGGGTCTCACCGCTGAGCAGCGCGCGGATGCCGTGGCGAATCTACGGGTATTGGTTTCCGCCTTCGAACAAAGCTCGGCCGCGGAGGCCGGCTCGGGGTTCTTCGCAGTCGAGTACCCGGAGATCTTCGCTGAGCCTTATGGCGCGGACCACCTCTTCCTGACCGTCGGTGTTCCGGAGCCGGACGGGGAGGGCGCGGGAGCCTGGCACATCGAGATCTGCCGTTGGGAGCCCGATGACCCGGATGAGGAGGGAGAAGACGAGTACAGCAGTGCCACAGGAGAACGCGTCCTGGAGTGCAGACTCACCACCGTGCCGCGTCCTGATGACATCGCCGACCTGCTCTCCCGGCTCGGCGCAGAGCCTGGACTTCTTCCTGAGTGGGCTATGACGGAGGTAGGAGATCCGCTCACGGGGACGAAATTCGTCGTCACCGGAGTGAACCGATAATACGGTACTGACCTGCCTGAATTGCGTTCGCAACGACCCCGGCCCCTGCGTTGACGTGTCAACGCAGGGGCCGGGGCGGAGGGGGATGGAAGCGGAGTGACCAGAGGGGAACGGGATCGTATGTCCGGGTTCGTCGACATCCCCGCAGGTCAGCGAGGTAACGATTTCGGGTTCGACTCCCCTAGGCTCCACAAGTAAATGCCCTTCTGAGCTGCGGGAACGCAGCTCAGAAGGGCATTTTTGGTGCGCATACGGTGTGCACGGGAGAGGCATGGATTCGAGCTGAGCGCCTCGGCTCCCGGGGCTGTAGCCGAAGCTGTCCGCAGACGGCGTCCCTCCTGAGTGCGTGGTGGGATGTTTACAACAGTTCGGTTCCGTCTCTGAAGGAGACGGAACCGAACGCGATCTCCAGCCGCCCGCGAGGAGTGGTACATCACACGGTCGCGTTCGATGCCTGGTGAGTGTCTGGATCGGGACAGGGCACAAGGTCCCGCTGCCCTCACGCCTTGACCTTGGGGACTCCGCCCTTGCGACCGACAGAGAAAGCGATGCGATAGACGTCCGGCAGATCGATTCGCCCGTCCTTGCGCCGCCGCATGACGCCCAGGTCGATCAGTTCGTCGACGAGGTCCGCATAGCGATCGGGATTGCGCGGGCCGGTACGGATCTCGCCCTCATCCCCTCCGCCGAGAGATTCGGCTTGGCGCCGCAGGGCATCCGTCAGGGCATCCGTTTCCCACAGCGCGAGGACGAGACTCTCGTCGATCGGTACTTGCTGGCCCTGCATCGGCTCGATGGCGACCGGAACCCAGGGCAGGTCCTCTCGGATCTCCTTCACGCGGATACGGGAAGCCGACTGCACACCGCTTCGGATGCCTTCGTGGTGGAGGGCATAGCCGTGGGTGGCGTAACGGGAGATCGTCTCCTGCACGGCTTCGGAGAGCGCGCTGAGGAAGCTCCGAGGGCTGACCTGTTCGCCCCCGTCCATCAAATGATTGGGCAGCCACGTATAGGTGTGCCCTTTGCGGAAGTTGGCGCCCATGTATGGGCCTGCGATGGCTTTGAACGCCTCTGCCTGGGCCTGCTCGTCACCCCGTAGCGAGGGGGGAGGTAGGTGCCTGCCGGTAGTGGGTTCGGTCCAGCCTGGAGTCAGGGCGCGGAATCGTGCTGCGGTTTCGCCTGGCTGATTTCCCAGGGAGTGGAAGAACAGTCCATAGAGATTGGCCGGGGCCCAGTGGAGACTGGCCGCGTTCGTGGTGAGCTTCGAGGCATCGGGGAAGTGGAGCAGCGCGCCGTCGAACATGTCCGGCCTGATGAAAACCTTGCATCTGATGTTGCGGGTGCCCAAACGCAGTTCGAGAGCAAGTTGAAGGATGCCCGCCACTAGACGGTCCGCCTGGCGCCGGTCCGCGTGCAAATGCTCCAGGGCATCGAAGAGGATGAGCTGGGTGGAGCCCTCCTCCTGGGTCTGCCGGTCTGCCTCCGCGATGGTCCAATCGCGGTCGTCGGGGTGTGCGCGCACCCACTCGACTCGCTTGTTCCAGAAACGGATCTTCTGGAGCTCCGGTTGCCCTAGGGCGACGAGGAGCACCGTAGTCCAGAGGTCCTTGGGCTCGACTCCGCTCTCGACCAGAGTGCGCAGGGTCGCCGGGCCGGGATAGCGGCCCGGGTCCAGCGCCGCCCCGTATCCGGCAGCCACCGACAGACGGCTGAGACGATCTATGCGGTACTCCTGCGCAGCCACTAGACGAAGGCGTTCGTCCAGCAGCGACCGGAACCAGAAGGTTTTCCCCACACCCCGGCCTCCGCGGACCACCGTGGTGTCCACGTCGAGCGCGAGACGATGACTGTCCGGGGTGAACAGCGTGTTCAGCGTTGGCTGTACCGTGTCAGCGTCCTGGGCCCTCGGCAGTGCGTCACTGAGCAGCGAGCGGTACTCATCGGCGCTGAGCTCAGCGGTCATCAGCTTCCCTCGACGATCAAGCGGCTGGCAGTATCCAAGAATTCACCATACGCGGCCCGGACCAACGTCTGATTACTCCAGCCTCGGGCGGATGCGCCGTCAAGGCCGACGAGTTCCATCGAGAACAGAATCGGGATTGGCGCATGGGGAGCAGCAATGTCCTCGGGCGCGGGGTTGAATCCAGTGGGGTCCTCCGCCGTCTGGTCGTCGTACAGAACGGAAAAGCACTCCCAGGCGTGCTCACGGAAGGCTTCCAAATACTCCACCCGGCGCGTGTCGGGCACCATCGCCGCGACCATACGGAGTCGTTCCCTGATGGCTGTGGCCTGACCCGACGCATTCCAGGCGGTGAACAGGTTTCGGTAGCCAGCCCAGGTCTGGCCGTTGTCGGAACCGAAGAGGAGGGTGAGGTCAGCCAGGCGGGAGATGGTGACCGCCGCGATATCGTGGATGCCAGCCCGGCTGTCGAGCAGGACCGCATCGGGGCGTCGGCTGCGTCGCTGGACGGCCTCCTCGCAGGCCGTCACAGCCGCTTCGAGTCGTTCAGCGAAGCCGGGAGCCCCGGCACTCGGAGTGTCGGCGTAGACCCGGTTGAGCTTGTCGATGTAGGTATACGGCCCGTCCGTCGGCCCACGTCCTGCGGCCGGTGCCACCCACAGCTCGCCGTTGCCGACCGTTGTGACTTGGGACGCCCGGGCCACCAGATCCAGGTTCTCTGCGTTGCCCACAGCGGCCTCGACCAGATAGTCGATGAGCCCGTATTCGGGTAGCTGCTTACCACTGAGGAGGAGCGGACCGCTTCCGGGCGATTCGAGATCCAGATCAACGACCAGCACGCACAGGTCCTGGTCGGCGAGGTGTTGGGCGAGCATATAAGTGGCCGTCGAGCGACCGACGCCGCCCTTGAACCCGTACAGGGCAGTGCGCGTGCTGCGGCTGGCTGGTTCGTCGGACTGAAGGGGCATCACATGAGCCCAGTCCTCGCCCACTACTGTGTTGTTGAGGAGCCTGATCCGGCCCTGTCCTGGTTCTGAAGCAGGAATTGGCGCCGGGAGGATACGAGGCGAGTCGAAGACCTGATCGGCGACGAAGAGTTCCGAAGCGAGGATGACCGGGTTTTGCATGGCGTACGAGCCCAACTTCTCTGCCATCCGGGTCCGCCAGTAGGCCACGGTCTCGGCGCTGAGTGAGGCACCCGGCTCTCGGTCGTCCAAGGCGAGAGACAACCGGCCGAGGATGTCGCGGACGACCAGCACGTCCGCCCCCTGGCCAGCCGCTTCGCGTGCGAAGTCCATGGCGAGCTGCTGCGCCTGGTCGAAGCGGACAGGTGCGGGAGGAACGGTCACTGCAGCACTCCGGTTAAGAGCGCCTGCTGGTGCAGGCGAAGGATCTGGTCGGCTGAGGTTCTGCGTTCTGCCACAGCGGTCTCGACTACCGCCGTTCCATCGAGGTATCGGTCATCGACGGACCAGGCCTCGAAGGGAGACGAACCGCTCAGCAGCCCGGCCAGAGCGCTTCCGGACCGGCCGTGCAGCATAAGAGCAACATCATCCCAGATCCAGGGCAAATGACCGAAGTCGCGCGCCTTGCCATCGCTCGTAGGAACCCACGGCTTCGGCGATGGCCGACCCCCCTTCTTTGGATTCATCGTGGCGCCAAGGTGCCGCAGGAGCAGACTTTTCAGCGCACATTCCACTGCAAATCCGAAGTGATGGTCAGCGTTCGGTATGCGGCCGTCATCGTGCAGATAGACAGCATCCTCGTAGTGGCGGCGCGCGGCATAGGCATAGTGGTGCTCGGCGGGCGCTGAAGTCACCGTGGAATCCTAGCTCGCAGCGGTGCACCACCCCACTCGTTGGAGAAAAGGGCATGCCCCCCCGCCACAGGCCCCTCAGAAACGATGAGTCGAGTACAGCTCACCTGTGAAACGGCCGACGGCCACCGGCCACCATCCGTACAGCGTTCTCGCAGGTCACCGGGTCTTTTCTCGACAGTTGCGCTCACACCGCCTCGTCCGGTACCAGTTCCTTGTCGATGACCTCCTGGGCGACCTGCGTCAGCCGACGGTGGTGGCGGCGGGCGTGGGCGCGCATGGCGTCGAAGGCCGCGTTCACGCTGGTGTCCAGGCGCACGGCCAGGACGCCCTTGGCCTGTTCGACGGTGACGCGGCTGTGCAGCACGGTGCGGAGCTGGACGGCGGTCGTACGGTGTGCGCGCAGGGTCTGTTCGTGGACCAGGCCGATGGCCGCGGCGTCCGCCAGCGCCTGCCCCAGGAGCACCGCGTCCTCGGGCACCGGCTCACTGATCCGCAGCAGCAGGAGGCAGCCCAGCGCCTCCCCGCGCACCCGCAGCGGCACCGCGCTGGCGTAGGCGCGCCCGGCGCGGCGGGCCAGCGCTGTGAACTCGGGCCACTGGGTGTCGCAGGCCTCCAGGTCGATCAGGGCGAGCGGGGCCATGGTCCGGTAGCACTCCAGCGCGGGGCCCTCGTACGCCGCGGCGGCGAACAGATCCGACAGCTCCGTCTCGCTGTCGCAGGGGGCGACGGGTTGCAGCGGCTCACCGGGCGGGGCGATGAGTACCGCGGCCGTGGCGTCCAGCAACTGCTCGCACCGGGTGCACAACTGCTGGAGGAAATCGATGATGTCGAAGTCGTCCACGAGGGTGTCGGCCAGTTCCACGAAGGTGTCGGCCAGGAGCTGTTCGCGGTTCATGAAGCTCGCCTCCTCCAAACGGCACCTGGAAGTCCGTTCTGCTGTTGTCGTCCGGGCCCGGGGCCCCGGGCAAGACGGTGCTGACGCTGAGAGGGCACGCTAGAAACGCAGCCTCAGTCGCCGGGTGACGAGATCGTGCGCGACCTCGGTGATCGGCCGGTTGGTGGCGAAGGCGTGGGCGCGCAGGCGGTCCAGTGCTGTCGCCAGCGACACGTTGAGCTGTTCGCTGAGCATGCCGGTCGCCTGGTGCACCTCCGCGCGGTGCAGATCGTCGACGATGCCGGGAAGCTGCCCGGGATGCTTCGGGTCCGTCGTGCTCATCAGCAGACACACGGCCAGCGCGTCGCTGATCGTCAGGGCTGCCGCGACCATCTCCTCGTCCACCGGGGGGCGGGTCGTGCGCCGGTGCCCCGTCAGCGCTCCCAGGCGTATCCCGCCCAGTCGCAGGGGGAAGGCGAACACCGCCCGCACCCCGAGCCCGAGCGCGCCCGGCACGAAGGCGGGCCACCTCGGTCCCGGGGCGAGTTCCAGATCGCCGACCAGGCACAGTGCGCCACTGAGCGCGGCCTCCACGCCCGGGCCCTCGCCCAGGGTGAACTGGAGATCGTCCAGGGCCGCGCTGGACTCGTCGCTGAACCACAGCAGTTCGGGGCCGTCGATCCGCGCCGACACCGCGACGCCGGCCATGCCCAGCAGCGCGGCGCACCGCCGCGCCCACTGCTGCGAAGGGCCCGGCCCACCGGGCGCCAAAGCCTCCGTCAGATCAGCGACCGTGAACTCGGACACTCCGCCTCACCAGCCCCCGCCCGGAACCCTCACCGATCGGGTACGTCCTCCTCCGTACTCACCATGCCATAGGGACATAAACCCCGTCCCCCGAACGTCACCGGCTTCCTGGGTGCGCCGATGTACCCCCGACGTACCCCCGATGCCTCGTCCGCTGGGCGCCGCGCGCCCCCGTCGCCGAGGCTGAGGAGATGGACAGCACACCCTCAGAACCCCCGCACGACGCGCCGCACAACGCACCGTCAGGAACCCAGCCGACGAGCCCCGCAGGCCCGGGCGCCAGGACGGTCGCGTCCGTGGTGCGGCGGCGGCTGGGGGAGATCCGTTCCGGGCTGGAGGAGCTGTACAAGGACCTGCACAGCCACCCCGAGCTGTCCTTCGCCGAGACCCGCACCGCGAGCGTCGTCGCCGGGGAGCTGGAGCGGCTCGGCTTCCAGGTGCGTACGGGCGTGGGCCGTACGGGCGTCGTCGGCGTCCTGCGCAACGGCGAGGGTCCGACGGTGCTGCTGCGGGCCGACATCGACGCGCTGCCGGTGCGGGAGCAGACGGGCCTGCCGTACGCCAGTGCCTCGACCGGCACCGACCCGGACGGCAAGCAGGTGCCCGTGGCGCACGCCTGCGGGCACGACATGCACATCACCTGCCTGCTCGGCGCCCTCGACCTGCTGGCGGGGGACACGGACCAGTGGTCGGGGACGCTGGTGGGCGTCTTCCAGCCCGCTGAGGAGGTCGGGGGCGGCGCGCGGGCCATGGTGGACGACGGGCTCTTCGAGGAGATCGGCGACCCCGACGTCGTGCTCGGCCAGCACGTGGCGCCCTTCCCCGCCGGGCTGCTCGCCTGCCATCCGGGCCCGGCGCTGGCCGCCTCTGACGGGCTGCGGGTCCGGATGTTCGGGAAGGGCGCGCACGGCTCGCGGCCCGAGTCCGCGGTGGACCCCGTCGTCATGGGCGCCTCGACGGTGCTGCGGCTCCAGACCGTCGTCTCCCGCGAGATCGCGGCCTCCGACACGGCCGTGCTGACGGTGGGAGCCTTCCACTCCGGTACGAAGGACAACGTCATCCCGGACGAGGCGGAGCTGCTGATCAACATCCGTACGTACACGGAGGACGTACGGGCGACCGTGCTGGCGGCCGTCGAGCGGATCGTGAAGGCGGAGGCGTCGGCAGCGGGCGCGGCGAGGGAGCCCGAGATCACCCCGGTCAGCGCCTTCCCCGTGCTGGTCAACGACGAGGAGGCGGCGGCGCGTACGGTCGCGGCGCTGCGGGGCCACTTCGGCGAGCAGGCCGTGCTCGATCCGGGCCCGGCGACGGCCAGCGAGGACTGCGGCGTGCTGGGGACGGAGTCGGGTGCTCCGGTCTGCTACTGGTACGTGGGCGGCTGCGACCCGGAGATCTACCGCGCCGCCGAGCAGTCCGGCACCACGCCCCGGGACATCCCCTCCAACCACTCGCCGTTCTTCGCGCCCCTCATCCAGCCCACCGTCGACACGGGCGTGCGGGCCATGACCGTCGCGGCGCTGACCTGGCTGGGCCGGGGGCACGGGCACGCCCCTCCGCCGCGCTGACCCGGTCCCGGTCCCGGCAAGCAGCAGGGGAGCGACGGACAGCACGGTGGGGACGGACGACGATTCCGCCCGTCCCCACCATGTGCCGGCGCTGCGTCAGCGCCTCAGCCGAGCCAGCGCATCAGCGCATCAGCGCGTCACCGCTCGTCGGCCTCCGCCTGCTTCGCCTGGACCTCCGGATCCAGCTCGCCCTCGCGGGACCCGGCCGCGGCCGCGGCGCCGGTCCCGGTCCCGGCGGACGCGCTGTCCACCGAGCTGAGGGGCGAGCGGTCGCCGACCTCCGTCGCGGCCGGGGGCTCGACCAGCCAGTCCGGGTTCGCCTGCTTGTCCCACCAGCGCCAGGCGGCGTACGCGCCGCCCGCCAGCAGCCCGAGCACCCCGAGCCGCTTGGCCAGCCGCCCTGTACGGGCACGGCGGGCCCGACGGCGGGCGATCTTCTCGACGTCCTTCGGCGTGACCTGACCGCGCAGCGCGGCCAGCGCGGCGGTGCCGCGCGAGGCGGCCTCCTCGCGGGCCGGGCCCGCGGCGGCGCGCGCGTCCGCCACGGCGTGCTCGATCCTGGGCGCCGCGTACTCCCCCGCCTTGCGTGCCGCCCGCCGCGTCCGCTTGGCGGCCCGGCTGGCGGCCTTGTCCAGCTCCGGAGGCAGCGCCTCACGGGCCTGCGCGACACGGGGGGCCATGTAGCTGACGGAGCGGTCGTAACCGTCGCGCGCTGTCGTACGGGCGTGCCGCGCGGCAACCGAAACCTTGGGCCCCAGCCGCGCACCCGCCTCGTGGGCGTAATGGGCGGCGGTGTCCCGGGCGGTTCCCGCGTAGGGCGCCACCACCTCCGCCGCGTGCCGCACACTCTCCTTCGCGTTGCCGGTCGCGGCGCGCACGCTGTCCTTGCGGGTCACGGGTTCCTCCTCATTGGTGGCGTGTCGTTCAGGGCTCGGGGGATTTCCTCCGAGGAGACACACTGTCGCTTTCCACCCGATTCGAAGATCATGCCTGGCTACGCCCGTTCCGGCATGTCAGGTGAGCGCATCCGAGGCATTCGGCACCGTTCCGGTCCCAGCGTCCGTGGGAGGATCGTCGGAGTCAATGCAGACAGATGGAAGGTAGATCGTGGCTGAGCAGCTCTACGCCACCCTGAAGACCAACCACGGCGACATCGTGGTCCAGCTTTTCCCGAACCAGGCGCCGAAGACGGTCAAGAACTTCGTCGAGCTGGCGGAGGGCTCCCGCGAGTGGACGCACCCCGCGACCGGCGCGAAGTCGACGGACAAGCTGTACGACGGCACGGTCTTCCACCGGGTGATCAGCGGCTTCATGATCCAGGGCGGCGACCCCCTGGGCAACGGCACCGGCGGCCCTGGTTACGAGTTCGGCGACGAGTTCCACCCGGACCTCGCCTTCGACAAGCCCTACCTGCTGGCCATGGCGAACGCGGGCCCCGGCACCAACGGTTCGCAGTTCTTCCTCACCGTCTCGCCCACCGCGTGGCTGACGGGCAAGCACACCATCTTCGGCCAGGTCACGGACCCCGCGGGCCAGAAGGTCATCGACGAGATCGCCGCGGTCGGCACCAACCCGCGCACCGACCGTCCGCTCCAGGACGTCGTGATCGAGTCGGTCGTCATCGAGCGCCGCTGAACCACGGGGCCGCTGGACCACAGCGCCGCTGAGGCGCCATGGCCCGCGCCGCACGCGGCGCGGGCGGCGCGGGCCATGGCGCCCGCCCCATCTCACGGGCCCCGCCGCGCGGGGGCCCGGGAACTGTTCCGCCCCGCCCGTCCGTAGAAGGGACAGGCGGGGCGGGGTCTTCCGTCGCGCGGACGCCGGAGTCGGAGGGGACTGAGCGATGGAGGAGCAGCAGCACCAGCCGCAGCGGTCGGTGGCGAGCTGCTATCGGCACCCGGACCGCGAGACGGGCATCCGCTGTGCCCGGTGCGAGCGGCCCATCTGCCCCGAATGCATGATCCCGGCCTCCGTCGGATTCCAGTGCCCCGAGTGCGTCAGGACCGGCTCGGGCACCGGACACTCGCGCGCCGCGAATCAGCCGCGCACGCTAGCCGGGGGTTCCCTGGCGTCCGATCCCCGCCTGGTCACCAAGATCCTGCTCGGCGTCAATGTCGCGGTCTTCGTCGCAGTGCTCGCGCTCGGGGACAGGATCGTCGAGGATCTGCTGCTGTTCGGCAGAGCGGCCACGGAGCAGTTCGGGCCTGTGGAGGGCGTCGCCGAGGGGCAGTGGTACCGGCTGCTGACGTCGGCCTTCCTGCACCAGGAGCCCTGGCACATCATCATGAACATGCTGGGCCTGTGGTTCCTCGGCCCGCCGCTGGAGGCGGCGCTCGGGCGGGTGCGCTTCACCGCGCTCTATCTCCTCGCGGCGCTCGGCGGCAGCGCGCTGACGTTCTACCTCGCGTCACCGGGACAGGGCTCGCTCGGCGCCTCGGGCGCGATCTTCGGGCTCTTCGGGGCCACGGCCGTGCTGATGCGGCGGCTCCAGTACGACATGCGGCCGATCCTCATCCTGCTGGCGATCAACCTGGTCTTCACCTTCACCTGGTCCGGCATCGCCTGGGAGGCCCACATAGGGGGCCTGGTCACGGGCGCCGTGATCGCTTACGCCATGGTGCACGCGCCGCGCGAGAAGCGGACGCTGGTGCAGTACGGGGCGTGCGCCGCGATGCTCCTCGTGATCGTCGCGGTCTGCGTCGTCCGCACGCTCCAGCTCACCCCGTAGTCCGCACGGGCCCCACCGCGTAGCCCATGCGGGGGATAACCCTGCCCGCGAGCCCCTCCGGCGGGCCAGGAGGGGCCCCGGAAGGGGGAGTTGTCCACAGCAAGCGCCGGATCTTGTGCATAGGGCGGGGAACGGCTGTCCAGGCTCGCTCAAAGGTGCGTTTTCCCAGCGAGACAGGGGTGGCGGGCGATGGGCGAGACGGGTACCCGGTCACATCGGCGTCAACCTCAGCGAAGTTATCCACAGATCTTGTGAAGTTTTCCAGCCCTGTGGATCAGCCTGTGGATAACTCCGCCCGAGAAACGCTTCTGCGACACCTGACCGGCGCCTCAGCGGCACCCCAGCAGAGCCTCAGCGGCACCTCACCGGCGCCGGAACCCGCTCACTTCCACTGGGTGGAGACCACGAACCCCGCGGCGATGAAGCCGAAGCCGACGACGATGTTCCAGTTCCCCAGGGCGTCGACCGGCATCGAGCCCTCGGTCACGTAGAACACGACGATCCACGCGAGTCCGAGCCCGAACATCGCCAGCATCAGCGGGGCCACCCAGCGGCGTCCACCGCCGCTGAGGTCGATCTCGGTCGCCTTCTTCTTCTCCGGGGGAGGTGTGAAGTCGTCCTTCTTGCGGATCCGTGACTTCGGCACGAGAGACTCTCCTGTCGATGCGCTTCGTGACCGCGCTCGGGTTTCCCCTCGGCCCGTCCGAAGACGTGTCCGTGAACATGTCCGTGGACCTGTCCCTGAACGTGGCCGGGAGGAGTGACGCTGTGGTGGTCCGTTAGCGTAGTGCTTCCCTGCGGCGGAGGGAGACAAGGGTACGGTGACCAGATTGCGCATCCGTCCTGTACGGCTGGCCACGCTCGGGGTCTTCGCACTCGCCGGGCTCATTTTCTGGGTCAGTTTCAACACGGCCCAGGGCACCAACATCCGCTCCGACGACTCCATGCTGCGCCTGTCCGACCTGATCCAGGAGCGGAGCAGGAAGAACGCGGAGCTGGACGCCTCAGCCGCCGCCGTCCGCGCGCAGGTCGACTCACTCGCGAAGCGGGACAGCGGCAGCAGCGCGGCGGAAGAGAGGAAGCTCACGGGCCTGGAGAAGGCCGCGGGCACCAGGAAGGTCACCGGGGAGGGCCTGAGCGTCACCCTGGACGACGCGCCGTCCGACGCCACCGCGCAGGTCCCCGGCGTCCCCGAGCCCCAGGCGAACGACCTCGTCATCCACCAGCAGGACCTCCAGGCCGTGGTCAACGCGCTGTGGCAGGGCGGGGCCAAGGGCATCAAGATCATGGACCAGCGGCTCATCTCCACCAGCGCCGTCCGCTGCGTCGGCAATACGCTCATCCTCCAGGGCCGCGTCTACTCCCCGCCCTACAAGGTCACCGCGGTGGGCGACCAGGAGAAGCTGCGCCGTGCCCTGGACGCGTCACCCGCGATCCAGAACTACATGCAGTACGTCGACGCGTACGGGCTCGGCTGGAAAGTCGACGAGCCCAAGGCGGTGACTCTTCCCGGCTACTCCGGCACAGTGGATCTCCACTACGCGCAGCCCAAGGAGTGAGCCGAGCGGAAGCGAGTGACAGCCGTGGCGTTACGAGCCGTTGTCAGGACCTTCAGCGAACTGTGCATCACCGTCGGCGTCGTCATCGTGCTCTTCGTCGTCTACTTCCTCTACTGGACGGGAGTACGGGCCGACGACGCGGGTGACGGCGAGATCGCCCGCCTCCAGGACCGCTGGTCCTCGGGCCCCGTCGCGGGCGGCGGAGCGGACTCAGGCGCCGGTACGGACGCGGGCGCCGACGGGCGTGCGGGCGGCGGCACGGGGGACGCGGGAAGCGACGGGGCGGGGTACGGGAAGCAGGCCGCCTACGAGGACGGCCGCTCCTTCGCCGTGATGTACGTCCCGCGCTTCGGCGCCGACTGGGCCAGGCCCGTGCTCCAGAACACCGACAAGCTGACGCTGCGCAAGGGCCTCGGCCACTACACGGACACCGCGAAGCTGGGCGAGAAGGGCAACTTCGCCGTCGCCGGGCACCGCCGCACGTACGGCGACCCCTTCAAGGACTTCCCCCGGCTGCGCCCGGGCGACGCGGTCGTCGTGACCGACGGGAAGACCTGGTTCACGTACCGCATCGACAACCGCCCGTATCTGACGCTGCCCAGCGACGTCGGCGTGCTCGCCGACGTCCCGAAGCCGGTCGACCCGGCCGCGACCCCCTACCGCGAGCCCGGTCGTTACCTCACTCTTACGACCTGTGATCCAGAGTGGGGGAGCAGCCACCGGCTGATCGCCTGGGCCCATCTGGACGCCACCCAGCCCGTTGTGGAGGGAAAACCCGAGGCACTGACGGATTGACGGATTGACCGGCTGAGGCCACGCCCCGGGGCACCGCACCGTACTCTGGTGGGCGCGCCTGGACGGCGGGCGCGGAGACGGAAAGGACGGCATCGCGGGATGTACGGCTGGATCTGGCGGCATCTGCCGGGCAACACCTACGTACGCGCGCTGATCTCGCTCGTGCTGGTGCTCGGCGTCGTCTTTCTGCTGTTCCAGTACGTCTTCCCGTGGGCGGAGCCGATGCTCCCGTTCAACGACGTCACCGTGGACAACGGTGGCGGGGCAGGGGCTGGCTGATGGCCGCGCGCATCCTCGTCGTGGACAACTACGACAGCTTCGTCTTCAACCTCGTCCAGTACCTGTACCAGCTCGGCGCCGAGTGCGAGGTCGTCAGGAACGACGAGACCGAGCTGCGCCACGCCGACGAGGGCTTCGACGGCGTCCTGCTCTCGCCAGGGCCCGGCACCCCCGAACAGGCGGGCGTCTGCGTGGGGATGGTGCGCCACTGCGCCGCCTCCGGGATCCCGGTCTTCGGGGTCTGCCTGGGGATGCAGTCGATGGCCGTCGCTTACGGCGGGGTCGTGGACCGGGCGCCCGAGCTGCTGCACGGCAAGACCTCACGGGTGAGCCATGACGGCACCGGCGTCTTCGCCGGGCTGCCCTCGCCCTTCACCGCCACGCGCTACCACTCCCTGGGCGTCGAACGCGACACCCTGCCGGACGAACTGCGCGTGACGGCATGGACGGACACCGGGCTGGTGATGGGGCTTCGGCACCGTGAACTGCCGGTCGAGGGAGTCCAGTTCCACCCCGAGTCCGTCCTCACCGAGTGGGGACACCTGATGCTCGCCAACTGGCTGGGCGAGTGCGGGGACGCGGGCGCCGTCGAGCGCTCCGCCGGACTGGCGGCGGTGGTCCACCATGCCGAGGGCAAGGGGTTGATCGCCACGTGACGGCGGTGCGCCCGGAGCACGAGGAGAGTGCTTACGGGGGCTCGTACGGCGCCTCGTCCGGGGGTTCTGAAAGTGAGCCGTACGGGCGGGACCGGCGTGGGCGCGGCCAGGAGCGGTACGACGGGCACGACGGATACAAGGCCCCGGACGCGTTCCAGGCCGCCGTCGACGCGCTGGCCGATCCGCTCAACGATCCTCTTCCGGGACCGTCCGGGCGCCCGGGTCCGGCTGGGCCGACGGGGCCGGTGGGACCGTCCGGTGCGACGGGTGCGACGGGTCCGGGGCAGGACGCGACGGGGTCCGTACGGGAGCCCTCGCCGGGCGGGCAGGGGCAGGCGCGGGGGCAGGACGGGCCCGTATCGCCCTGGTTCAGGCCGCACCGGGCTCCAGAGACGGACCCCGCACCACCGCCGACGCCCACGCCCGCACCCACGCCCTCACCGGCGCAGGCGGAGCCCGTATGGCAGCCCGTCGACCCGCTGACCGACCCCCTCCCCGGCCAGGAGGGCTATGTGCCCCCGGCCTCCCCGTACGGCGGGACGGCGGCCCCCGGACAGGCGCAGGGTCGGCACGCCCCGGCGCAGACACAGGCGCCCCAGGAGGCACAGGCGCCGTTCCAGGGCCCCGGGAGCGCCGGAAGCACCGGGACGGCGCAGGCGCCTCCGCGAGGCCAGCAGCAGCCCGTACAGGGCTCCGAGGGCGCGTGGTCCCCCGTCGACGGGCCGATACCAGCGCCCCGGCCCGCCCAGCCTGCCCAGCCCGACCGGCCCACGGTCGGCTGGGGCCACTCCGCCACCCCGGCACCAGCACCGGCGCCCACGCCCGCACCCGCATCCGCATCCGCGCCAGCACCGGCCGCCGACCTCACCGAGACGGCCGCGCTGCCCGTCGTCGGACGCGAGACCCCCGCGAGCGCGCCCGCTCCTCCCTCTCCCTCCGCCGAGGACGACCGTCGCACCGTCGGGCTCCGGAAGCCCACCGAGGCGGAACTCGGCGGCCGGGCCGCGCGCCGCCGCGCCGCGCAGGGCCGGGCGCGTACCGAACACCGCGACCGCGCCGCCCGTGGCCGCGCGGACAAGACCCCGCCGCCCGCACCACGCCCCGCCGGCACCCGGCTGGAGGCGAGACGCGCGGCCCGCGCCGCCAAGGACGGGCCCGCGATCATCGCCAGCCGCTTCATCGGCGAAGCGTTCATCACGGTCGGCGTGCTGATGCTGCTCTTCGTCGCGTACCAGCTCTGGTGGACGAACGTCCTCGCGGGCCAGCAGGCGGGCGGCGCGGCCAGCGACCTCCAGGAGCAGTGGAAGGACGACAAGGGCGACAAACAGCCCGATCCCGAACGCGCCGCCGGCGAGTTCGCGCCCGGCGAGGGCTTCGCCATCATCCACATCCCGAAGATCGGCATCGACTCCCCCATCGCGCAGGGCGTCTCCAAGAAGCAGGTCCTCGACAAGGGCATGGTCGGCCACTACGACGAGGAGCCCCTCAAGACCGCGATGCCCTGGGACAAGAAGGGCAACTTCGCGCTGGCTGGCCACCGCAACACCCACGGCGAGCCGTTCCGCTACATCAACAAGCTGGTCGCGGGGGACGAGATCGTCGTGGAGACGGCGAGCAAGTTCTACACGTACGAGATGACCAACCGCCTTCCGTCCACGTCCCCGTCCAACACGGGCGTGATCGGGCCGGTTCCGCCCCAGTCGGGCTTCAAGGAGCCCGGACGCTACATCACGCTGACCACATGTACCCCTGAGTTCACTTCCAAGTACCGTCTGATCGTCTGGGGCAAAATGGTCGACGAGCGTCCGCGGAGCAAGGGGAAGCCGGACGCCCTCGTCGAGTAGACGGGTCGGGTCGGGAAGCGTCGGAAGAGCGGGGCGGTACGCGGTGGCAGAGACCGAGCACGACGAGAAGGCCACCGCGCCCGAGCCCGAGCCCGCATCGGAGTCCGAGGCCGAGGCCAAGTCGAAGCCCGAGCGCGACCCTGAGCCGGAGTCGATGCCCGAACCCGAGCCCACTCCCGCGCCCGCGCCCCGTCCCCGCCGGAAGGGTTCGGCGCGGGGCCGGATAGCGGTGGCCGTGGGAGTCTTCGGCGAACTGCTCATCACCGCGGGCCTCGTGCTGGCCCTCTTCGTCGTCTACTCCCTGTGGTGGACGAACGTCCTCGCGGACCGCGAGGCCAAGCGCGAGGGCGACAAGGTCCGCGAGAGCTGGACCGCCGACCGCGGCCCCGGCAACCTCGACACCAAGGACGGCATCGGCTTCCTGCACGTGCCGTCGATGTCCGAGGGCGACGTGCTGGTGAAGAAGGGCACCGACCCCAAGGAGCTGAACCAGGGCATCGCGGGCTACTACACGAAGCCCGTCAAGTCCGGGATGCCGCAGGACCAGTCGGGCAACTTCTCGCTGGCGGCCCACCGCGACGGCCACGGCGCGAAGTTCCACGACATCGACAAGATCGAGAAGGGCGACGCGATCGTCTTCGAGACGAAGAACACCTGGTTCGTCTACAAGGTGTACGCGACGCTCCCGCAGACCTCCAAGTACAACGTGGACGTCCTGGACCCGGTACCCGAGGAGTCCGGCAAGAAGGACGACGGGCGCTACATCACGCTGACCACGTGCACGCCCGTCTTCACTTCCAAGTACCGCTACGTGGTGTGGGGCGAGCTGGAGCGGACCGAGGACGTCGACGATAAGCGCACGCCCCCGGAAGAGCTGCGCTAGTCCGTTCCGCTCCGCCGCCCTCCCCTCTCACTGCCAGCCGTTTCCCGACGGCGGATACCCGTACGGCTGAGGTTGCTGGGGATTCTGGGGCTGCTGGGGATGAGGCGCGGACGTGACGGTCGCGTCGCGCCCCGCCCGCCGCCGCGCGATCAGCGTCCAGGCGACCAGTACCAGGATCAGCCCGGCCCCCACGCCGATGCCGGTGACGGCCACCGTCCGGAGGGTGCCGCTCCGCTCGGCCTCCGCCGCGCTGAGCCCTTCCTCCGCCTGCTCCCTGTCGTCCTCGCTGACGCCGAACCCGGCGGCCACCGCGTCCCCGTCGTACGCGGGAGCCTCCTTCGCCTTGCCCCGCACATCCACGCGGAGGGTCAGCGGCGCCGACTTCTTGAAGTACTTCGCCAGCTCGGGGGAGGCCGTCACCTCCAGGTAGTACCAGCCCGCGAAGGGCGCCTCGGCACCCGAGTTCGCGAAGCGGTTCCCGAAGTCCACGACAGGGGTGTACGCGCCGACGGACGCCGACTCCGCGTGGTAGTCGGTGAAGTCGTCGTCCTCGAGCTGTCCGCGTGCGGGGTTGTACGCGGTGAGGCCGAGCGCGTTGAAGACGGTGGGCGGGAACTCGCCGCCCTCGCTGGAACTGCTCAGCTCCACGCTGGTGTTCAGCCGCTGCCCCCAGTCGACCGGCACCCGGTAGAAACGGGTCTCGCCCGGCTCGATGGCGTCCTTCCACACCCCTGTGGAGAGCGCGCCCGCGTCGTTGAAGCCGGTGCCGCCGTTGGCCTGCTTCTTGGCGCTCCCGGTGACAGGTGTGGGCGGCTCGTCGTCCGCGCCGTTGTCGCCCGGCGCGGTGGGCACGCTGCCCTTGAGACCCGGCTCGGACATGTAGCGCAGCTCCAGCGGCCAGCGCCCTCGCCCCGACGTGTCGGAGCCCACGCGCTCGACGGAGAGAAGGTACGGGCCCGCCTTCTGGCACTCGTCGTCCTCGCCCATGAGCCGCGAGGCGGTACCGGCTATCGGGTACGACCGTCCGCCCGCGCGGAACTGGGGGTCGTCCGAGCCGCACTCGTCCCCGTCGACCGTCTCCAGGCTGATCTCCAGCCCCTCACCGACGGTCCCGACCTTCGACCCCGGCTCGGGCGCCGCCACGGCGGACAGGAAGGCGCTGCTCTTCGCGTCGAGGTTGACGCTGTAGTACCGCTTCTCGCCCCGCCCGATCGTGTCCCGGTAGGTGCCCGGCTTGAGCTCGGGTCCGTCCCCGCTGCTGGCCGCGCCCTTGATCTGCCGCGCGTCCTCGGCGATCCCGTACCCGGGCACGTCGGCCCCGCCCGCTTCGCCCGCCGCCAGCGCTGATCCGGGCAGCGCGGCGACCAGGCACAGCGCCAGCACCGCCGCCGTGCCGCCGGGCACGCCACCGGTCCCTCGTACGGCCGCCCACTCATGGGCGTTCGGGGAGCGTCCCCCGGAAGATGTCAGTGCCACGCGCCACCCCTGCCGTTCCCTCGACTGCCGTTCAGCGGCGGCTCCATCCTGCACCGCAGCGCCCACCGCCGTCCGCCGGTATCCCCACGTCACCCGCGTCATCCGCGTCACTCACGCCACAGGCGTCCGCCGAAGCGCCTCGCGGGGGAGCCCTGTACACGAGCGAGGCCCCGACCGCTTCCACGCGGTCGGGGCCTCGCTCGATGAGTGTCTGTGGGTCACACACCCGAACCTGCGGGCACGGAGTCGGTCGCCTCCGTCCACAGATCCTGCTCGGCGCGATCCGCCTGGATCTGGCGGTACACGAGGAGCCCGCCGACGGCGGCCAGTGCGACCAGGAGAAGCTTCTTCACCGCGCTACCTCGTCCTTCTGAGAGACGTTGGGACCTTCTGGCGCCCGATGATACCCAACCACCCTCCCGTACAAAGCAGTCGGCCCGCCCGAAGATGATCTCCTCATGTCCGTAGGTCACCGTCCGACGGCCGGGCCTCACACCGGGTGCGCGATCTTTAGAAAAACGCGCCACGATTTCCACCCCACTGCCCCCGCCTTCGCCGCATCCGCGCAGGTCACACCGTGTTTCCGGTTATCCCTCGGCCCACGCGTCCCTGCCGGCGCACCCGCCCCGGACTGCCCGACTCCGTATTTCGCGGATTCCTTTATCCCTCTCCGACATCATCGAATTCCCCGAACAATTGCCAGTTCCCGGACGCGTAGCCCCGCACGACGCTGTTTCACGTGAAACATGACGTGAGTCGCCGGGGGCACGGCGGGGCTAACCGTCGACAAGCTCCCGCGCGGCGTCGAGCGCGAGGTGCCACGGGTACTCGTGCGGCCTGCCCTCCCCTGGCGGCCGGGGCACGAAGCCGCCCTCCCCGTACAGCATCCGCACCCCGGCCCGGCGCAGCGTCTCGACGCTGCGGCCGAACTGCGGATGCGTGGCGTACGCCGCGTTCACGCACGGCATCACCGCCAGCGGCCACCGCTTCCCGATGCCCTCCGCGACGTAGCCGGACACGAAGTCCGGGGTGAGCCCGAGCGCGAAGGTGTTGACCGTGTTCAGCGTCGCCGGAGCCACGACGGCGACATCGGCCCGCGGCCACACCTCCGTCTCCCGCGGCATCCGCACGGCACTCCGCACCGGATACCCGGTCCGCTCCTCCAGCGCGGGCACCCGCCCCTCCAGCCACAGCCCGGCGGTCCCCGTCAGCCCGACACACACCGTCCACCCCCGCCCCTGCGCATCGCGGACGACGTCCTCGATATCGAGCACGGGCGGCGCGGCGGAGCCGAACAGATACAGCACGCGGTCTTCCATCCCGGCATCCCATCACGCGGCACCGGGCTTCTCACCGAAGCCCTCACCAACGCAGAACGCCCGGCCCCTCCGAAGAGGGACCGGGCGTCGAGACCTTCCGGCCTACTGCTGT
The DNA here is from genome assembly GCF_054782395.1 of Streptomyces daliensis. Taxonomy (NCBI): domain Bacteria; kingdom Bacillati; phylum Actinomycetota; class Actinomycetes; order Kitasatosporales; family Streptomycetaceae; genus Streptomyces; species Streptomyces daliensis. The sequence goes on along the minus strand of NZ_BAAGSO010000005.1, from coordinate 171,724 downwards.
GCGGCTACCTGGACTTGAACCAGGGGCCTCATCCTTATCAGGGATGCGCTCTAACCATCTGAGCTATAGCCGCGCGCTGCACCGAAAGATTAGCGCACTTCAGCCCGCGTTCCCAAATCGGTTCCGCGACCGCCCCCGGGCGCCTCCCGGCCCCGCCCCGGCCCCGGCCGCGTACCGCCCCCGGAACGGCTCCGGAGCCGCCCCCGAGGCCCCGCACGCGAACGGTCGCGGCGCCCGGAGGCACCGCGACCGTAGGGACAGCGGAGGGGCAGGAGGCCCCTGTGAGGGACCGCCAGGGGCGTCCCCTCGCCGCGCGGGCCCGAGACGAGCTACTCGTCCTCGGCCAGCGTCAGCTCGACCCCGCCCACGAAGCCCGCGGAGAGGTTGTAGATGAACGCGCCCAGCGTGGCCAGGGCCGTTGCCAGGATGACGTCGATCACCGCGATGACCGAGGTGAACAGGAGCACCCGGGGCAGCGACAGGAACGACTCCAGGTCAAAGCCGCCGCCGTCGCCCGAGCCCGTCGCCTCGCTCACCGTGCCGCCGATGGTGGTGAAGACGCCCATCGCGTCCATCACCATCCACAGCACCGAGACGGCCACGACCGTGCACAGTCCGAGGGCGATCGACAGCAGGAAGCTGACCTTCATCACCGACCACGGGTCGGCCTTGGCCACCCGCAGCCGTGCCTTGCGCGTGCGCGGCACCGTACGGGCGCCCGTACGCGGCCTGCGCACCCCGCCTCGGGTGTCTCCGCCACCGCCGGACCCGCCGGACCCACCCGAGCCGCCCGATCCGCCGGAGCCACCCGACCCGCCCGAGGGAGGGGCCGGGTACGCCTGCGGCGGATGGTGCGGCTGTGGCTCTGGCTGCGGTTGGGGCTGCGGTTGCGGCTGGGGCTGTGGCTGAGGCTGCGCCTCCGACCGGGTCCGCGACTGCGACTGCGAGCGGCTCTCGGTCGACCGTTTCCCGGACGACTTACCGCTCTGTGTCCGCGGCTGTGGCTGCGCACCACTCACGCCTTACTCCTCGTCGTTCGACGGGGCCGGGGGCTCCTCGCCGGGCTCCACAGCCGCTTCCACTTCCTCGGCCTCACGACCGGCCTCGGCGTTACGTGCGATGCCGACGACCGCGTCCTTCTTGCCCAGGTTGATCAGTTGAACGCCCATGGTGTCACGACCGGTCTCCCGGACCTCGCTGACCCGCGTACGGATCACTCCACCGCTGAGCGTGATGGCGAGGATCTCGTCGCTCTCCTCCACCACCAGCGCGCCGACCAGTGAACCGCGGTCCTCGACGATCTTGGCGGCCTTGATACCGAGGCCGCCGCGACCCTGTACGCGGTACTCGTCCACGTTCGTGCGCTTCGCGTAACCGCCATCGGTGGCGGTGAAGACGAAAGTACCCGCCCGGACGACATTCATCGAGAGGAGTTCGTCCCCCTCGCGGAAGCTCATGCCCTTCACACCCGAGGTGGCACGGCCCATCGGGCGCAGCGAATCATCCGTCGCGGTGAACCGGATCGACTGCGCCTTCCTGCTGACCAGCAGCAGATCGTCCTCCGGGGAGACCAGCTCGGCGCCGATCAGCTCGTCGTCGCGGCCGTCGTCCATCTGACGGAGGTTGATCGCGATGACGCCGCCGGAGCGCGGCGAGTCGTAGTCCTTGAGCGGGGTCTTCTTCACCAGGCCCGACTTGGTGGCGAGCACCAGATAGGGCACCGCCTCGTAGTCGCGGATGGCGAGGATCTGCGCGATCTGCTCGTCCGGCTGGAAGGCCAGCAGGTTCGCGACGTGCTGGCCGCGCGCGTCCCTGCCCGCGTCCGGCAGCTCGTACGCCTTCGCGCGGTAGACCCGGCCCTTGTTGGTGAAGAACAGCAGCCAGTGGTGCGTGGTGGAGACGAAGAAGTGGTCGACGATGTCGTCCTCCTTCAGCTTCGTGCCCCGCACCCCCTTCCCGCCGCGCTTCTGCGCCCGGTAGTCCTCGGTCTTCGTCCGCTTCACATAGCCGCCACGCGAGATGGTGACGACGATGTCCTCCTCGGCGATCAGGTCCTCGATGGACATGTCGCCCTCGAAGGGGATGAGCTGGGTGCGGCGGTCGTCGCCGAACTTCTCGACCAGCGCCGTCAGCTCCTCGCCGATGATCTCCCGCTGACGGGCGGGGGAGGCGAGGATCGCGTTGTACTCGTTGATCTTCTTCTGGAGCTCGTCGTGCTCGGCGGTGATCTTCTGCCGCTCCAGTGCCGCCAGGCGGCGGAGCTGCATCTCCAGGATCGCGTTCGCCTGGATCTCGTCGATCGCGAGCAGTTCCATCAGGCCGCCGCGCGCGACGTCCACCGTGTCGCTGCGCCGGATCAGCGCGATGACCTCGTCGATCGCGTCGAGCGCCTTGAGCAGGCCGCGCAGGATGTGCGCCCGCTCCTCGGCCTTGCGCAGCCGGTACTGCGTGCGGCGGACGATGACGTCGATCTGGTGGTTCACCCAGTGCCGGATGAACGCGTCCAGGGACAGGGTCCGCGGTACGCCCTCCACCAGGGCCAGCATGTTGGCGCCGAAGTTCGTCTGGAGGTCGGTGTGCTTGTAGAGGTTGTTGAGGACGACCTTGGCGACCGCGTCCCGCTTCAGCACGACCACCAGGCGCTGCCCCGTACGCGACGAGGTCTCGTCCCGCACGTCAGCGATGCCGCCGACCCGGCCGTCCTTGACCAGCTCGGCGATCTTCAGCGCGAGGTTGTCGGGGTTGACCTGGTACGGCAGCTCGGTGACGACCAGGCACTGGCGGCCCTGGATCTCCTCGACCTCGACCACGGCGCGCATGGTGATGGAGCCGCGGCCCGTGCGGTACGCCTCCTCGATGCCCCGGCGGCCCACGATCAGCGCGCCGGTCGGGAAGTCGGGGCCCTTGATGCGCTCGATGAGCGCTTCCAGCAGCTCCTCGTTGCTCGCGTCCGGGTGCTCCAGGTACCACTGGGCGCCGGCGGCGACCTCGCGCAGGTTGTGCGGGGGGATGTTGGTGGCCATGCCGACCGCGATGCCCGCGCTGCCGTTGATCAGCAGGTTCGGGAAGCGCGCCGGGAGGACCGTCGGCTCCTGGTTGCGGCCGTCGTAGTTGTCCTGGAAGTCGACGGTGTCCTCGTCGATGTCCCGGAGCATCTCCATGGCCAGCGGCGCCATCTTGCACTCGGTGTACCGCATGGCGGCGGCCGGGTCGTTGCCCGGCGAGCCGAAGTTGCCGTTGGAGTCGACCAGCGGCATCCGCATCGACCAGTGCTGCGCCAGGCGGACCAGCGCGTCGTAGATCGAGGAGTCGCCGTGCGGGTGGTACGTACCCATGACGTCGCCGACGACGCGGGCGCACTTGTAGAAGCCCTTCTCGGGGCGGTACCCGCCGTCGTACATCGCGTACAGCACCCGGCGGTGCACCGGCTTCAGGCCGTCGCGGATGTCGGGCAGCGCACGCGAGACGATCACGCTCATCGCGTAGTCGAGGTACGACCGCTGCATCTCGGTCTCAAGGCTCACCGGCTCCACGCGGGCGGCGGCGCCTTCCAGCTCCACGGGAGCGGGGTCGCCCTCGGGCGCTTCCGGAACCTCGGGCACCTCGGGAGCTTCGGGGGTCTCGGGAGTGGGGGGGGTCTCGTCGGCCATTGCTTAGCTCAAGTCCTTCTGTGTGTGCGGCACCTGTCCGAGTGGGCCGACGTGCTCAGATGTCGAGGAAGCGGACGTCCTTGGCGTTGCGCTGGATGAACGAGCGCCGCGCCTCCACGTCCTCGCCCATGAGGATGGAGAACAGGTCGTCGGCGGCCGCCGCGTCGTCCAGCGTCACCTGCTTCAGGACCCGGTGCTCCTGGTCCATCGTGGTGATGCGCAGCTCCTCCGCGTTCATCTCACCGAGACCCTTGAAGCGCTGGATCGAGTCGTCCCTGATCCGCTTGCCCTGCTCGCGCCCCAGCGCGATCAGGCTGTCGCGCTCGCGGTCCGAGTACGCGTACTGGTGCTCCTCGCGGCCCCACTTGACCTTGTAGAGCGGCGGCTGCGACAGGAACACGTGCCCCGCCTCGACCAGGGGACGCATGAAGCGGAAGAGGAGCGTCAGCAGCAGGGTGTTGATGTGCTGGCCGTCGACATCGGCGTCCGCCATCAGAATGATCTTCTGGTAGCGGAGCTTGCTGATGTCGAAGTCCTCGTGGATGCCCGTGCCGAAGGCCGAGATCAGCGCCTGGACCTCCGTGTTCTGGAGGACCTTGTCGATCCGCGCCTTCTCCACGTTCAGGATCTTGCCGCGGATCGGGAGGATCGCCTGGTACTCGGGGTCGCGGCCTGACTTGGCCGAGCCGCCCGCCGAGTCACCCTCGACGATGAAGATCTCGCACCTGGCGGGGTCGTTGGACTGGCAGTCGCTCAGCTTGCCCGGCAGCGACGCCGTCTCCAGCAGGCCCTTGCGACGGGTCAGGTCCCGCGCCTTACGGGCGGCGACCCGCGCCGTGGCCGCCTGGATCCCCTTGCGGATGATGTCCGCCGCCTCGTTGGGGTTCCGGTCCAGCCAGTCCGTGAAGTACTCGTGGGTGATCTTCTGGACGAAGGTCTTCGCCTCGGTGTTGCCCAGCTTCGTCTTCGTCTGGCCCTCGAACTGGGGCTCGCCGAGCTTGACCGAGATGATCGCCGTCAGGCCCTCGCGGATGTCCTCGCCCGTGAGGTTGTCGTCCTTCTCGCGCAGCAGCTTCTTGTCGCGCGCGTAGCGGTTGATCAGACCCGTCAGCGCCGCGCGGAAGCCTTCCTCGTGGGTGCCGCCCTCGTGCGTGTGGATCGTGTTCGCGAAGGAGTACACCCCCTCGCTGTACTGGCTGTTCCACTGCATCGCGACCTCGACGGAGAGCATCCTCTCCTTGTCCTCGGCCTCGAAGTCGATCACCGTGGGGTGGACCAGCTCGCCCTTGCGCGAGTTGAGGTACTTCACGAAGTCGGAGATGCCGCCCTCGTAGTGGTACCGGACGGAGAGCTGCTTGCCCTCCTCGTCCACGTGCTCCGGACGCTCGTCCGTCAGCGTGATGGTGAGTCCCTTGTTCAGGAACGCCATCTCCTGGAAGCGGCGGGCCAGCGTCTCGAAGGAGTAGTCGGTGGTCTCGAAGATCTCACCGTCGGCCCAGAACGTGACCGAGGTCCCGGTCTCGTCCGTGGCCTCGTTCTTCTGGAGCGGAGCCGTCGGCGCGCCCAGCTTGTAGTCCTGCGTCCAGCGGTAGCCGTCGGTCCTGACCTCGACGGCGACCTTCTGGGACAGCGCGTTGACGACGGAGACGCCCACGCCGTGCAGACCGCCGGAGACCGCGTACCCGCCGCCGCCGAACTTGCCGCCCGCGTGCAGCACCGTCATGACGACCTCGACGGCCGGCTTGTTCTCCGAGGGCACGATGCCCACGGGGATGCCGCGCCCGTTGTCGACGACGCGCACGGCGCCGTCGGCGAGCAGCGTCACGTCGATGGTGTCGGCGTGCCCCGCCAGCGCCTCGTCGACGGAGTTGTCCACGACCTCGTACACCAGGTGGTGGAGACCGCGCTCGCCGGTGGACCCGATGTACATGCCGGGCCGCTTGCGCACCGCCTCAAGGCCCTCCAGGACCGTGATCGCGCTGGCGTCGTACGACGGCGCCTCGGGCTCGGCCACGGGCACGGGCGCCGGGGAGTCGCCGATATCGGAGGGGTTCTTCTCGTTCTCGCTGAGGTTGCCGGAATCGGCCACGAAGCGCCCTTTCTGGCACAGCACAGGCCGTCTCCTGGGCAGGACGGAGCGGCTGCGTCGTTCGACATGTTCCGCAACAAGGCGGGTTCGCTTCCAGTGTACCGGGGGCGGCAACGTGAATGGGGGTTTGCCGGTACCTGAGTCCGCATGTGCCGCCCTGAACTGGCGTCCGCCGACTCCCCATATGCGGACCGGGGGGCTAAGAGGCTCACAAGGGCGCTCAGAGCTTCGGCCTGTCAACGTTCCATTACGGTGAGCGCGGTCACGGAAATCTGCCCTCGCCCCGCAGGTCAACAGCTCACCCGTACGTCACCCGTACGTATCGCCGGGGCCCTTGCTGCCAGGAGCGCGCAACGGGCCGTAGCGCGTGTGCGGCGCCTCGGGCCCCCGTACCTTGATCACTTTTACGGTGCCCTGACCGAGATCCTCGTTCAGCCGGGCCACGAGCCTCGGCGCCAGCAGCCGCAACTGCGTCGCCCAGGCCGTCGAGTCGCAGCGCACAGTGAGGGCGCGCTCCTCCTCGTCGTACCGCTGCGGCTCGCAGTGCTGCGCCACCTCGGCGCCCACGAGCTGCGGCCAGCGGCCCATCACGCCGCCCACGGCGGCCGGGGCCTCCCAGCCGCGCTCGGTGATCAGCCGGTGCACGGCCGCGCCCAGCGACATCGGGTCGCGCCCGTCCCTGCGGGCTCCGGAGCGCGGTCCCGCGCCGCGGCGCACCTGCTTCTTCTGCTGCGCGGCGGCCCCGCGCTCGCGGGCCTGCTCCTTGGCGGCGCGGAGCGCCACGCGTGCCAGATCGACGCCCGTCGGCTCGGGGGTGGGCTTCTGCTCGGGGCCGCCGGAGCCGTCGTCCGGTCCTGGGCCGGACCCGGTGCCCGGGCCCGAGCCCGAGCCCGTGGCGGAAGGATTCTCCCCGGGTCCGCCACCAGGACCGCCGCCGTCGCCGCTTCCGCTCCTGGGCGTCATACGCGCGCGACCTCGCCCTCCGACACCGCGAACCTGGCCCCCTCCAGCACGCCGGGCACGTCCTCCTCCACGGCAGCCGTCACCAGCACCTGCTCGCCCGGCGCCACCAGCTCGGCCAGCCGCGCCCTGCGCTTCACGTCCAGCTCGGCGAACACGTCGTCCAGGACCAGCACCGGCTCGTTGCCCTCGCTCTTGAGCAGGTCGTACGAGGCCAGGCGCAGCGAGAGCGCGTACGACCAGGACTCGCCGTGCGACGCGTACCCCTTCGCGGGAAGCTGGCCCAGCTTCAGCACCAGATCGTCGCGGTGCGGGCCCACGAGGGTCACGCCGCGCTCGATCTCCTGCTTACGGGCCTCGGCCAGCGCCTCCAGCAGCCCGCCGTACAGTTCCTCGGGCGCGCTGCCCGTGACCGCGCCCTTGTACTCCAGCGCGACGGGCCCGCCGCCGGGCGCGAGCTGCTCGTACGCCTTGTCAGCGAGCGGCTGGAGCGTGCCGATCAGCTCCAGGCGCCGCGCCAGCAGCTCAGCACCGACGCGTGCCAGATGCTGGTCCCACACGTCGAGCGTCGAGAGGTCCATGCCCTTGCCGCCGTGCCGGCGCGCCATCGCGGCCGACTTCAGCAGGGTGTTGCGCTGCTTGAGCACCCGCTCGTAGTCCGAGCGGACCCCGGCCATCCGGGGCGAGCGCGCGGTGATCAGCTCGTCGAGGAACTTGCGGCGTTCCCCCGGATCGCCCTTCACCAGCGCCAGGTCCTCGGGCGCGAACAGCACGGTGCGCACTATCCCCAGCACGTCACGCGGCTTGACCTGCGAGGACCGGTTGATCCTGGCCCGGTTCGCGCGCCCGGGGTTCAGCTCCAGCTCGACCAGCTGCTGCCGCTCGCCCTGCCGCACCTGCGCCCGTACGACGGCCCGCTCGGCGCCCATCCGCACCAGCGGCGCGTCCGAGGACACCCGGTGGCTGCCGAGCGACGCGAGATAGCCGACAGCCTCGACGAGGTTGGTCTTGCCCTGGCCGTTCGGGCCGACGAACGCGGTGACGCCCGGGTCGAGGGGAACCTCGGCCCGGGCGTACGAGCGGAAGTCGGCCAGCGAAAGATGCGTTACGTGCACGGTCCGCTCCGGCCTCCTGCCCCGTTGTGCGCGTGTGCCGCGCGCCAGTGCTGCGCGCTTACTTCGTGTTCTCGACCGCGTGGCCGCCGAACTGGTTGCGCAGTGCGGCGATCATCTTCATCTGCGGCGAGTCGTCCTGCCGCGAGGAGAAGCGCGCGAAGAGCGACGCGGTGATCGCGGGCAGCGGCACCGCGTTGTCGATCGCCGCCTCCACCGTCCAGCGGCCCTCGCCCGAGTCCGCCGCGTAGCCGCGGAGCTGGGTGAGGTGCTCGTCGCCGTCGAGCGCGTTGACGGCGAGATCGAGCAGCCAGGAGCGGATGACGGTCCCCTCCTGCCAGGAGCGGAACACCTCCCGCACGTCGGTGACCGAGTCCGCCGCCTCCAGCAGCTCCCAGCCCTCGGCGTACGCCTGCATCATCGCGTACTCGATGCCGTTGTGGACCATCTTCGCGAAGTGCCCTGCGCCGACCTTGCCCGCGTGGACGGAGCCGAACTCGCCCTCGGGCTTGAGTGCGTCGAAGACCGGCTGGACCTTGGCGACGTGCTCGGCGTCGCCGCCGTACATCAGCGCGTAGCCGTTCTCCAGGCCCCAGACGCCGCCGGAGACGCCGCAGTCGACGAAGCCGATGCCCTTCTCGGCCAGCTCCTTCGCGTGCTTCTCGTCGTCCGTCCAGCGCGAGTTGCCGCCGTCCACGACGATGTCGCCGGGGGAGAGCAGCTCGGCCAGCTCGTCGACCGTGGACTGGGTGGCGTCACCCGCCGGGACCATGACCCAGACCACACGCGGCCCCTTGAGCTTGTCCACCAGCTCTCCGAGGCTGTGGACATCGGCAATGTCCGGGTTCCGGTCATAGCCGATGACCGTGTGGCCTCCGCGGCGGATGCGCTCGCGCATGTTGCCGCCCATCTTGCCGAGACCGACGAGACCGAGCTCCATCAGTGCCCCTTCTTTCACGATTCGTACCTGAGCCCGAGCCTACGCCCACAGGTGCGTGCACACCTGTGGGCTCCCACCGCTCATCCGAGGCCCGTCGGGGCCAGGAAGGGCCCGCCCGACCCGACGGAACCGCAGCTCAGCCGGACAGCCGCACCGGCATGCTGCGACCTTGCGAGGGACGACCCTCGCGCTCCCAGCCGGAGCGCCGTGGTCCGCCTCTCACGCCCGGCTCAGCCGGACAGCCGCACCGGCATGATCAGGTACTTGTACGCGTCGTCCGCCTCCGCGTCCTTCGCGGGCTTGCCGCTCAGCAGCGCGGGCTTCGTCGACGTCGTGAAGGAGAGCTGCGCCACAGGGGAGTCGATCGCGCTGAGGCCCTCCAGGAGGAAGCCGGGGTTGAAGGCGATCGAGATGTCGTCGCCCTCCAGATCGGCGTCGACGCGCTCCACAGCCTGTGCGTCGTCGCTGGAACCGGCCTCCAGGGTGAGCACGCCCTGCTCGAAGCTCAGCCGGACCGGGGTGTTGCGCTCCGCCACCAGGGCCACGCGCTTGACGGCCTCGACGAACGGCGCGGTCTCGATCACCGCGACCGAGTTGAACTCGGTGGGGAACAGCGTGCGGTACTTCGGGAGGTCGCCCTCCAGGAGCCGCGTCGTCGTCCTCCGGCCCGCGCCCTCGAAGCCGATCAGGCCCTCGCCCGAGCCGGACCCGGACAGCGCCAGCGAGACGCTCTCGCCGCCGCTGAGGGACTTCGCCGTGTCCAGCAGCGTCTTCGCCGGGACCAGCGCGACCGCGGACGCGTCCGGCGTCTCCGGCTTCCACAGGAACTCGCGGACCGCGAAGCGGTAGCGGTCGGTGGAGGCCAGGGTGACCGTGTCGCCCTCGATCTCGATCCGCACACCGGTGAGCACCGGCAGCGTGTCGTCACGGCCCGCCGCGATGGCCACCTGCGAGACGGCCGAGGCGAAGACCTCGCCGGGGACCGTGCCCGTCGCGTTGGGCATCTCCGGCAGCGCCGGGTACTCCTCCACAGGGAGTGTGTGGAGTGTGAATCGCGAGGAACCGCAGACCACGGTCACCCGCACACCGTCGGTGGAGATCTCCACCGGCCGGTTGGGCAGCGCACGGCAGATGTCCGCCAGCAGCCGCCCGGACACGAGAACCGTGCCCTCCTCGTCCACCTCGGCGTCCACCGAGACGCGGGCCGATACCTCGTAGTCGAAGCCGGAGAGGCTCAGCGAGCCCTCCTCCGCCTTGAGCAGAAGGCCCGCGAGGACGGGCACCGGCGGACGGGCGGGAAGGCTTTTCGCCGCCCAGGCCACCGCCTCCGCGAGAACATCGCGCTCTACCCGGATCTTCACCTTCAGCCGCCTCCTGCTGTTGCTGGCTGCTCGCCCTGCTGGCCTGTCGTCGTCGGCTCGTTGCCGGGGACCAGTCTGACGCACGTCGCTGACAGTCGGTGCGGGTGTGGGTCAAGTCGTTGCCGACGGGGTAGGAAGCCGTCGGCCCGAGTTGTGCACAGCCCCCACTTCGAAGCGAAGTTCCCTGTCTAACTCTGTGGTCGTAGTAGTAGGGGTTGTGGAAACCGTGGATAACCGCGTTTCCGCAGGTCAGACCCGGAATTTTGTCCACCGGCCCTGTGGGCGGAGCGGTGGAGGGAACGGGGGGTCCTGTGGACGCCGGAAAGTTACCCACACCCGATGCACAGGCGGACCGGACTTCCCCACAGCGGCGCCCACAGTTTTACCCACCTTTCCCACAGCCCAATCCAGGCCCTCAGTGTGACCGCTTTCACTCGGATCAGTGAGTGGGCGCGTTGTGTTGCCGAACAGTGGACAGCGCTGTGGAGAAGCTTGCAGAAGCTGGGGACAAGAAGCCCCAGCCTGTGGGCGGGCGGTGGACAAGTCGGAGCCCGGTTCGCGGCCCGGTTTTCGTTCCACAGCCTGTGGACAACGGTTGCGCACAAGTACACAGGCACCTGACCTCGGCAAACAGCTTGCCGAGTGGTCCGGTTGTGGACGCCGCTGGGACAACTTACGGGTTCCCCAGGGTGTGGACGCCCGTTTCGGCGAGGATCTGTGGACCTCGGGCTCCAGAGCCTGTGGATTCGAACAGCGAAGGCGCCGTGAGCCGTTGGCCGTGAACTTCCGGCGGCGTGAGCGCGTCCCATCCAGATATGGATCATGAAAGGGAAAGGCTCAGGGAAGAGCGAAGGGCCCGGCGCAGGGCACAGCGGCCCGAGGCGTGGGTGACCGCCGCCGAGCACGCCGCGCACGCGGAGAACTACCAGCGCGCGGCCCTGGCCCAGGCGTCGTCGGTGGCGCCGGTGGAGCACTCGCGGGCCGGTGCCCGCGCGCACGAAGTGCCGTACGGCCGCCGGGAACGGGAGCGACGCGCTCAGGAAAGCGCGGACCAGGACGAGGCGGTCCGGCGGCAGTTCGAGGGGCTGCTCGGGCGAGGGCGAGAGCGACAGGATTCCGGCTCGCGGCCGGGAGCGCGCGACGACAGGTTCGATATCGCGCAGGCGATGTCGTTCATGCCCGGAGGGCACCGGGAGGCCACGGCGTCGGCCCGCGCCCCTTACGCCCCGCCGGGCCGGCCGGGGCCGGGGCACGGCACCGGAGGCCAGGGGCGGTCCGGAGGTCACGGGCAAGGCAGCCACGAGCGGCCCGCGTACGGCGTCGGCGCTCCCCGGTACGGGGGCCCGGCGGCGCCCGCGAAGCGTCACCACTGACCGGCGTCCGCTGCCTCGCTGCCCCGGGCCGCCCGCGTTCGGGGCAGCGAGGGGCAGCGACGTGATGTCCGGTGCGGTCAGCCGTTCTTGATGCGGTTGGTCAGCTCGGTGACCTGGTTGTAGATGGAGCGGCGCTCGGCCATGAGGGCGCGGATCTTGCGGTCCGCGTGCATCACCGTCGTGTGGTCCCGGCCGCCGAACTGGCCGCCGATCTTCGGCAGCGAGAGGTCCGTCAGCTCGCGGCACAGATACATGGCGATCTGCCGCGCGGTCACCAGGACGCGGCTGCGCGAGGAGCCGCACAGGTCGTCCACCGTCAGCCCGAAGTAGTCGGCCGTGGCCGCCATGATGTCGGTGGCCGTGATCTCCGGGGTGGCGTCCTCGCCGCCGGGGATCAGGTCCTTGAGCACGATCTCCGTCAGGCCGAGATCGACCGGCTGCCGGTTCAGCGACGCGAAGGCCGTGACGCGGATGAGCGCGCCCTCCAGCTCGCGGATGTTGCGCGAGATGCGCGAGGCGATGAACTCCAGGACCTCGGGCGGTGCGTTGAGCTGTTCCTGCACCGCCTTCTTACGGAGGATCGCGATGCGCGTCTCCAGCTCCGGCGGCTGGACGTCGGTGATGAGGCCCCACTCGAACCGGTTCCGCAGCCGGTCCTCCAGCGTCACCAGCGCCTTGGGCGGCCGGTCGCTGGAGAGCACGATCTGCTTGTTCGCGTTGTGGAGCGTGTTGAAGGTGTGGAAGAACTCCTCCTGCGTCGACTCCTTGTCCGCCAGGAACTGGACGTCGTCGACGAGCAGGATGTCCATGTCGCGGTAGCGCTTGCGGAAGGTGTCCGCCTTGCCGTCGCGGATGGAGTTGATGAACTCGTTGGTGAACTCCTCCGAGCTGACGTAGCGCACCCGCGTCCCCGGGTAGAGGCTGCGCGCGTAGTGCCCGATGGCGTGCAGCAGGTGCGTCTTGCCGAGCCCCGACTCGCCGTAGATGAACAGCGGGTTGTACGCCTTGGCGGGCGCCTCCGCGACGGCGACGGCCGCGGCGTGCGCGAAGCGGTTGGAGGCGCCGATGACGAAGGTGTCGAAGAGGTACTTCGGGTTCAGCCGTGCGGTGGGCTCGCCGGGACCCGTCGCGGGCGCGGGCTGCGCGGCGAGGGGTCCCGGCGCTCCGCTCGGCGCGGGGAGCTGGGAGGGGCCGTCGTAGCGGGGCGCGGGCGGCTGGCCCTGCGGCGGCACCTGGCGCTGCTGGTGCTGAGGCTGCTGGTGCTGGGCCTGGTGCTGCTGATGCTGCGGGGCGTGCTGCTGGGAACGGCCCTGCTGCGCTTCGTACGTGTCGTAGGAGGGCTGTGGCCTCTCGTACTGCTGCTCGTACTGCTGTTGCTGGTGCTGCTCGTACTGCCCCTGGTCGTACTGGCCCTGGTGCTGCTGCCGGTGCGGCTGGTGCTGCGGGGGCCAGGCGTCGCGCGGGTGCTGCTGCCAGTTGCCCTGCTGGGTGTGCGGAGTGTGCTGCGGAGGGGGCCCCTGGGGCTGGGGTGCCTGCGGGTAGTCGGGGTAGGCGGGGCGAGCCGCGGGGATGTCGCGGTTCTCGTAGCCGTCGTACCCGCCGTCGTATCCCCCTCCCCCTCCTCCCTCGTATCCGCCGTCGCGGGGGCCAGGGGTGTGCTGCTGCGGTACGGAAGGGGTGGGCGCGGGGGGCGCGGGGCCGGGCTCGGGGGCCGGGCCCGTGACGGTGATCGCCAGCCGGATGGGCTGCTGGCACTCGCGGCTGAGCGCCTCGCTGATCATGGGCGAGAGACGCCCTTCCAGGACGCCCTTCGCGTATTCGTTGGGCACGCCGAGCAGCGCCGTCCCGGAGACCAGCACCAGGGGCTGGCAGTCCTGGAGCCAGCGCTGGTCCTTCGCCTCTACCCCCTGGCCCTCCGAGAGGAGCTGTTCCAGCACGCGCGGCCACACTGCGGCAAGATCGGCAGGTAGGTCAGCCACGGGCACGCTCTCTCACTCGCTTGGTGGGGGGATCTTCGCTGAAGTCGACCAGATCCCACGAATGTGTGGTTCTCGGGACGGTCGGGAGGGATGGGAAGTTCAGCCACGGTAGTCAGGCCGACGTGCACCATTCAAGTCGTTGTCCACAGGCTGTGCACGAGTGCAGTAGCGGGTGACCCCGGGCGGCTCCGGTTTGACCGGATGGCGTAGCCGCGCGTACCGTAACCAGGTCGAGTTGTCGACGGCTGCTGCCGCCTGCCTCCGATGGGCAAAGATTCCCGAGTCTCTCTTCTTCGAGTCTTCGAGGATCACGAAGCGGTTCACACTCGGGCGTTGCGAGCTACTCGTGGGCGCACGGTGACAGCCTGTCGACGCCCCACAAGCCTGTCGCGTGGCGATCACGTGACACGAAGCATTCCTGGAGCCCCCGAGTGAGCAAGCGCACCTTCCAGCCGAACAACCGCCGCCGCGCGAAGACCCACGGCTTCCGGCTGCGCATGCGGACCCGCGCCGGCCGCGCCATCGTGGCGAACCGCCGCAGCAAGGGTCGCGCCCGTCTGTCGGCCTGAAGCCTGACCACAGGTCCATGACGTGCTGCCTACCGAGAACCGGCTGAGGCGGCGCGAGGACTTCGCAGCCGCGGTACGCCGAGGGCGCAGGGCCGGTCGCCCGCTCCTCGTCGTCCACCTCCGCGGCCAAAGCGACAGGGACCCGCACGCGGCGGGGGGAGACGATCCCCCGGCCCGTGCGGGTTTTGTCGTGAGCAAGGCCATAGGCAACGCGGTCGTCCGCAATCTCGTGAAGCGGCGGCTGCGTCATCTGATGCGTGACCGACTGGCTCTCCTGCCCGCAGGTAGCCTGGTGGTCGTAAGGGCGCTGCCCGGTGCGGGCGCGGCGGGCCATGATGAACTGGCCCGCGACCTGGACACCGCGTTGCAGCGGCTGCTTGGAGGGCCTTCGCGATGAAGTACCCGCTGCTGTGGTTGATCAAGCTGTACCAGTGGACCATCAGTCCGATGCTCGGGCCGGTGTGCCGGTACTACCCGTCGTGCTCGCATTACGGCTACACGGCCATCCACCAGCACGGCGCCGTGAAAGGGACGGCACTGACGGCCTGGCGCATCCTGCGCTGCAATCCCTGGTCGCCAGGTGGCGTCGACCATGTCCCCGCCCGGAAGCACCCGGTATGGCACCAGCGGATCCGCTCCCGCTGGCAGCAGCACCGGACCCAGTCCAACGCCCAAGGAGCCTGATTCGTGGACACGATCCTGAGTCCTCTTTATTACGCTGTGTCCTGGATCATCGTCCAGTTCCACTCGCTGTTCAGCCTGGTCTTCGACGAGGACGGGGGCTGGGCCTGGGGTCTGTCCATCTTCTTCCTGGTCGTGCTGATCCGGATCTGCCTGATCCCGCTCTTCGTCAAGCAGATCAAGTCGACGCGGAACATGCAGGCGCTCCAGCCGAAGATGAAGGCGATCCAGGAGCGCTACAAGAGCGACAAGCAGCGTCAGTCCGAAGAGATGATGAAGCTGTACAAGGAGACGGGCACCAACCCGCTCTCCAGCTGCCTGCCGATCCTCGCGCAGTCGCCCTTCTTCATCGCCCTCTTCCAGGTGCTCAACCACATCTCGCGCAACAGCCCGGTCGGCGTGCTCACCGCCGACCAGGTGGACAGCGCGCGTAACGCGCAGATCTTCGGCGCCCCGATCGCCGCGAAGTTCATGGACAGCGCGGACAAGGCCGCCGAGCTGCACGCCTCGCTGACCGACATCCGCGTCATCACGATCATCATGATCGTCCTGATGTCGGCCTCGCAGTTCTACACGCAGCGCCAGCTCATGACGAAGAACGTCGACCTCACGGTGAAGACGCCGTTCATGCAGCAGCAGAAGATGCTGATGTACGTCTTCCCCATCATGTTCGCCGTCTTCGGCATCAACTTCCCCGTCGGTGTCCTCGTCTACTGGCTGACCACCAACGTGTGGACCCTCGGGCAGCAGATGTACGTGATCAAGCGCAACCCGACCCCGGGCTCCCTCGCCTACAAGCAGCGTCAGGAGAAGCTGATCGCGGCGGGCAAGATCAAGGAGGACCCCAAGGAGGTCGAGGCGCGCGAGGCCGTCGAGGCGGCCCGTGCCAAGCGCCAGCAGCCGAAGCGCCAGACGAAGTCGCAGCGTCAGACCGGCACCGCCGCGGGCGGTACGGCGGCGGACCGTACCGCTGAGCCCCAGGACAGCGTGGCGAAGACGTCCCTGGACAAGAGCGACGACGACTCGTCGGCCTCCGGCGGCGGCACCTCCTCCGGCCAGGGGAGCGGTCAGCAGGGCAAGAAGCCCTCGCAGAAGTCGGGCCAGAAGTCCGGGCAGAAGTCCGGCCAGAAGAAGTCCGGGCAGCAGCGCAAGGGCGGCCCGCAGCGTCCCAAGCACCCGTCGAAGAAGTAGCAAGAAGGAGTCCATGCCGTGACGGACACGACTGTTCCCACGCCGTCGGCAGAGGTGGCCCCTGATGAGGGCACCGACACGCTCACCCGCCTCGAGCAGGAGGGCGAGATCGCTGCCGACTACCTGGAGGGGCTCCTCGACATCGCCGACCTGGACGGCGACATCGACATGGATGTCGAGGCCGACCGCGCCGCCGTATCGATCATCAGCGACGACGCGACGCGTGACCTCCAGAAGCTGGTGGGCCGGGACGGCGAGGTCCTGGAGGCGCTCCAGGAGCTGACGCGGCTCGCCGTGCACCGCGAGACCGGCGACCGCAGCCGTCTGATGCTCGACATCGCGGGCTTCCGGGCCCGTAAGCGCGAGGAGCTGGCCGAGCTGGGCGCCAAGGCGGCCGAGGAGGCCAAGGGCAGCGGCGAGCCGGTGAAGCTCAAGCCGATGACGCCCTTCGAGCGCAAGGTCGTCCACGACGCGATCAAGGCCGCGGGCCTGCGCAGCGAGTCCGAGGGCGAGGAGCCGCAGCGCTGCGTGGTCGTGCTGCCGTGACGGAGCAGCCAGGGGAATCAGCGGAGCTTCCGCCCGCGCCCGAGGCGGCGCGGAAGGTCTTCGGTGACCGCCTGCCGGAGGCGGTGCGCTTCGGCGAGCTGCTCGCCGACGCGGGCGTACGGCGCGGGCTGATCGGCCCGCGCGAGGTGCCGCGGCTGTGGGAGCGGCACCTGCTGAACTGCGCGGTGCTCTCGGAGGTCGTCCCGGAGTCGGTGGCGGTCTGCGATGTCGGGTCGGGTGCTGGGCTGCCGGGGATTCCCCTGGCACTCGTACGCGAGGACCTCAAGATCACGCTTCTGGAGCCCCTGCTGCGGCGTACGACCTTCCTCCAGGAGGTCGTGGAGCTGCTGGGCCTGGACCACGTCACCGTGGTGCGGGGCAGGGCCGAGGAGGTCCTGGGGACGCTGCCCCCGGTCCACGTGGTCACGGCGCGCGCTGTGGCGCCGCTGGACCGGCTGGCGGGTTGGGGCGTGCCGCTGCTGCGTCCTTACGGGGAGATGCTGGCGATCAAGGGCGACACGGCCGAGGAGGAGCTGAAGGGCGCGCGTGCCGCGCTGCACAAGCTCGGGGTCGTGGAGACGTCGGTCGTCCAGGTCGGCGAGGGGGTCGTGGACCCGCTCTCGACGGTCGTACGGGCCGAGGTCGGGGAGAGCCCCGGAGGGGTGCGCTTCGCGGCCAAGCGGGCCAAGGCGCAGAAGACAGCGCGGTCGGGCCGGGCGGCCCGTGGCGGTCGACGCCGCCGTTGAGTCGAGTGGCGAGTGGCGGGCGGCATGAGCCGTCCCGCCCTCTGCCCCGGGAGACGCTTACTCCATAAAAGCGCTTAAAACTACGCGAAGCGGAGTGTCGCAGCAGAGCGTGGCGTGTGCGCGTGCATCGTGTTTCACGTGAAACACCGCTCACTTCTGCAAGGAATCATCAGCCGCGGTCGCGCCGCCGCAGGGTCGCGCGACAGGAAGCCGCCGCATGAGCCCCGTTCTGGGGTGGATTCATCCACAACAGAGCGGGGCTCGCTGGTTCGCGACACCGAAAGCATGGCAGGCTCTGTGCATAGCGAGCCTGATGTCGAGGAGAGTGAACCCTTGCGGTCCGACGCCAACATCGCGGGACCGATGGCCGATCCGGTCCCCGGTCCCCGTTCAGAATCGGTGGATGTTTCACGTGAAACACCGCCCCCGATGGACGACACGCCGATCGGCCGCGCTGCCCAGCAGGCGGTCGAGGCGATGAATCGTGCAGGTGAGGGTCTCCCCCGGCCGGAGCGGACACGGGTGATGATCGTCGCCAACCAGAAGGGCGGCGTCGGGAAGACCACCACCACGGTCAACCTCGCCGCCTCGCTGGCCCTGCACGGTGCCCGGGTCCTGGTCGTCGACCTCGACCCCCAGGGCAATGCGTCGACGGCACTGGGGATCGACCACCACGCCGAGGTGCCGTCGATCTACGACGTTCTGGTCGAGAGCAAGCCGCTCTCCGACTGCGTCCAGCCGGTGCCGGATGTGGAGGGTCTCTTCTGCGCCCCCGCCACGATCGATCTCGCCGGTGCGGAGATCGAGCTGGTGTCCCTGGTGGCGCGGGAGAGCCGTCTCCAGCGTGCGATCGAGGCGTACGAGCAGCCGCTGGACTACATCCTCATCGACTGCCCGCCCTCCCTGGGGCTGCTGACCGTCAACGCGCTGGTCGCCGGCGCCGAGGTGGTCATCCCGATCCAGTGCGAGTACTACGCGCTGGAGGGGCTCGGGCAGTTGCTGAGGAACGTCGATCTGGTGAAGGGGCATCTCAACCCCGATCTCCATGTCTCGACGATCATCCTCACCATGTACGACGGCCGCACCAGGCTGGCGTCCCAGGTCGCGGAGGAGGTGCGCAGCCACTTCGGCAAGGAGGTGCTGCGGACCAACATCCCTCGGTCGGTCCGTATCTCCGAGGCTCCCAGCTACGGGCAGACGGTCCTGACCTACGATCCAGGTTCGAGCGGTTCGCTCTCCTACCTGGAGGCGGCCCGCGAGATCGCACTGCGGGACCCCAACGGGCAGCAGCTTGAGCAGTCGCCGCAGGCACTACAGCAACATCAGCACAGCAGCGTGGCGGAGGGTACCCAGTGAGTGATCGACGTAGGGGGTTGGGCCGTGGGCTCGGCGCGCTGATCCCAGCAGCGCCCGGGCCCGCAGCGCCCAAGGCCGGTGACGGGGGCGGCCAGCAAGAGGCCCCGACGGTGGGGGCGAACGGTGCCACCTCCCCCACCTCGGTTCCGGTGCTGACGCCGGAACGCGGGGTGGCGGCGGCGAAGGTCACCTCTCTTCCCGACAGCGGCAGCAGGGACGACGTTCCACGTGAAACACAGCAGCCTTCCGAGCCGGATGACGCGGTGACCCACGGGGATGAGGCGACGGCAGCGGGCGCGCACTTCGCCGAGGTGCCGCTCGAGGCGATCACGCCGAACCCCCGGCAGCCGCGCGAGGTCTTCGACGAGGACGCGCTCGCGGAGCTGGTCACCTCCATCAAGGAGGTCGGCCTGCTCCAGCCCGTCGTCGTACGGCAGCTGGCGCCGGAGCGCTACGAGCTGATCATGGGCGAGCGCCGCTGGCGGGCCTGCCGTGAGGCGGGCCTGGAGCGCATTCCCGCGATCGTCAGGGACACCGACGACGAGAAGCTCCTCCTGGACGCGCTCCTGGAGAACCTGCACAGGGCGCAGCTCAACCCGCTGGAGGAGGCCGCGGCCTACGACCAGCTCCTGAAGGACTTCAACTGCACCCACGACCAGCTCGCGGACCGCATCGGACGCTCGCGTCCCCAGGTCTCCAACACGCTGCGGCTGTTGCGGCTCTCGCCGTCGGTCCAGCGCCGGGTGGCCGCCGGCGTGCTCTCGGCGGGGCACGCGCGGGCGCTGCTGTCGGTGGACGACGGTGAGCAGCAGGACAAGCTGGCTCACCGGATCGTGGCCGAGGGGCTCTCGGTGCGGGCGGTCGAGGAGATCGTCACGATGATGGGCTCCAAGCCGTCGAGCACCGCGAAGCCCAAGGGGCCGCGCGCGGGCAAGCGGGTCTCCCCCGCGCTGGACCATCTCGCCGGGCGGCTCTCGGACCGCTTCGAGACCCGGGTGAAGGTGGACCTGGGGCAGAAGAAGGGCAAGATCGTCGTCGAGTTCGCCTCGATAGACGATCTGGAGCGCATCCTCGGCCAGCTCGCGCCGGGCGAGGGCCGGGTGCTGGAGAAGAAGCTCTCGGAAGAGGCTGAGGAGGAGGACTCCGAGGGCACCGAGGAGCCGTAAGGCCCGGAGCGCCCGGAGCGCCCGAAGAGGGCCGGAGGGACAAGAAGGCATACGAAGAACCTTTAGAGCTGTCGCCCCATGGATACGATGGATCCATGGGGCGACAGCTCGTTCCGCTTACGCTGGACAACCTTCCGGACCTTCCGAAGCGCTGTCGCGCTTGTGTGTTCTGGGAGCTGGACCCGGTCAGCGGTGAGGCGGCGGCGAAGACGGGGCAGCCCGAGCTGGAGAAGGAAGCCTGGATCTCGGCGGTGCTGCTGGAGTGGGGCTCCTGCGGACGCGTCGTCTATGTGGACGAGGAGCCTGTCGGCTACGTCCTCTACGCGCCCCCGGCCTATGTGCCCCGCTCCTTCGCCTTCCCCACGAGCCCCGTCTCGCCGGACGCGGTGCAGCTCATGACCGCCTGGCTGAAGCCGTCCTTCCAGGGGCAGGGGCTGGGCCGGGTCATGGTGCAGACGGTGGCCAAGGATGTGCTGCGGCGCGGCTTCAAGGCGATCGAGGCGTTCGGGGACGCGCGCTGGAAGGAGCCCGCGTGTGTGCTCCCGGCAGAGCATCTTCTCGCGGTGGGCTTCAAGACCGTCCGCCCGCACCACGCCTACCCCCGGCTGCGGCTGGAGCTGCGCTCGACGGTCTCGTGGCGCGAGGACGTCGAGCGGGCGCTGGACCAACTGCTCGGAGCGGTCCAGAAGGAGCCCGCGCTGCGGCCCCTGTGAGATCACGTTCGGCGCTGCTACGCGAACGGGCCCGCTCTCCGGAGAGAGTGGGCCCGTTTCACGTGAAACGAGGAAGGCGTCAGCCGATGAACTCGGACAGGTCCTTCTCGATGGCGGCCTTCGGCTTGGCGCCGACGATGGTCTTGACGACCTCGCCGCCCTGGTAGACGTTCATCGTCGGGATCGACATGATGCCGTACTTGGCGGCGACAGCCGGGTTCTCGTCGATGTTGAGCTTCACGACGGTCAGCTTGTCGCTGTGCTCCGAGGCGATGGCCTCGAGGGACGGGGCGATCTGACGGCACGGGCCGCACCAGGCCGCCCAGAAGTCGACGAGGACGGGCTTGTCGCTCTTGAGCACGACCTCCTCGAAGTCGGCGTCGGTCGCGGTCACGGTGTCACCGGCCATGGTGGCTCTCCTCTTTTTCCTGTGTGATGCGTGCGAGGGCGTAGGCGAAAGTGTGGCGCTGGCTCAGACCGCTGCCGCGGCTTCTTCGGCGGCTTCCTCGGCCTTCTCGGGCTCGGGCGTCTTCTCGCCGTCGATGAGGGCGGCGAGATAGCGCTCGGCGTCGAGGGCGGCGGAGCAGCCGGTGCCCGCGGCGGTGATGGCCTGACGGTAGGTGTGGTCGACGACGTCGCCGGCGGCGAAGACGCCCGGGACGTTCGTGCGGGTGGAGGGGGCGTCCACCTTGACGTAGCCCTCCTCGTCGAAGTCGAGCACGCCCGTGAACAGCTCCACGCGGGGGTCGTGGCCGATGGCGACGAACAGGCCCGTGACGGGAAGTTCGCGGGTCTCACCGGTCTCGGTGTCGCGGAGGGTCAGCCCCGAGAGCTTGGTGTCCTTCTCGTGGATCTCGGCGACCTCGCTGTTCCACGCGAAGGAGATCTTCGGGTCGGCGAAGGCGCGCTCCTGCATCGCCTTGGAGGCGCGCAGGGTGTCACGGCGGTGCACGATCGTCACGGACTTGGCGAACCGCGAGAGGAAGGTGGCCTCTTCCATGGCGGTGTCGCCGCCGCCGATGACGGCGATGTCCTGCTCGCGGAAGAAGAAGCCGTCACACGTGGCGCAGTAGGAGACGCCACGCCCGGAGAGTTCGTCCTCGCGGGGCAGGCCGAGCTTGCGGTGCTGGGAGCCGGTGGAGACGATCACGGTCTTGGCGCGGTGCACGTTCCCCGCGCCGTCCGTTACGGTCTTGATCGGGCCGGAGAGATCGACGCCTGTCACGTCGTCGGGGATCAGCTCGGCGCCGAAGCGCTCGGCCTGGGCGCGCATCTGGTCCATCAGCTCCGGGCCCATGATGCCGTCCTGGAAGCCCGGGTAGTTCTCCACCTCGGTGGTGTTCATGAGCGCGCCACCAGCGGTGACGGAGCCCTCGAAGACCAGCGGCTTCAGCGACGCGCGGGCGGTGTAGAGCGCGGCGGTGTAGCCCGCAGGCCCCGAACCGATGATGATCACGTTACGGACGTCGCTCACGGGAGCCTTCCTTGTCTGCCGACTGCGTTCCGGGGGCTTCTGCATGAAGCGTTCACCCCACCCAACGGATCCTAAGGGGCAGACATTCCCGCTCCGCGCCACGACGGCAGCGGTCTGCCGGTCGGGCGGGGGCGGTGCGGGTTCAGCTCTTCGGGTAGGTCCGCTGGACCAGGACCTCGCCGGGTCCCGTCGCCTCGCCGCTGACGCACGAGGCGTCCACGAGATACGCGTCCACCTTGCGAGCGTCGCCACCCGCGTGGGGGAGGACGACGAGATAGCCGGTGGCCTTCTTGTAGCGGGCGTCCTCGTCGACGGCGAGCGGGGTCTCGGACGTCGACGCGTCCGTGTCCCGTACGCGGGCGATGCCCTCGCGCACACAGGAGGGGACGGTGACCGAGGTGCCCGTCATCGGGCTGTCGCCGGTGTCCGGGGTGGCGGGGCTCTGCTTGGTGTCGATCTCCGGTGCTGACTCGGCGGCCGGGCTCTTCTCCGCGAGCAGGGTCTGCACGTGCTGCTTCAGCGCCTGGTCCTCGGCACCGGCCGTGGTCCTCGCGTCCGTGCTGCCCTCATTGGACGCGGTGGAGGCACCCTGGCCTGACGAGTCGAGCGACTGGACGACCAGCCCGCCGATCCCGAGCACGCCGACGACGCCCACAGCGGCGACGAGGGTGGTGCGCCAGCGGCGGCGCCGCTGGGGTCCGCGGGAGCCGTCGCGGCGCCCCGGTCCTGTCGAGCCGCCGGAGTGCCCTGCGGGGCGGTCGGCGGAGTGACCGGTGGAGGCGCTTACGGGGTGGCGGTCCGCCGTTTCACGCGCATGCGATGCATCCGTCGCATCCGATGTTTCACGTGAAACGGAGACGGGGGCGTCCGGCTCGGCCCTGGTCTCTGTTCCTGTTTCACGTGAAACAGCGCTGTTCGGCGACGGCGGCGTCGAGTCGAGCAGCGCCTCGGCCGCGAGGGCCGCGTCGATCCGGCCCGCCACGTCGGCGGGCATCCGCACCGGGCCCGGCAGGGTGCCGAGCACGTCGCGGATCTCGTGGAGCGACGCCTGTACGTCCGCGCACAGCTCGCAGTCCACGAGGTGAGCCTGTACGTGGGTCGAGCGGTCAGGGGGGAGCAGCCCCTCGGTGAGCGCGGAGATCTCGGCGACTTCCGGGTGTTCGTCGGTACCGGAAGCGCCGGACGCGAAAGGAGCGGATGTCATGTCTGTCCTCCACCTCCCTTCACGGCTCCGGGCGATCCTGCGATGCCTCTCGGCGGTGGGACGGATGTCCCCTGGGTCCGGTTCCTTCCCCCGCCGGGCGGCGAGTTATCCCCCTCGGGCCCGTTCGGGCGTAGGTGGGTGAGCAGGGGAAGGAGCCGGGCGCGGCCTCTGGCGCAGCGGCTCTTGACGGTGCCCACGGCGACGTCGAGGACCTGGGCCGCTTCCGCGACCGGATACCCCTGCATGTCCACGAGGACGAGCGCCGCGCGCTGCTCGGCCGGAAGCTCGGACAGCGCGGCGATCAGCTCTCTGTGGAGGTCCTGGCGCTCGGCGGGCACCGCGGCCGACTCGTGCGGTTCCAGGAGCTGTTCCAGGCGCTCCGTGTCGTCGGTGAGCGCGGTGCGGCGGGAGGCCGCCTTGCGCGCGCGGTCCAGACAGGCGTTGACGGTGATGCGGTGCAGCCATGTCGTGACGGCCGACTGGCCGCGGAAGGTGTGCGCCGCGCGGTACGCGGAGACGAGGGCGTCCTGCACGGCGTCCGCCGCCTCCTCGCGGTCCCCGAGGGTGCGCAGCGCTACCGCCCAGAGGCGGTCACGGTGTCTGCGGACGATCTCGCCGAAGGCGTCGGGATCGCCGTCGACGTGGCGGGCGAGGAGTTCGCGGTCGTCCGCGCGCTCCGTGGCGGCCGTGCCGCGCCCCTGGCTCCCCGGCCTCCCTGGCTCCCCCGGAGGCTGTGAACCGCCGCCGCCCTCGGGGGTGGCGCGTGCGTCGTCCTCGGTGCTGTGTTCGCCGTGTTCGCCGTACTCGCCGTGCTCGGTGCCGTCCGGGGCGGTCGCTTCGGACTGTTCCTCGCGGCGGCGTATCGCCTCGTCGCCGCGGTCACCGCTCACCGCCGGACCCCTTCTCTCATCGCGCCTCCGTCGGTGTCAGCGTCAGCGTCAGATGCCACAGGGGTACCGGTGCCGTCGCCCCTGGCCCTGGGCCCCTAGCTCAGCACCTCGATCTCCGTGACCCGGCCACGGTAGTTGCCGTCGTCCGAAAGCGGGAGCTTCGTGAGCCAGACCAGTACGTACTGCGTCTTGATCGGCTTCTTGGCCTTGAGGGTGAGGTGCTCCCCCGAGCCGCTGGCGACCTTGCTGAACGCGCCGAGGGACGTGGGCATCCCCGTGGTCTCCTTGGGGGCCGCGAGGAAGTCGGCCGAGGTCTTGCCCATGAAATCGACCTTGACCGAGCTGACCTGCTGGAGCTTGCCGAGGTCGAGGATGAGGCCGACGCCGGACTTGAGGTTCCCGAAGTTGGGCCGTCCGTAGTACTTGCTCGTGAGCCAGTACGTCTCCTGCTTGCCGTCGATGGCGTCCTCGACGTCCTCGGGGTTCTCCTGCCCGTCGCTGCTCTCCGGGTCGAAGTCCTTCGCGCCCACGATCTTGACGGACTTGCCCGTGGGGGCCTTCTCGTGCGCCTGGACCGGGGAGGGCTTGTCCGAAGGGGGCGGATCGCCCTTGAGGAGAGCATCGGCGATCTGCCAGCTGCCCAGCCCCAGCGCCGCGATCAGCAGCGCGGACACACCCCACTTGAGCACCTTCCCGGTGCGCCCGGGAAGCGCGGCCGGGGGCTCCGCCGCACCGGCGCGTACGGCGCCGCCCGGAGGCTTGGTGGCGCCGGGGCCGCCCGCGCCGTAGGCACCCTGCTGGTAGGTGGTGCGCTGGTAGGGCGGTGGCGTGGTGAAGGAGGGCTCCGGCGGGCGGAT
This sequence comes from Streptomyces daliensis, assembly GCF_054782395.1. NCBI lineage: Bacteria > Bacillati > Actinomycetota > Actinomycetes > Kitasatosporales > Streptomycetaceae > Streptomyces > Streptomyces daliensis. The sequence continues at coordinate 146,867 of NZ_BAAGSO010000005.1, read as the reverse complement.
GCGCGGCAGCGTGGTGACCGCCTTGGCCAGTTCCTCCGGCGTCGCGCAGGGCTGCTCCTGGCTGGACGCGGTGGCGCCCTCGTTGACGAGCGCGCGCATGGCGAGCTGGGAGAGGCCGCGGTGCACCCCGGCGCGCACCTGGTCGGGTGCGACGAGGGTGCCCTTGGCGAGGGTGCCGACGCCGGTGAGGCCGTACGCGTCCTCCTCGTACGGCCAGCGCTGGGTGAGCGCCGCGTACAGGAGGGCACCGATCGCCTCGGTGTCAGCGCGTTGCGGGGTCTCGCTGGTGATGCCGCGCAGCGCCGCGTTCACGGCGAGCCCCCGTACGCGGTACTGGCCGGTGCCGGTGCGCAGCACGGTGGCCGGGGTCAGCCGCAGATGGGCCAGCCCCTCACGGTGCGCGGCGGCGAGGGCCTGGGAGAGCTGGCTGACGAGCTGGTAGGCGTCGTGGGGCTCCAGCGGGCCCGCGGCGAGCAGCTCGCTCAGCGGGGTGGCGTCGGGCAGCCACTCGTGGACCACGTAGACGAGTTCGCTCTCCTCGACCGCGTCCAGGACCTGCACGAAGCGCGGGTCGCCCAGGAGGGCGGCGGAACGGGCCGCTGACAGGACGCGGCGGGCGCGCGGGTGCCCTGCGGGGAGGAGGTGGACACCCACGGCGCGGCGCAGCTTCTCGTCGACGGCACGCCAGCTGCTGAAGCCGTCCAGACGGGTGACGCACTCCTCCAGACGGTAGCGCCGGGCCAGCTTGTGGCCGCTGTGCAGCTCCGGTGGTTCGGGCGTCGGGGAGGTGGCCTCGGCGCGCTCGGCAGCGGCCTTAGTGGCCTTCTTGCTGCCGTCGGACTTGTTGCCGTCGGAGGACGCGGTCTTGGCCTGGGCCTTGGACTTGTCCTTGGCGGTGCTCTTGGCGGTGCTCTTGGCAGGGCTCGTGACGGTGCCCTTGGCCTTGTCGCCGCTGTTTTCGTCCTTGGCCTTGGACTTGGACTTGTCCTCGGGCGCTTCCGCCTCGGCGTCCGGTTTCGCGTCGGGGGACGGGTCCTGCACGGCTGTGCCGTTGGCCTCGTCGGGGGAGTCGGGCGCTTCCTCGGCTGTGGTGTCGGAGGTGGTGTCCGCTTTTGTGTCCTCGCTCTCGGGGGATGCCTCGTCGCCGTCTCTCTCCGAGGTGGCCGTGCCGCTGGTGCCGGTGTGCTGGGCATCAGCGGCGGTCGTGGTGCCGCCGCTGTGCCTGTCCGTCGCTCCGTCGGTCGTGACCCCGGCCCCTTGGGCGGTCGGCGGCGTATCCTCGCCGCTCGTCTCGGCCACGTCGACGGCAGCCGTGCTCCGTTCCGCCACCGTCGTTCCTGCCTCCCCATTCGTTGCAGCCACTCTTCGAAACAGCCGGAAACAATTGTGCCCACAGTCCGCCGCTATGCACGACACACGGTGGCCGTCGATGGTTGTACCCGGTGCTCCGTACTACCGTCCGAGCCGGGCGCGCACCATACCGACCATCGCCGTCATCTCCTCGATGCGCATCCGCTTCGCCGCTAGGACGAAGACGACGCCCAATGCGATCCCTCCCGCGAGCACGGAGGTCACCGAGCCGAGCACGCCGCTGCCCAGGCCCTGGGTGATTCCGTAGACCACGGCGCCCGCGACGAGGGTCGCCGGGACGCTGGCGCCCGCCAGGCGGATGTACGTACGCAGCACGCGCGAGCCGTCCAGATCCCCGCCCAGACGCCTGCGCAGCCTGCGCCAGGCGACCCCGACCCCGATGACGTAGGCGAGGCCGTAGGAGGCCGCCATGCCGACGACGGCCCAGCGCGCGGGCAGCACGAGGAAGCACGCGGCGGACGCGACGGCGTTCACGGCGGCGACGATGACCGTGTTGAAGAAGGGGGTGCGGGTGTCCTCGTACGCGTAGAAGGCGCGCAGGACCACGTACTGCACGGAGAAGGGGATGAGCCCGATGCCGAAGGCCATCAGCGTGTAGCCCATGGAACGGGCGGCGTCGAGGCCGGAGGAGCCGTAGATCATGGTGCACATCGGGATGCCGAGGGCGATGAAGCCGAAGGCGATGGGCACGATGGCGACGGCGGAGTTGCGCAGGCCGTGCGAGATGTCGTCGCGGACGGCGCCGGTGTCGCCGTCGTCGGCGGCGCGGGAGAGGCGGGGGAGCAGGGCCGCCATCACCGAGACGGTGATGATCGCCTGCGGCATGTTCCAGATGAGCTGGGCCTGGGAGTAGGCGATGTAGCCCGCTCCGGAGTGGCCGTCCTGGGAGGCGGTCTCGCCCGCCCAGGTGGAGAGCTGGGAGACGACGAGGACGCCGGCCTGGTTGGCGAGGACGAAGAGGATCGTCCACTTGGCGAGCTTGGCCGCCTTGCCGAGGCCGTGCCCGCGCCAGTCGAAGCGCGGCCGGACCTTGAAGCCCGCGGCCCGCAGGTACGGGACCATCGCGAGGGCCTGCACGACGAGCCCGAGCAGGGTGCCGACGCCCAGCAGGCGCACGGCCTCGGGCGGGATGGAGTCGACGGTCATCTGGGAGGTGGCGGCGGTGCCGTAGACCCAGAGGAACATGCCGATCGTCGACATGATCACGATGTTGTTGAGGACCGGCGTCCACATCATGGCGCCGAAGCGCCCGCGCGCGTTGAGGATCTGGCCCATCACCACGTGGATGCCCATGAAGAAGATCGTGGGCAGGCAGTAGCGGACGAAGGAGACCGCGACCTCGTTCGCCTGCGGGTTGTCGGCGATCTTGACCGACATCAGCTTGACCAGCAGTGGCGCCGCGAGGACGGCCAGCACGGTGAGGACGCCGAGGAGCACGGCCACGAGGGTCAGCAGCCGGTTCGCGTACGCCTCGCCACCGTCCTCGTCGTCCTTCATGGCGCGCACGAGCTGCGGGACGAAGACCGAGTTGAGGCCGCCGCCGACCGTGAGCACGTAGATCATGGTCGGCACGGTGATGGCGAGCTGGTAGGTGTCACCGAGGACGGCTGCGCCGAGCGCGGCGACGATCATCGCCGACCGTACGAAGCCGGTCAGGCGGGACACCATCGTGCCCGCGGCCATTATGGCGCTGGACTTCAGGAGGCCGCCGCCTCCACCGCCTCCTCCGCCCCCGTCGGACGAGGGCGGAGCGGCCGGGGCCGCGTCGGGGCCTGCGGGCCCCGCAGGCCCCGCAGGGCCGCCGCCCGGCTGTCCTACGGGCTGTCCGGCGGGTTCGGCTCCGGGCGCCGCCGCACCCGCGGGCGGGCCCATGGGCGGGGCTGCCTCGGGCCGGGGCGGCGGGGGTGAGGCGGCGTACGGGGGCTGCTGCGGCTGGTGGGGTTGCTGGGGCTGCCGCGACGGCTCGTACGGGCCCTGCGGCGGCGGCTGGTGCGACTGCTGGGGCGCGAACGGCTGCTGTGCGTGCTGTGTCTGCTGTGTGTGCGGGAGGGCCTGCGTCTGCTGGGACTGCTGCGTTCCCTGCGCCTGCGGGGCCTGCTGCTGGGCGTAGGCGGGCTGCGGCTGCTGGCCGGGGTGCCCTGCCTGGTCCGGGTGCTGCGGCTGGTGGGGCGGCCGTGGCTGCGACGGTGCCTGGGCCTGCGAGGGGGCCTGCGGCTGCGGAGGCTGCTGGGGACCCGGGGTGTGCTGCCGCGCGGGCGGGGGCGCGCCCTGCGCGTGCTGGGCGGAGTGCGGCTCCTGGCCCTGGTCGCGGAAGAGGTGCGCGAAGGCGTCGTTCTGGGGCGACGGAGGGGACTGGGGCGGCTGCGGCACCTGGCCGTCATGACCGCCACGGCCGTCCCCGCTCCCGTCGCCCTCGCCGGGCGCGCCGCCGAGCAGGCCGTCGACGCCGGTCAGCTCGACGGCGGACGGGTCGTCGCGGCCCTCGTACGCGTCGCGCGGATACGCGTCCCGTGCGTACGGGTCCTCCGGTGGCTGAGAGCCGTCACCCGGGGTCCGGCCCCGGTCACCGTCGTACGGCGCATTCATCGCTTCCTCTACCCCTGCCCCTGCTCGCCCAGCTCGCTCAACGGTTCACTTTCTCACCCGCGGCCGACCGGGCGCCGCTTTCCGGGCCGGTGTCGCCCCTGTCCGAGCCGTGACTCGCGCGCTCTTTGTCCTGCTCGGGGCGCCGGTCCTCGTCCTCGCGCGCACCTTCGTCCTCGCGCTGCTCGTCGCTCGCGCCCTGGCCGTCGCCCCTGCCGTCCGGAGCGCCGGGGCCGGTCCCGCCGCTGCCCCCGGTACCGCCGGAGCCGTCAGGACCGGGACCGTCGGAACCGGAGCCGCCGGGGTCCGTACCGGAGCCGTCGGAACCGGAACCGGCGCCGTCAGAGTCAGAGTCGGCGGGCTCCAGCGGCGCGTCCGGGTCGACGGGCGGGCCGACCCTGCGCTTGCGCTGCGTGTACATCCGGATCCCGGCCAGCACCACCAGCAGCACGCCGCCCGCGATGACGAGCAGGACGGCCGAGGTGATGGAGGTGACGTTCACCCGGAACCGCATGGGCTTGCCGTAGGGCTTGCCGTCCTTGGTGTAGAGCTGGGCCTCGACGAACGAACGGCCGTTGGCCTTCGCCGACGTCGTGAACTTCACGGACTGGCTGTGGCCGCCGTCCACCTTCACCGGCTGGCTCTGGCCGACGTCCAGGCCGATGCGGCGGCTGGACTTCAGGCGCAGCTCCAGCCCGTCGACCTCCTGCACCAGGTTGTTCTGCACCGTGACGGGGATCGTCGCGCTGCGGCCCGAGAGGGTGATCGGGGACTTCTGGATGAGGTGGACCTTCTTCGTCAGCCCGATCAGATAGGACTGCACCGACTCGCGGTACTCGGTGCCGCCCTTGGCGTCGCCGCGCCAGGAGGTGGAGACCGCGCGGTCTATGGCGGTGCCGAAGGGGGTGACGACGCGGTCGCCGCGGGTCAGGACCTGCTTGAAGTCCTCCAGGGTGGCCTCGGTCTGCTGCACCCGCTCGTACGCCTCCGTCGGCAGCTCCTGCTTGCGCAGCGCCGAGGGGTACGAACCGGAGCCGGGGACACGGGTGTTGGCGTTCGGGTCGGGCTTGGCCTTCGCCGCGTCCGACAGGTCCTGGCCCTCGGTCCACAGCCCGCTCTGGTCCAGCGAGCTGAGCGCCGTCGCCATGGCCTGTGCCTGGGACGCGGTGGGCATCCGCTGCGGTGCGACGACGATGCTGCGCTGCTTCGTGGGCGCCTGCGCGGTGATCGCCAGCGTCTCGGCCAGGAACCGTTGCACGGCCTTCGAGGAGGCACCGGCGCGCGACATGTCCCCCGCGAACGCCTTGGAGAGGCCCGTGTCGGCGACGAGAGCGGTGTTGCCGCCCCCGATGGGCCGGGCGGCCGTGGGAGCGTAAGAGAGGGCCGTGTCGCGGATGCTGTCGCCGCGCGCGATGACGTTGTGCGCGCCCGCCGAGGTGGCCACGTCGACGATGGAGGAGTCCACCGCGCCGTCCACCGGCCAGGCGAAGTCCGTGCGGGGCCGGGTGTGCAGGATCGTCTCGACGGTGTCCGTGGCCAGCTCCGTCGCCGGGCCGAGGTTGCTGAGCGCTCCGGGGACGCTCTTGCCGCGGTGGGCGAGGGAGGCGAGGTCGGGATCGCCGAACGGGAGGGCCGCCACCTCCTCGCCCTTCACGGCGTCCTGGAGGTCCATGAGCCACTGCTTCGCGTACTCCTGGCCCTTCCCCGCCACGGTGCCGCCGTCCTCGTCCTGGACGCGGTAGCGCTTCGTCATCGCGTCGACGGTGGCGAGCAGATCGGGGTCGATGACCCAGGTGACCGGGAGGTCCTTGCCCAGCGCCACCATCTGCTGGAGCCTGCCGCCCGGCGCGAGGTCGCGGGCGAGCTTGTCGTCCCGGAAGACGGGGGTCTGCTGCTCGTCGGACTCCGTGCGCGCCGTGAGGTGGGGGGTGGAGACGAGCGGCCACAGATACGTCATCCGCGTCTTCTCGCGGGACGCCGACTCCTGCCAGGGGAGGAAGCTGCGGGTGATGCCCAGGAGCTGGTCGTAGGGCCGCTTGCTGGTCCTGCCCGTCAGCGAGACGCCCACCTGATAGACGCCGTCGCGGCTCAGCTTGAGCTGGCTGACGGGCACCTTGAGCGTGAAGGAGCGGCTGATTCCGGGCTGGAGGGTGCCCACCTTCTCCGCGCGCTTGCCGCCGATCTCGCTGCCGTCGGCGCCGGAGAGATAGCTCTCACGCTCGGCCGCCTGGCCGATGGCGCCCCGGCTGCCGAGGCTGGGGCCGATACGCAGGGCGACGCTGCCGTCCGTGATGGCCGTCTTGCTGTCGTTGGTGACGGTGCCGGTGACGGTGAGGGTGTCGCCCTTCTCCGGAGTGCTGGGCGTGAGGGTGTTCACGGACAGGTCCGCCGTGCGGGAACCGCTGCCCTCGGTGTCCGCAGAGCGCGTCGCGGGCGCCGCGGCGTGTGTGGCCGCGTGTGCGGCGGGCGCCGAGCCCGGGAGGGGCGCCAGGGCGCCCAGCACGGGCGCGGTGGCGAGGAGGGCGATCGTGGTGCGCCGCAGCCACCGGCGGAGGGGAGCGGTCGGGATGCCCTGAATCTCAGCCGCCTCGGCCACGCGCTCGTCCGTCCCGTCGTGTCGTCGTGGATAGCTCTGGAAGGTCTGGAAGCTCTGGAAGAAGGTGGGGTGCCGGTGGTTCTGAGTCCCTGATGGTAACGATGCCTCACCAGTGGAAGTGCCGCGGCTCGGTCCACATGCTGCCATCTCCCGTGAGTGCCGCCGCACACGCTCGCGCGAGGGCCGTCGTACGAGCGCGCGGGAGGCGGCAACGTACCCTGTTCTGTCGTGCCGAACGCCAAGGAAGACAGCCAGTTGACACAGCCAGTTCCCGCCGCCCAGGAGCAGCTCAGTGAGGTCCAGCACCGGGCGGTGAGCGAGCTGCTGCGGGTGTCCCCCGTGGCCGACGATCTCGCCCGCCGCTTCGAGGCGGCCGGGTTCACGCTGGCCCTGGTCGGGGGCTCGGTGCGGGACGCGCTGCTGGGGCGGCTCGGCAACGACCTGGACTTCACGACCGACGCCCGGCCCGAGGACGTGCTGCGGCTCGTGCGCCCGTGGGCGGACGCGGTCTGGGAGGTGGGCATCGCCTTCGGGACGGTCGGCCTCCGCAAGGACGCGCACGAGGGGGCTGAGGGGGCTGAGGGTGGCGCCGCGCAGAGCTTCCAGATCGAGGTGACCACCTACCGCTCCGAGGCGTACGACCGGACCTCGCGCAAGCCCGAGGTGTCCTACGGGGACTCCATCGAGGAGGACCTGGTCCGGCGCGACTTCACGGTGAACGCGATGGCCGTCGCGCTGCCCGCCAAGACGTTCATCGATCCGCACGGCGGCCTGGAGGACCTGGCGCGCAGGGAGCTGCGGACGCCGGGAGCGCCGGAGGCGTCCTTCTCGGACGACCCGCTGCGGATGATGCGCGCGGCGCGCTTCGCCGCGCAGCTCGGCTTCGAGGTGGCGGACGACGTCGTCGCCGCGATGACGGCCATGGCGGACCGCATCGGGATCGTCTCGGCCGAGCGCGTGCGTGACGAGTTCAACAAGCTCCTGCTCTCCCCCGATCCGCGCAAGGGCCTGCGGCTGCTCGTGGACACAGGGCTTGCGGAGCGCGTGATTCCGGAAATTCCCGCGCTGCGCCTGGAGCGCGACGAGCACCACCGGCACAAGGACGTCTACGAGCACTCGCTGACGGTGCTGGAGCAGGCCATGGACCTGGAGGAGGACGGGCCCGACCTGACGCTGCGGCTCGCGGCGATCCTCCACGACATCGGCAAGCCGCGCACGCGCCGCTTCGAGAAGGACGGCAGGGTCTCGTTCCACCACCACGAGGTGGTCGGCGCGAAGATGACCAAGAAGCGGATGACCGCGCTCAAGTACAGCAACGAGCTGGTGAAGGACGTCTCCCGGCTGGTGGAGCTGCACCTGCGCTTCCACGGCTACGGCACGGGCGAGTGGACGGACTCGGCCGTGCGGCGGTACGTGCGGGACGCCGGGCCCCTGCTGTCGCGGCTGCACAAGCTGACCCGGTCCGACTGCACGACGCGCAACAAGAAGAAGGCCAGTGCGCTCTCCCGCGCGTACGACGGCCTGGAGGAGCGCATCGCGCGTCTCCAGGAGCAGGAGGAACTGGACGCGATCCGCCCGGACCTGGACGGGAACGACATCATGCGGGTGCTGGGCATTTCGCCGGGGCCCGAGGTGGGGCAGGCGTACAAGCACCTGCTGGAGCTGCGTCTGGAGAACGGGCCGATGGAGCGGGACGAGGCGGTGGCCGCGCTCAAGGAGTGGTGGGCCGGACGCGAGGACAGCTTCTGACGGGTCCCGGCGGCCTCTAACGGGCCCTGGCCGGTCCTGTGGCGGGGCCTGGCTTCTGGGCCCCGACTCCGCTCCGTTTCACGTGAAACATCGCGACGGCGACCGCCGCGTACAGCACCGCCACCGTCAGCACGAGCGCCGGTGAGCGGCCGTGCGGCGGCAGCATCAGCGCGGCGACGCCCGCCGCTCCGACGAAGGCGACGTTGAAGAGCATGTCGTAGAGGGAGAAGACCCGGCCCCGGTAGGCGTCGTCCACGGAGGACTGGACGGTCGTGTCCGTCGTGATCTTCGCGCCCTGGGTGACGAGGCCGAGCACGAAGGCGGCCACCAGCATCGGAACCGGTTCGAAGGGCAGCGCCAGCGCTGGCTCCAGCACGGCGGCTATGGCCGCGCACAGCGCCAGCCACCCGAACCGGCTCACGCGCCCGACGGCCCAGGGCGTGAGGACGGCGGCCATGAAGAAGCCGAACCCGGAGACCCCCACGGCGAGCCCGAGCAGCTTCAGCCCGTCGGCGGCGGCCGTCTCCCCGGCGCCCGCTCCGGCTCCGGATCCCGCCTCGTCGATGCCACCCACCTCGTCGATGCCGTCGATCCCGTCGAGCCCCGCGGCCCCGTCGGTCCACGAGTACCGGCACAGCATCAGCACCATGACCGTCAGCGCCCCGTAGCAGAACCGCATCACCGTCATCGCGCCGAGCGCCAGCGCCGCGGTGCGCCGCTCGGTGAGGTGGCGCAGCCCCGCGATCAGGCCCCGCGCGGTACTGGAGAGTGCCTGGGCCAGCCGGGGCCGCTCCTGCCCCGGGCCCGGACCCAGCAGGTCCCGGGCCATACGGAGCGAGGCGAGCCCGGCCAGCAGATACAGCAGCGCGCCCACGAGGACGACGGACGCGTCGGCCTCCTTGCCCGCGCCCGGCGTGACGAGGCGTACGACGAAGGCGACCCCGGCGCCCGCTGTCACGGCGAGCGTGCCCGCCGTCGGCGCGAGGGAGTTGGCCATCACCAGCCGCTCCTCGTCCACGACGCGAGGAAGCGCGGCCGAGAGCCCGGCGAGGACGAAGCGGTTCACGGCCGTGACCGCGAGCGCGGAGAGGTAGAACAGCCACTCCGGCACGGGGCCCAGCATCAACGCGACCGTCCACACGGCGAGCAGCGCGCGCAGCAGATTCCCGTACAGCAGCACCTGCCGCCGTCGCCAGCGGTCCAGGAGGACGCCCGCGAAGGGGCCGAGCAGGGAGTACGGGAGGAGCAGCACCGCCATGGCCGAGGCGATGGCGGCAGGTGAGGTCTCCTTCTCCGGCGAGAAGACGACGTAGGCGGCGAGCGCGACCTGATAGACGCCGTCGGCCAGTTGGGAGAGGAGCCGCACCGCGAGCAGTCGTCGGAAGCCGGGGAAGTGCAGCAGTGTGCGGAGATCACCGACGGCGCTCATGGCCCCAGCTTCACACACGCGGCGCCGCCCCACACAGGGCGCGTGTTTCACGTGAAACATCGCCATGGGACCGGTGGCGGCGTGGTGGCGGGAGCCCGGTCTCAGCGTGCCGGGGTTCCCCAGCGGACGTAGGTGCCCTTGCCCTCGAAGTGGGCCGTGCCCGCGTGCTCGGCGCTCCGGCCCAGTGCGAACACGTCGGGTGCCCGGTCCAGGGCGCCGCCCCCGGGGTCGTCCGAGCCGTCCCTGCGCACCACGTCCCGCTCGGGCAGCAGCGCGTCGCGCACGATCACGGCGCACAGATAGAGGGTGCCGAGCAGGTGGACGAGGATCACGAGCTGGTAGCCCTCGGTGGGCAGGCCCTGGTGCTTGTCACCGCTGCCGGTGTAGGCGAGGTACATCCAGATGCCGATGAAGTACATGACCTCGCACGCCTGCCAGATGAGGAAGTCGCGCCACCGGGGACGCGCGAGCGCCGCGAGGGGGATCAGCCACAGCACGTACTGCGGCGAGTAGACCTTGTTGGTCAGGATGAAGAGGGCGATGACGAGGAAGGCGAGCTGTGCGAAGCGCGGGCGGCGCGGCGCGGCGAGCGCGAGCGCGGCGATCCCGGCGCAGCCGAGGACCATCAGGATCATCGCGTAGGCGTTGGCGTCGTCCAGGGGGTTGCCGGTGCGCTGGGAGATGATCAGCCAGATGGAGCCGAAGTCCACGGGGCGCTCCTGGCTGAAGGAGTAGAACTTCGACCAGCCCTCAGGCGCCAGCACCATCACCGGCAGGTTGACGCACGCCCAAGCCCCGAAGGCCCCGCCCAGCGCACGCGCGAACTCGCGCCAGCGGCCCGCGCGCAGGCACAGCACCAGCAGGGGGCCGAGCAGTAGCACCGGGTAGAGCTTGGCCGCTGTGGCGAGCCCGATCAGCACCCCGGCGGCCAGGGGGCGTTCGCGCGCCCACATCAGCATCGCGGCGGCGGTGAGGGCGACGGCGAGCAGGTCCCAGTTGACGGTCGCCGTGAGCGCGAAGGCGGGCGCGAGGGCGACGAGGAGACCGTCCCAGGGGCGGCGCCTGTGCGTACGGGCGACGCAGACGGCGAGCACCGCGGTGCACACCATCAGCATCCCGGCGTTGACCAGCCAGTAGAGCTGCTCCTGGTGCTGGAGGTCGCCGCCACCGGGCGTCAGCCAGGCGGCGATCTGCATGAACAACCCTGTGAGCACGGGGTATTCGAGGTAGTCCATGCCGCCCGAGACGCTCTCGGGGATGTGGTCGAAGTAGGGGATCAGCCCGTCGGCGAAGCCACGTCCCACGAAGAGGTGCGGGATGTCCGAGTAGCACGCGTGTACGTACTGGCTCGTCTGCCCGGAGAACCAACTCCCGCTGTAGCAGGGCAGCTTCTGCACCATGCCCAGCGCGTACATGCCCAGCGCCACGAGGGCGACGACCCGTACCGGCGTCCACCAGCCGGCCCCGGTGAGCGCGCGACGGCCCACGGGCCCGCCGATCAGCTCACTGGCCGCGGCGGCGGTCTCGTCCTGCTCTGTGGGGCGTACGGGAGCGGTGTCCTTGTCCGTGGGGTGCGCGCTCGTCATGGGGCACATCCTGCCGCATCATGCTGAGCGCCCGCGGAGGCACCGGTCCCGCACTCACTCGGGCGACGGGCCGCACACGGGAAACGGGCCGCACGGGCGGAAGTCCGCCCGTGCGGCCCGTTCGGGGACCGCGTGCCGCTGGTGCTCGCGGCTACTCCTCCCTGCGGGCGCTGCCGTTCTGGCCGAAGATGCTGTTGCCGTCGGTGTCGCCGGTATCGCCGGTGTCACCGCCGCTGTCACCGGCCGTGCTGCCCTGATCGGAGCCTTGGTCGGTGCCCTGATCAGTGCCCTGGTCGGTGCCCTCGTTGCCGCTGGTCTGGCCCTCGTCCTGGCAGTCCCAGGGGTACTTGCAGCTCTCGCTGGGGTCGGGCGACCCGGAGGGGGACGTCTCCGACTCGGTCGGAGTCGGGGACTTGGAGGGCTCCTCCTCCTCTTCCGTCTCGGTCGGGGTCGGGGTCGGGCTCGGGCTGGCGCCGTCGCCGTAGACCTTCTCGCCGATCGGCGCGGGCGTCGGGAAGTCCTTGACCGGCTGGCCCTTGAGGGCGTCCTTCATGTAGAGCGTCCAGATGTCGGCGGGGAAGGACGCACCGTGGATCGAGTCCTCGCCGCCCACGCCGTACATCTTCTTGAACTTCTGGACCTTGGCCTTGTCGTTGACCCGCCACATGCCGATCGCCGTCGACATCTGCGGCGTGTAGCCGGTGAACCAGGCCGACTTGTTGTCGTCCGTCGTACCCGTCTTGCCCGCCGCCGGACGGCCCAGGGCCTTGGCCTTTGAGCCGGTGCCGTCCTTGACCACGGTCTCCAGCACGTCGGTGACGTTGTCGGCGACAGCGGAGTCGAAGGCGCTCTCGGTCTTCTTCTCGTGCTTCCACTTGACGACGCCGTCCTGCTCCACCTTGTTCACGGAGTAGGGCTCGGCCTGGATACCGCTCTTCGCGAAGGTGCCGTACGCGCCCGCCATCCGGATCGCGCTCGGCGCCGAGGTGCCCAGCGAGAAGGTGGGGGTGGTGCGCGCGAGGCTGTCCTCGTTGAGGCCCGCGTCGAGCGACGCCTGCTTCACCTTGTCGATGCCGACGTCCATGCCCAGCTGGATGTAGGGCGTGTTGACGGAGAACTGCATCGCGGTGCGCAGACTGACGCGGCCCTTGTTCTCGTCACCGTCGTTGCGCTGGAGCCACTCGCCGCCGTCCTTGTCGCGCCAGGTGGTGCCGTTGTAGTTGAGCAGCTTCACCTTGTTGTTGCCGTTGTAGACACTCTTCGGCGAGACCGGGGTGCGCATGCTGGCGGGCTGCGTCTCCGGGCCCGAGGGGTCGCGCACGCCGTCGCGCATGGCTGCGGCCAGCACGAAGGGCTTGAAGGTCGAACCCACCTGGACACCGGTGTAGTCGGCGTTGTTGGTGAAGTGCGTGGTCGCGTCCTCGCCGCCGTAGATCGCGGTGATGGCACCGTCGCCAGGCTTCACCGAAGCGCCGCCGAACTGCACGTACTTGTCGACGTCGCGCTTCTCCGGGTCGATGTTCTCCTTCTTGACCTTCGCGACGGCCTTTTCCATCTGGGACGTCTGCTTCTTGTCGAACGTCGTGTGGATCTTGTAGCCGCCCTGCTTGAGCTGGCGGTCGGTGATGCCGCTCTCAGGGTTGTTGGTGATGTAGTTGTTGGCGAGGTCGACGAGGTAACCCGTCTGCCCCTTCAGCTCCATCGACTTCTTCGGCTGCTTGGGCATCGGGAACTCGGTGATCTTGGCCCGGTCCGCCTTGCTCAGCGCGCCGGTCGCCACCTCGCGGTCCAGCGTCCACTTCCAGCGCGCCTCGGCCCGCTTGGTGTTCTTCGCCGGCGTGGCCGCCGAACCGATGCCGCCCGCCGGGTCGTAGAGGTTCGGTCCGTTGACCGTCGCGGAGAGGAAGGCGGACTCGCTGGCCGTCAGGTCCTTGGAGTCCTTGCGGTAGTACGCCTGCGCCGCCGCCTGGATGCCGTACGCGCCGCGCCCGTAGTACGCGGTGTTGAGGTACCCGGCGAGGATGTCGGGCTTGTCCTCCGACCACCCCACCTTGATGGAGATGAACAGCTCCTTGGCCTTGCGCGTCAGGGTCTGCGACTGGTCCAGGTACGTGTTCTTCACGTACTGCTGGGTGATCGTCGAACCGGACTGCGTCTCGCCACCTGTGGCCATCTTGAACACGGCGCGCGCGATGCCCATGGGGTCGACGCCGCTGTCCTCGTAGAACGTCTCGTTCTCCGCGGAGATGACGGCGTTCTGCATGGACTCGGGGATCTGGGAGAGCGGCACGATCTGCCGGTTCTGCTCACCGCCGCCCGCGACGACCATCTGGCTGCCGTCGGCCCAGTAGTAGACGTTCTTCTGCTGCTGGGTCGCCTTGTTCGGGTCCGGCACCTGCACAAGGGCGAGGGCGATGCCGGAGAGGCCCACGATCAGCCCTATGAAGGCCAGGCAGGAGCCCAGCACCTGTTTCCAGGAGGGGACCCAGCGCCGGGCGCCGTACTTGTCCGAACGGGGGTAGTCGATGAACCGCTTCTTGGGCGGCTCCCCACGGCCTCGGCCGCGCCCTCCCCTGGCCGCGGCGCGTCCTCCCGCGGCGGCTCCGGCTCCGGCCCCGGCGGCCGACGCGGCGCTCGCGTTCGCGGCGCGACGGCGACCGCCCCCGCGCTGTGCCGCTTTGCGCGCTTCAGCGCGGCTGCCGTACGAGGCGGGGGAGTCCGTGTCGCCTCGCGGCGACGCGGCACGGCGGCCGGATGACGGCGGCTGCGCTGCGCGTCGGCCGCGCCCCTGCGGCGGCTTTCGACGGTGCTCGCTCATGTGGAACAGCTACTCCTCGGGCAGGCGCTCGCGCCTGAAGGTGGCAGTTGACGTCTGGTCCCCCCGAGTACGGCCGCTCCACGTTCCCGGAACCGACCGCACTGCACCCAGGACGAGGACGCTCACACGCGTCGCACGGTTCCCAGTGGTGGTCTGCACAGCGGACAGACTACGCAGCTCCAAAACCCTTCTTAACCCACATTCACCTCAATTGACTCAAGTTGCCTGCGGTGAATCAGTGATGTGTGTCCCCTCACCACGCTCCCCCTTGTCGTTCGCACGCCCCCGTCCTATCGTCGTGATGTATCGAGCCGATACATCAGCGCGACATAAAACCCCGATACATCGACGATGGACGGGGACACGGCAGTGGCTACGGAGGTGAAGGCGGACCATGAGCAGACGCTCCGGCATCCTCGAATTCGCCGTCCTCGGGCTGCTGCGCGAGTCGCCGATGCACGGCTATGAGCTGCGTAAACGGCTCAACACCTCGCTGGGCGTCTTCCGCGCCTTCAGCTACGGCTCGCTCTATCCCTGCCTCAAGACGCTGGTTCAGCAGGGGTGGTTGATCGAGGAGCCCGCGCCCCCGCAGGAAGACCCCCGCGCGGCGACGCTCGCCGGACGCCGGGCGAAGATCGTTTACCGGCTGACGGCCGAAGGCAAGGAGCACTTCGAGGAACTCCTCTCCCAGACAGGTCCTGACGCCTGGGAGGACGAGCACTTCGGCGTCCGCTTCGCGTTCTTCGGACAGACCTCGCGCGACGTACGCATGCGCGTACTGGAAGGCCGTCGCAGCCGCCTTGAGGAGCGGCTCGCGAAGATGCGCGCCTCCCTCGCCCGTACGCGCGAGCGCCTGGACGACTACACCCTCGAATTGCAGCGCCACGGCATGGAGTCCGTGGAGCGCGAGGTCCGCTGGCTCAACGAGCTGATCGAGAGCGAGCGGGCAGGGCGCGACCAGCGCGCGGACGCGCCGGACGAGCGCCAGTCAGAAGACACGGGCGGTGGGCCCCGGCACCCGGGTACGACCCCGCCGGATCCGTCCGACGACACCACCTGAGAGGCCCCGCAGACGAGCGGGACCCCATCGAGAACACACAGGGAGCAACCGGAATGGGTTCGGTTCGCGTAGCCATCGCAGGCGTGGGCAACTGCGCCGCCTCGCTGGTGCAGGGCGTCGAGTACTACAAGGACGCCGACCCGGACAGCAAGGTCCCGGGTCTCATGCACGTCCAGTTCGGCGACTACCACGTGCGCGACATCGAGTTCGTCGCCGCGTTCGACGTCGACGGCAAGAAGGTCGGCCTCGACGTCGCCGAGGCCATCGGCGCCAGCGAGAACAACACCATCAAGATCTGCGACGTGCCGCCGACCGGTGTCCAGGTCCAGCGCGGCCACACCTACGACGGCCTGGGCAAGTACTACCGCCAGACCATCGAGGAGTCCGACGCGGCGCCCGTGGACGTCGTCAAGGCGCTCAAGGACGCGCAGGTCGACGTGCTGGTCTGCTACCTCCCGGTGGGCTCCCAGGAAGCGGTCGAGTTCTACGCCCAGTGCGCCATCGACGCGGGCGTCGGCTTCGTCAACGCCCTCCCCGTGTTCATCGCGGGCACCAAGGAGTGGGCCGACAAGTTCACCGAGGCGGGCGTCCCGATCGTCGGCGACGACATCAAGTCCCAGGTGGGCGCCACCATCACGCACCGCGTCATGGCCAAGCTCTTCGAGGACCGCGGCGTCGTCCTGGACCGCACCATGCAGCTCAACGTGGGCGGCAACATGGACTTCAAGAACATGCTGGAGCGCGAGCGCCTGGAGTCCAAGAAGATCTCCAAGACGCAGGCCGTCACCTCCCAGATCCGCGACCGCGACCTGGGCGAGGACAACGTCCACATCGGCCCCTCGGACTTCGTCGCCTGGCTCGACGACCGCAAGTGGGCCTACGTCCGCCTTGAGGGCCGCGCCTTCGGCGATGTGCCGCTCAACCTGGAGTACAAGCTGGAGGTCTGGGACTCCCCCAACTCCGCCGGCGTCATCATCGACGCGCTGCGCGCCGCGAAGATCGCCAAGGACCGCGGCATCGGCGGCCCGATCCTCTCGGCCTCCTCGTACTTCATGAAGTCCCCGCCCGTGCAGTTCTACGACGACGAGGCGCGCGAGCAGGTGCAGCTCTTCATCGACGGCAAGGTCGACCGCTGACCCACGGCCGCACGGTCATACGGCCGCACGGTCACACGGCCCGACGGGCCGCATACGGAAGGACCCCCGTGAGCCTCGCGGGGGTCCTTCCGTATGCGCGCGTGACGTCACGCGCAGTGCCGTACTGCGTACTGCCGTACGCGGTCGCGTCAGCGGTCCACCGTGCGGTCCGTCATCGTCGTCGTGTGCCGCAGGATCGCGGGCAGCTCCTCGCCCACCTTCGGCTCCGGCGCGTCGTCCGGGATGAACAGGATCGACACCTGCATGTGCGGCGGCTCGGCGAACCAGCGCTGCTTGCCCGCCCAGACGAACGGCGACAGGTTCCGGTTGACCGTCGCGAGACCGGCCCGCGCCACGCCCTTGGCCCGCGAGGTCATCCCGTGCAGCGCCTTCGGCGCCTCCAGGCCCACCCCGTGCGACGTCCCGCCCGCGACCACCACGAGCCAGCCGTCACCGGCCACCTTCTGCTGGCGGTAGCCGAACCTGTCGCCCTTGGCGACCCGCGTCACGTCCAGGATCGCGCCCCGGTACTCCGTCGAGTCGTGGTCCCCCAGCCACAGCCGGGTGCCGATGCGCGCCCGGAAGTTGGTCTGCGGGAACTGCTGCTGGAGCCGCGCGAACTCGTCCGGCTTCAGATGGCTCACGAACATCGTGTCCAGCGGCAGCCGCGCCGCGCGCAGCCGGTCCATCCAGCCGATGACCTCGTCCACCGCGTCCGAGCCGTCCGCGCGGTCCAGCGGCAGATGGATCGCGAAACCCTCCAGCCGCACCTCGTCGATCGCGGCGTGCAGCTTCGGCAGGTCGGCCTCCGTGACGCCGTGCCGCTTCATGCTGCTCATCACCTCGATGACGACCCGCGCCCCGCGCATCAGCCCGACGCCCTCCACGGAGGACACCGAACGGATAGCGCGGTCGGGCAGCGGCACCGGTTCCTCGTCCTTGCGGAACGGGGTGAGCACCAGCAGGTCACCGCTGAAGAAGTCCTTCGTACGGGCCGCCTCGTAGGTCGTACCGACCGCGAGGACGTCCGAGCCGAAGCGGGTGGCCTCGTCGGCGAGCCGCTCGTGGCCGAACCCGTAGCCGTTGCCCTTGCAGACCGGGACGATCCCCGGGAACCGCTGGATCACAGACTGCTGGTGCGCCCGCCAGCGATCGGTGTCGACGTAGAGGGTGAGCGCCATGGCCGGTACGGAACCTTTCTGTTCGGGATGTGAGGGGCGGGCCCTGGGACGAGGCGGCGCGGAGGCCGGGCCTCAGCGCCGCGACATGTAGATGTCGAGCGCCTTGTGCAGCAGCTTGTTCAGGGGGAAGTCCCACTCACCGAGGTACTCGGCCGCCTGCCCGCCGGTCCCGACCTTGAACTGGATCAGGCCGAAGAGATGGTCGGTCTCGTCCAGCGAGTCGCTGATGCCGCGCAGGTCGTAGACGCTCGCGCCCAGCGCGTAGGCGTCCTGGAGCATGCGCCACTGCATCGCGTTCGACGGACGCACCTCGCGCTTGTGGTTCGCGGAGGCACCGTAGGAGTACCAGACGTGACCGCCCACGATCAGCATCGTGGCCGCCGCGATCCGCTCGCCCTCGTGCTCGGCGAAGTACAGCCGCATCCGGTTCGGGTCCTCGGAGTTGAGGACCTTCCACATGCGCTCGAAGTACGCCTTCGGACGCGGCCGGAACTTGTCGCGCTCGGCGGTGATCTCGTACAGCCGCTGCCAGTCGTCCAGATCGTCGAGCCCGCCCTGCACGACCCGCACGCCCGCCTTGTCGGCCTTCTTGATGTTGCGGCGCCACAGCTGGTTGAAGCCCTTGTGGACCTCGTCCAGCGAGCGGTTCTCCAGCGGGACCTGGAAGACGTAGCGCGGCTGCACGTCGCCGAAGCCCGCGCCGCCGTCCTCGCCCTGCTGCCAGCCCATGCGGCGCAGCTTGTCCGACACCTCGAAGGCGCGGGGCTCGATGTGCGTCGCCTCGACGTCCCGCAGCCGCGTGACCTCGGGGTCCTGGATGCCCTTCTTGATCGCGGCGGCGTCCCAGCGCCGGATCACCACGGGCGGGCCCATCTTCACCGAGAAGGCGCCCTGGTGCTTCAGATGCGCCAGCATCGGCTTCAGCCACTCCTCCAGGTTCGGCGAGAACCAGTTGATGACCGGCCCCTCCGGGAGGTACGCCAGATAGCGCTTGACCTTGGGCAACTGGCGGTACAGCACGAGTCCGGCGCCGACCAGCTCACCCGTTCTGTCGTCGAACCAGCCCAGGTTCTCCGAGCGCCATTCGCTCTTCACATCCGCCCATGCGGGCACCTGACAGTGGCTGGCCGACGGCAGGCTCTGGATGTACGCCAGATGCTGTTCACGGCTGATGGTCCTCAGGGTCAGGCTCATTGCGGGACGCTCCTCCGGCGTACTGTGTCGGGCACCCCCAGCCGAAGCTCTGGGGGAGGCTCGCCGGGAAGCCTACTGTGCCCCACACCGTCCCGTTCGGGCCGCACGCACACGGCCCGGACCGCGCGCCGCTGAGCCCGGCCCGTCGCCCAGGCGTCGGCCCGGCGTCAGCCCGGCCCGTGGGCCCCGCTCCGGCGCCTCAGCCGAAGAGCCCGCCGTGCGCCATGCCGAGATAGAAACCCACCGCGGCGGCGCCGAGCCCGATGATCAGCACGAAGCGCTCCGAAGTCGTCGCCGAGATGAACTGGCCCCAAGCGCCGGTGATGATCCCGGCCAGCCCCGTCCACGCGCTGATCACGTTCAGCCCGTGCCACATCGCCGTGACGAAGGCCACCAGGCCCAGCACGAGCGTCGCGGCGGCGAAGGTGTTCTCGACCGGGTGGGCCTTGCCGTCGGAGTTGAGGAGAGCGGAGAGAGGGTTACGCCGTACTGCCTGCGCCATGCGGACCTCCAGCGGTCGCTCCCGGGGCGGGCCCCCGGGGCCCCCGGAGCGGACGGGGCGAAGAGTAACCCCGGTCACACCCGAGAAGTCCAGATTGCGCCTACTCGGACCAGGATTTCAACCGGAAGCCGGGGGCCGGGTACTCTGGTCGGTCTGCACTGCCGTGTCCCCCCGGGACGTCCGCGCGGTGCGGTACGCATCACGACCCTCCTGCCACGGAACGACCGTGGCCGCTGAGTCCAGAGGAGGTGGGTTCCACATGCGTCACTACGAGGTGATGGTGATCCTCGACCCCGATCTCGAGGAGCGCGCAGTCTCCCCGCTGATCGAGAACTTCCTTTCCGTCGTCCGTGAGGGCGAAGGCAAGGTCGAGAAGGTCGACACCTGGGGCCGTCGTCGGCTCTCGTACGAGATCAAGAAGAAGCCCGAGGGCATCTACTCGGTCATCGACCTCCAGGCCGCGCCTGAGGTCGTCAAGGAGCTCGACCGCCAGATGAACCTGAACGAGTCGGTTCTGCGGACCAAGGTCCTCCGTCCCTCCACCCACTGAGCAGGCTTTTCGCAGCTCAGCGGTACCAGGGACCGAGTAGCAGCAAGCCACAGAAGCCACTAGCAGCCAGCAGCACCCCGCCGAGAGGTTCCCCATGGCAGGCGAGACCGTCATCACGGTCGTCGGCAATCTGGTCGACGACCCCGAGCTGCGCTTCACCCCCTCCGGTGCGGCGGTCGCGAAGTTCCGTGTCGCGTCCACTCCGCGCACCTTCGACCGGCAGACCAACGAGTGGAAGGACGGCGAGAGCCTGTTCCTGACCTGCTCGGTCTGGCGGCAGGCGGCGGAGAACGTCGCCGAGTCCCTCACCAAGGGGACGCGCGTCCTCGTGCAGGGCCGCCTCAAGCAGCGGTCGTACGAGGACCGTGAGGGCATCAAGCGCACGGTCTACGAGCTGGACGTCGACGAGGTCGGCGCCAGCCTCCGCAACGCCACGGCCAAGGTCACCAAGACCAGCGGCCGGGGCGGTCAGGGCGGCGGCTTCGGCGGCGGTGGCGGCCAGGGTGGCGGCGGCTGGGGCGGGGGCCCCGGCGGCGGCCAGCAGGGCGGCGGCGCTCCCGCGGGTGACCCGTGGGCCACGGGCGCCCCGGCCGGCGGCAACCAGGGTGGCGGCGGTGGCGGCTGGGGCGGCGGCTCCGGCGGCGGCTACTCGGACGAGCCGCCCTTCTAGTCCGTTCCACGGGCTTCGGGGCAGCGCTCGACAGCTACACACTTCTTGAAACTCACTGGAGAGAGACATGGCGAAGCCGCCTGCTCGCAAGCCTAAGAAGAAGGTTTGCGTGTTCTGCAAGGAGAAGATCTCCTACGTCGACTACAAGGACACGAACCTGCTGCGGAAGTTCATTTCCGACCGCGGCAAGATCCGTGCCCGCCGGGTCACCGGCAACTGCACCCAGCACCAGCGTGACGTCGCCACGGCCGTGAAGAACAGCCGTGAGATGGCGCTGCTGCCCTACACCTCGACCGCCCGATAAAGGGAAGGGTGACTGACCAATGAAGATCATCCTTACCCACGAGGTCTCCGGCCTCGGTGCCGCGGGCGACGTCGTCGAGGTCCGTGACGGCTACGCTCGCAACTACCTGATCCCGCGTGGCGTCGCCATCCGCTGGACCAAGGGTGGCGAGAAGGACGTCGAGCAGATCCGCCGCGCTCGCAAGATCCGCGAGATCGCGACGATCGAGCAGGCCAACGAGGTCAAGGGCCGGCTGGAGGGCGTCAACGTGCGCCTGAAGGTCCGCGCCGGCGACCAGGGCCGCCTGTTCGGCTCGGTCACCCCCGCCGACGTCGCTTCGGCGATCAAGGAAGCGGGCGGCCCCGAGGTCGACAAGCGCCGCATCGAGGTGGGCACCCCGATCAAGACCCTGGGCGCGCACCAGGTCT
Organism: Streptomyces daliensis; assembly: GCF_054782395.1. Lineage (NCBI taxonomy): Bacteria > Bacillati > Actinomycetota > Actinomycetes > Kitasatosporales > Streptomycetaceae > Streptomyces > Streptomyces daliensis. Next base: position 125,731 of record NZ_BAAGSO010000005.1, on the reverse strand, counting down.
CGGTCCGGCTGCACGCCGACGTGGCCGCGAAGCTGGACGTCGAGGTCGTCGCGGGCTGACCAGCCCCGACGCACGCCGACCGGCACCGACGGCCCCGGCCGACGGTACGCACGTGAGGGCCGCACCCTTTTCGAAGGGTGCGGCCCTTGGCGTGTGCGGGGGCGGTACGACGGTGGTGCGGCGCTGGCGCGTACGCGACGTGGGCCCGTGCCCCGTCCGCCCTGTGAGCCCCGTCAGCCCCGTCGGTCCCGTCAGGCCCGCACCGCTCCCGTGACCACCCAGCGCCCCGAGCGCGCCCGCAGCCACAGGGTGATCATGCGCACCGTCATCATCAGCCCGGCCACCGTCCACCACAGCGCCGTCAGGCCCCCGCCCAACGCCGGGACCAGCAGCGCGACCGGTGCGAAGACGGCCAGCGTCGCCAGCATCGCCCAGGCGAGATAGGGGCCGTCACCCGCGCCCATCAGCACCCCGTCCAGGACGAAGACGACCCCCGCGACGGGCTGGGTCACCGCGACCACCAGCAGCACCGTCGTGAGCTGCGCGATCACGGCGTCGTCCGAGGTGAACAGGGGCATGAACAGCGGCCGTGCCAGCGCCACCAGCGCGCCCAGCACCACGCCCGAGGCGATCCCCCACTCGACCATGCGGCGGCAGGCGGCCCGCGCGCCCTCCGCGTCCCCGGCGCCGAGGTAGCGTCCGATGATGGCCTGGCCCGCGATGGCGATGGCGTCCAGCGCGAAGGCCAGCAGCGACCACAACGTGAGCGTGACCTGGTGCGCGGCGATCGAGGCGTCGCCGAGCCTGGCCGCGACCGCCGTGGCGATCATGAGGACGGCGCGCAGCGAGAGCGTACGGATCAGCAGCGGCGCGCCCGCCTGGGCGCAGGCGCGGATTCCGGCGGCGTCGGGGCGCAGCGAGGCGCCGTGCCTGCGGGCGCCGCGCACGACCACGACGAGGTAGACGGCGGCCATGGCGCACTGCGCGATGACCGTCCCCCAGGCGGAACCGGCGATGCCCAGGCCCAGGCCGTAGACGAGGGCGACGTTGAGGACGCCGTTCGCCGCGAAGCCGCCGATGGCCACGTACAGCGGGGTCCTGGTGTCCTGGAGCCCGCGCAGCACGCCCGTCGCGGCGAGCACGACGAGCATGGCCGGGATGCCGAGGGAGCTGATCCGCAGATAGGTGACGGCGTACGGGGTTGCGGTGTCCGAGGCGCCGAAGAGGCCGATGAGCGCGGGTGCCGTGGGCAGCACGACGGCGATGACGGCGGCGCCGAGCAGCAGCGCGAGCCAGATGCCGTCCATGCCCTGGCGGATGGCGGCGGGCAGGTCGTCGGCGCCGACGCGGCGGGCGACGGCGGCCGTCGTGGCGTAGGCGAGGAAGACGAAGATGTTGACGCCGGTCTGGAGCAGCGCCGCCGCGACGCCGAGCCCGGCCAGCTGGGGGGTGCCGAGGTGGCCGACGATCGCGCTGTCGGCCATGAGGAAGAGCGGCTCCGCGACGAGCGCGCCGAAGGCGGGGAGGGCGAGCGCGATGATCTCGCGGTCGTGGCGCCGGGCCGACGGGCGCCCGGCGCGGGGCGGCCGGTCGCGGTGCGCGCGTCGGGCGCGCCGGGTCACGGAGTGGTCGTTCATGGGTTCCGATCCAAGCATCCACAGGTAATAGTCGCAAGGCATCACTGTCTATTACGGTGATGTGGGCATGAAGGGTCGCCGGAGGCCGTGCGCGGTGATCGGGGGAAGAGTTCGGCCCGAGTCGCGAAGTTTTTTTCCCGCACAGGGGGTGGATGCCGTCTTCGCAGGTCAGAGACGGCTTTTCGGAGGGGGCGCAGACTTCTCCACAGCGCTGTCCCCCGCCTCATGCACAGCTTTGGCCAGCTTCTCCACAGGAAGAGGTCACTCGTCCACACCACCCTGTGGATAACCAGATTGGCTGACGTCAGCCACGGCCCTACCGTAGTGCAGCGCCCACCCCACGTTCCCCTCTTCTTCACCGCGGACTCGACGCGCCGTAAGCGGAGTCGGGCGCTCCATTGTCAGAGGCGTGCCGTAAGAAAGAGGGGCACTGCGGCGAGGTCCGGGCGTGCGCGATCGCCGGACAGGAGGAGGTGGCCGGGTGACTCAGCAGCCCGAACACGTCGAGGACCCCTGGATGGCCGATCTCGACGCCGACCTCGCTCCGGGGCCGGGACCAGGACCGGGCGGCGGTGGCGGAGGCCAGGGGCCCGGCGAGCGTTTCCCGTCGGCCCGGCAGCGGCGCGGCGGCGGCCAGTCCGACCGCCACGACCGCGGCATGGACGGCCCCGGCGGCCCCAGCGGCTTCGAACGCGTGCCCCCGCAGGACCTGGAGGCCGAGCAGTCCGTGCTCGGCGGCATGCTGCTGTCCAAGGACGCCATCGCCGACGTCGTCGAGGTCCTCAAGGGCCACGACTTCTACCGCCCCGCGCACGAGACCGTCTACCAGGCGATCCTCGACCTCTACGCCAAGGGCGAGCCCGCCGACCCGATCACGGTCACGGCCGAGCTGACCAAGCGCGGCGAGATCGGCCGCGTCGGCGGCCCCGGATACGTCCACTCCCTCGTCCAGACGGTCCCCACGGCGGCCAACGCGGAGTACTACGCCGAGATCGTCCACGAGCGCGCCGTCCTGCGCCGCCTGGTCGAGGCGGGCACGCGGATCACACAGATGGGGTACGCGGCCGACGGCGACGTCGACGACATCGTCAACTCCGCCCAGGCCGAGATCTACGCCGTCACCGAGCAGCGCACCTCGGAGGACTATCTTCCGCTGGGCGACATCATGGAGGGCGCGCTCGACGAGATCGAGGCGATCGGCTCGCGCAGCGGCCAGATGACGGGCGTCCCGACGGGCTTCACGGACCTGGACTCCCTCACGAACGGCCTCCACCCGGGCCAGATGATCGTCATCGCGGCCCGACCCGCCATGGGGAAGGCCCTCGCCCTGGACACTCCGCTGCCCACCCCCACCGGGTGGACCACCATGGGCGAGGTGCGGGTCGGCGATCTGCTGCTCGACGCCGACGGAAAGCCGACCCGGATCACCGCGGCCACGGACGTGCTGCGAGACCGCCCCTGCTACGAGGTGACGTTCGATGACGGCACGACCGTCATCGCCGACGCGGAGCACCAGTGGCTCACGGACACGCGTGCCTCGCGCCGCTCGGCCCAGGAGGCCGCCAGCGGGCGGCGCCGGGGGCAGACCGCCTTCCCCTCGGTGAAGACCACGCGGGAGATCGCCGAGACTCTGCGCTGCGCCACGGCGGACCGTCGGCTGAACCACTCGGTGCACAACGCGGCCCCCCTGGAACTTCCGGAGCGGGAGCTTCCCGTACCGCCGTACACGCTCGGCGCATGGCTCGGGGACGGCCACAGCGACGCCGCTCGCATCACCACCGTCGACCCCGAGATCCTCATGCGGATCGAGGCGGACGGCTTCACCACACGCCAGGTGGGCACGTCGGCGAGCTACGGCATCCGCTTCGCGGAACGGCCCACGAAGCCTGCCGAGCGGCCCTGCGCCGACTGCGGAGAGAAGTGCTGGGTCACGGTCTCCCCGCCGCGCTGCCAGGCGTGCCTGCGGCGGAATGGAAGCCTCCAGGCGACCCTTCGCACCATGGGCGTGCTGGGGGACAAGCACATCCCGCAGGAGTATCTGCGCGGCTCCCTCGCCCAGCGCCGCGCCCTGCTCGCCGGGCTGATGGACACGGACGGTACCGCCGACCGGTCGGGGTACGTCAGCTTCGCCGTGACCAGCCGACGGCTGGCCGAGGACTTCCGGGAACTTCTCGTCAGCCTCGGCTACCGCTGCGGCTGGTCCACGCGGCAGGTGAAGGGGAGGTCAGAGGAGACCTCCGCGCTGTACGCGGTCACCTTCACCACGTCCGACGAGGTCTTCCACCTGGAGCGCAAGCGCCTCGCTCACAAGGAGCACGGCCGGGACAACCACCCGCGCACCGGCTCCCGCTTCATCACGGACGTGCGGCCACTGCCGAGCGTGCCCGTCCGCTGTGTCCAGGTCGACAACCCGGGCCACCTGTACCTGGCCACGCGGTCGATGATCCCGACCCACAACAGCACGCTTGCCCTGGATTTTGCCCGTGCCTGCTCCATCAAGCACAACATGCCCAGCGTCATCTTCTCCCTGGAGATGGGCCGCAACGAGATCGCCATGCGGCTGCTCTCGGCGGAGGCGCGGGTGGCGCTGCACCACATGCGGTCCGGGTCGATGACGGACGAGGACTGGACGCGGCTGGCGCGGCAGATGCCCGGGGTCACGGACTCGCCGCTCTACATCGACGACTCGCCGAACCTGTCGATGATGGAGATCCGCGCCAAGTGCCGCCGTCTGAAGCAGCGCAACGATCTCCAGCTCATCGTCATCGACTATCTCCAGCTCATGCAGACGGGCGGCTCCCGGCGCCCCGAGAGCCGTCAGCAGGAGGTCTCGGAGATGTCCCGTAACCTCAAGCTGCTCGCGAAGGAGCTGGAGGTTCCGGTGATCGCGCTCTCACAGCTCAACCGTGGGCCCGAGCAGCGCACCGACAAGAAGCCGATGGTCTCCGACCTGCGTGAATCGGGTTGTGTCACGGCGGGTACGCGTGTCCTGCGCGCGGACACCGGTGCCGAGGTGACGATGGGTGAGCTGCTGGAGAGCGGCGAGCGCGATATCCCGGTCTGGTCCCTGGACGAGCGGCTCCGGATGGTCAAAAGGACCATGACACACGTCTTTCCCAGCGGTCGGAAGGAGGTCTTCCGGCTGCGGTTGGCCTCGGGCCGGGAAATCGAGGCGACGGCCAATCACCCGTTCCTGACGTATGACGGCTGGACCCCGTTGGGGGAGCTGGCCGAAGGCTCGCGGGTCGCGGTGCCGCGCCGTACGGATGCTCCCACCGAGACCGTGCGCCTCCCGGAAGCGGAAGTCGTCATGCTGGCGCACATGCTGGGCGACGGCTGTGTGGCCCCGCGTCAGCCTGTGCGCTACACCAGCAACGACGAGGCCAATCTTCGCGCGGTGGAGGAGGCCGCGGCCCACTTCGGTATCACGCCGAGGCGGAGCCAGCAGGAGACGTGGTGGCACGTCTGTCTGCCCGCGCCTCATCACCTCACCCACGGCCGCCGGAATCCCGTCGCGGAATGGCTGGACGGCATGGGGCTGTACGGGAAGCGCGCGCACGAGAAGTTCCTGCCGGAGCGGGTGCAGGGCCTGCCCGACGATCAGGTACGGCTGTTCCTGCGGCACTTGTGGGCGACGGACGGCTCGGTGACCGTTGCCAAGTCCGGTGCGGTGCGGGTGTATTACGCGACGACGAGTGAGCGGCTCGCCCGGGATCTCCAGCAGTTGATGCTGCGGGTGGACATCCGGGCCCGCGTCCGGCGCGTGGGCAACACGGCGGGCAGGCCCCAGTGGACGGTGGACGTGTCCGGCGTGGAGGACCAGCGGCGCTTCCTGTCCGAGGTCGGGGTGCACGGCGATCGCGCCCGGCATGTGATCGCCGCCGAGGAGCGGCTGCGCGACGTGGTGGCGAACACCAACGTCGACACGGTGCCGAAGGACGTGTGGGGCGCGGTGCGGGAGCTGATGCGCGAGAAGCCGGTGACCACACGGGCTTTCCAGGCCGGTCTCGGTACGCGGTACTGCGGTGCGGCTCTCTACAAGGGGTCACCGAGCCGGGGCCGTCTCGGCCGGGTCGCGGAACTTCTGGAGAACCAGGAGCTGGAGCTTCTGGCGACGAGCGACGTCTACTGGGACAAGGTCGTCGCCATCGAGAGCCTGGGCGAGCAGGAGGTCTACGACGCGACCGTCCTCGGCACGCACAACTTCGTCGCGAACGGCATCCACATCCACAATTCCATCGAGCAGGACGCCGACATGGTGATCCTGCTGCACCGTGAGGACGCGTACGAGAAGGAGTCGCCCCGTGCGGGCGAGGCGGACCTGATCGTGGCCAAGCACCGCAACGGCCCGACGGCCACGATCACGGTCGCCTTCCAGGGCCACTACTCCCGCTTTGTGGACATGGCCCAGACGTGACGGGGCCGCTGTAGGTTCTCAGGTTTCGTGTCGGACCGTTGCACCGCCCCACCACGTGATGTGCCGGTAACCCAGGGGGGGGGGCACGGACAGTCAGCGGAACAGGCGGAAGAACCCGCGCACCTGCTTGACCAGCGACTCCGGCTGCTCCAGCGCGGCGAAGTGGCCACCATGCGGCAGCTCCTCGAACCAGCGCAGGTCGGTGAACCGCAGCTCGGCCTCCCGCCTCGACGGGCGGGTGATGTCGCGCGGGTAGACCGACAGCCCGGACGGCGCGGTCACCTTGTCCCGGAAGTTGGCGAAGCTCTCCCAGTACAGGCGCGCCGACGACGTGGCCGACGCGGTGAACCAATAGACCGAGATCTCGTCGAGGATCGTCTGCCGCGACAACGCGTCCTCGGGATGGCCGTCGTTGTCCGTCCACGCCCAGAACTTCTCGGCGATCCAGGCGGCCTGCCCCGCCGGGGAGTCGGTGAGGCCGTAGCCGAGCGTCTGCGGCCGGGTCGCCTGGATCGCCGAGTACCCCCGGCCGGTGCGCCGCATCTCCTTCTCGGCCTCGAGATTCGCCAGCTCAGCGGGCGTCGGGTCGTCGAACGTGCCCGCCGCCACGGATCCCAGGTTCAGGTGCACGCCGGCGACCCGCTCGGGTGCCACCTCGCCCAGCGCCGCGGACACCGCCGAACCCCAGTCACCGCCCTGCGCGCCGTACCGTTCGTAACCCAGCGAGACCATCAACGTGTCCCAGGCGCGCGCGGTGAGAGTGATGCCCCATCCGGTCGTCGACGGCTTGTCGCTCCAGCCGTACCCGGGCAACGACGGCGCGACCACGTGGAACGCGTCGGCCGGGTCACCGCCGTGCGCGCGCGGGTCGGTGAGCGGGCCGAGGACCTCCAGGAACTCGAGCACCGAACCCGGCCACCCGTGCGTGAGCACGAGCGGGAACGCGTCCGGCTCCGGCGAGCGGACGTGCAGGAAGTGGATGCCCAGCCCGTCGATCGTGTCGCGGTACTGCGGGAACGCGTTCAGCCGCTCGGCGAACCCGAAGTCGTAGTCCTCGGCCCAGCTGCGGCACAGCTCCCGCGCATACGCCAGCGGCAGACCCTGTGACCAGTCGTCCACAGGCTCGCGCTCGGGCCACCGTGTCCGTCGCAATCGTTCACGCAGGTCCGCGATCTCGGCTTCGGTGATGCTGACCTCGAACGGCTCGGCGGACATGGCAAGGCTCCTTACTGGTCAGGGCGTTATCGGATCGGATGCGGGCGGACCGTCATCGCGGGCTCCCACGCGTGGCGTCGGGTTGGGCACTGCGGCCGGCGGCAGGGCGCCGGGTCAGGCTGAGGACGAGTCCGGCCAGGGGGAGTGCCGCGAGCACGGCGAGGGCCACCGGCGCCGGCACGATGCCGGACAGGCCCGCGACAGCGGCCGGACCGATCCCGCCACCCAGGGCGTTCATGAAGTTGAGCAGGCCCACTGCGGTGTCGCGGTCGTCCGCGGCGACCAGGTTCGGCGCGAGGCTCACCAGTACGGCTTGGGCGCCGGCGAACCCGCACACGGTCGATGCCGTGCCGACGACGACGGGGACCGGCCCATTGAAGACCGCGACCACGAGCACGCCGACGACGGTGAGTGCCGCAAGCCCGGCCGACACCTGCCAGCCGGTGAACCGGTGGGTCAAGGTGCCGACCAGCCGCCCGGCCAGCACCGAGCAGGCGGCGGCCGGGACCAGGAGCACGCCGGCTTCCAGGGGGCCACCGCCCGTGGCCTGCTCGATCAGGGACGGGGCGCGGAACAGCACCCCGTAGTAGCCGGCGAAGACGGTCCCGCCGATGAGCCCGGCCGCCAGGAAGCCGCGGGATGCGATCACCCGCCGAGGCACGAACCCGTCGGGCGTGCTTCGCAGGCGCCACCACAGTCCCACGGCGGCGAGCGCCCCGGCGGCAGCCACGACGAGCGTGACCGGAGCGGGCAGGCCGACCGAGTGTGCCTGTAGCAATGTGATCAAGGAGCCGGCGAGTACCGACAGCACGGCCGCGCCGACGATATCGAGTCGCCCGGCCGAGCCGTTCCGCTCGCCGCTACCGCTACCGCTACCGCTACCGCTACCGCTCCGCGTCAGCGCGCGCCTGCTCGGCAATGCGGCCAGCAGGAGGGGCAGCGCGAGGACCGGGATCGCGAGCACCGCACGCCACCCGAGCCATGCGGTCACAGCGCCGCCCAACAGCGTCCCGCACCCCGACGCCGTCGCGCTGGCGGCCGCGATGATTCCCAGGGCGCGGATCCGTTGCCGCCCGGGAAGGGCGGTGGCCGCGGCAAAGACGGCGATCACGGTCGCGCCAGCCCCGGCGCCGCCGATCAGTCGGCCGACGATCACGACGGACAGCGTCGGCCCGGCTCCGGCGAGCGCGGAGCCCGCGGCGAGCGTCACGACCCCGGCGACGAGGACCTGGAAGGGGCTCCAGCGGACCAGCAGCCGACCCGCGACGGGCATCGCGAGTGCGGAGGTCAGCGACCACGCGGCGAGAATCCATGCGGTGGCCCCGAACGGCACCGCGAGTGCGCGGGTGATGGCCGGCAGGGCCACCGACGGCGCGCCCAGCGCCACGTACATCGGCAGCACCAGCATCCCCAAGGTCAGCCCCAGCCGACGCCCGTCGGGGGCGCCGGTTCGCTCCGGTGCCGGGGCCCCTCCAGACGGGATCGTCTGCGGCGTCGTTCCCTGCCGGGTATCGTGTGACACGCTAAAGCTCCTTTGAGTGTCACATTATGGAGCAGTGAGGAGACACGTCAAATGCGGGATGCGTATCACAGCCCATTGGTGATCCAGATGGCCGTCGACCTGGCCAACACCTTGAGGCCGATCAAGGGAGAGGACGCGCTCGAGACCGTCGAGCAGCTCCGGGACTTCCTTGACGACCATCCCGCGGCTGAGCCTCCGAGTTCGGCCGCGAGCCGAGGGACCGGTCCGCGGCATCTCACCCGCGCCGACCTGGCGGAAGTCCGCGCGCTGCGCGAGACGGTGCGCGAGGTGCTCGAACGGGCGAACGCGGACGCGGTCGAAGCTGCGGCTCTGATCAACGACGGTCTGCGTCGCAGTCGCGCCACCCCGGTACTGCGCCACGAGAACGACCGCTGGTGGACCGAGGTGACCTCCGGCACCGACCGCTGCTCGGCGCGCCTTGCCGCGACCACGCTCAGCGCACTGGCCTCCGTGATCGCCACGCTCGGTCCCGCTCGTCTCGGCGTATGCGCCGGGCCGACCTGCCGGGCCACTTTTGTGGACCTCTCGCGCAACGGCTCGAAGCAGTACTGCACCCGGACCTGCGCACACCGGGCCAGCGTCGTGGCCTACCGGAGCCGTCGCAGCCCGCGCTGAGCGCCGGCACCTGACAGCGGAGCTGAGGACCTACGCGTGTGGAGCACGTGTGGCGGGTGCTCAGCGGCTCGTCTCGTACCTGGTCAGGATCACGCCGCAGGGAAGCGTCCGGGTCTCCACCAGGTTCAGGTTCACCCAGTTGTCCAGTGCGGTGAAGAACGGGGTGCCGCCGCCCACCAGGACCGGTGCGGTGGCCAGTACGTACTCGTCGATCAGCCCGGCGCGCATGGCCGCCCCGGCGAGCGTCGCGCCGGCGATGTCCATCGGGCCGCCGTCCTCGGCCTTGAGCCGGGTGATCTCGGTGACCGCGTCGCCGGTGACCAGGCGGGTGTTCCAGTCGACCTTGTCGACCGTCGAGGAGAACACCACCTTCGACATGTTCCGCCAGCGGCGCGCGAACTCGGTCTCGGCCTGGGTGGCGTCGGGCTGCTGGTCGCCGGTCGGCCAGTAGGAGCTCATCGTCCGCCACAGCTTGCTCCCGTACAGCGACAGATCGGTCGCCTGCAACTGGTCGGACCAGAACTGGAACAGCTCGTCGCTCGGCACGCTCCAGCCGATGTCGTCGCCGGGCGCGGCGATGTATCCGTCCAGGGACACGTTCATGCCGTAGATCAGTTTCCGCATGGCGTCAGCCTTCCGTGAGTCGGGTCGGTCTTACGCGTACGGACCGGCGCGGCGCGGGAAACTCGTCGGTGCGTGATCTGTGCTCGCATGCGGTCCTCAAGGGATACCGGGCGGTTCAGGGGGTGACCGTGTCCGGGAACCGGCGCTGTGTGCGGCCGGCGACGAGGAGTTGGTGGAGGCGTTCGAGCGCGGCGACGAGATCGGCCCGCTCCTTGTCGTCCGCCCCGGCCAGGGCGTTGGTCAGGGCCTTGTCGGCGCGTCCGGCCCGGCGCTGCTGGCCGGCGGCACGGATGGTCTCGGTGACGTCGACCAGTGTTTTGCGTCCGTCGGAGGGGTCGGCCGCGGTGGTGGCCCAGCCGCGTCCTACCAGGGCCCGCACGCTGGTGGAGACGCGGCTTTGGGCCAGGCCGGAGCGCTTGGCGATGTCGCCCACGGCGCTGCGGCCGTTCAGGAAGAGGTCCTGGAGGACCAGGAATTCGCCGGGGGCGAGTTCGGGTGCGTCGGCGCCCATGTCGTCGAGGGCGATCTCGGCCAGGCGTCGGCCGAGCTGATACAGGTCGCTCATCTCCATCCCCCCAAGCTACATCTCTGCTGATGCATCTCCAATATATGCATCTTGACAGATCAATCTCTAGAGATACATCCTCAGAGATGTAAGCGGCGAGCCCGAACCCCCCACTGGAGAGACACCGTGAGCCTCAGCGACTACCTGCTCTACACCGGCCTGTTCATCGCGATACTCGCCACCCAGCTCGGCACGCGGCGTCCGGACGCCAGGCGGTTGCTGCTGCCCGTGGGGATCGTCGCCGGCGTCGGATTCAAGTACCTCAAGGAGATTCCGTCCGGGAGCACGGCCCACTTGATCGAGGCGGCCGGGCTCGCGGTCGGGGTGCTGTTCGGACTGGCCTCGATCGCCCTGATCCAGGTCCGCCGCGACCCGGCCGACTCCCGCCTGGTCACCGTCGCGGGCTGGCCCTACGCCGCACTGTGGACGGCCGCGATGGCCCTGCGCCTGGGCTTCGCCTACGGCTCCACCCACTGGTTCACCCACGCCCTCGCGACGTTCTCGGTCCAGCACCAGGTTCCGGCCGCCACCTACGGCACCGCCTTCGTCCTCATGGTCCTGGCCATGATCGCCGTCCGGACCGGCGGCGTACTCGTCCGTGCCCGGCTCGCGGGTGCCACCGTCGACTTCGGCTCGCTGCGCATCGCTCGCCACTTCGCCCGCTGAGCGCCTGCGCCCGCGCCTGTACCTCTGCGCCTGCGCCTGTGCCGGGACCTGGACCTTCCGGGGAGCGGGACCTCACAGCTCCACCAGGACCGCTCCCACGTGGTCGCCTCCGACCAGTTCGCGCAGGGCCCTGGGGGCGTTGTCGAGGCCGTGCAGCCTGGAGTGCGGGAACGTCAGCGTGCCGGCGCGCAGCCCGGCGCCGAACTGGCGGTACCACTCGGGGACCAGTTCGAGGTGGTCCGCGTGGAGGACGGTGCCGCGCACGGTGATGCCCCTGGTCAGCAGGGCGAAGGTGTCGATGGCCGTCGCCGGGAAGCCGGAACCGGAACCGGAGCCTGAGCCGGAACCGGCGCCTGGGCCCGAGCCGGAACCGGAGCCCGAGTCGGCGAGCTGGGCGCCCAGCGCCCCGACGAGGGCGATGCGGGCGCCCCGGTTGGCGACGGCGATGGACGCCTGGAGCTGCTCTCCGCCGACGTTGTCGATCACCGCGTCGATGCCCTCCGGAGCCGCGGCGCGCAACTGCTCCTCTACAGGTCCCGCGCCGCGGAGGACGACGGCGTCGTAGCCGAGTTCCTCGCGCAGGATGTCCGCCTTGCGCTGCGAGCCGGTGCTGCCGATGACCCGCCGGGCCCCGCGGAGCCGGGCGGCCTGCCCGGCGAGGGACCCCACGCCGCCCGCGGCGCCGCTGACGAAGACCGTGTCCCCCGGGCGTACCCCGACTCCGCGGGTGACGCCCGCCCAGGCCGTGGGGCCCTGGGAGAGGTAGGCGCCCGGCTCGGGCAGCAGACCGGGGTCGAGGCGCTGTGCGGCGGAGGCGTCCAGCAGGGCGGACTCCCGCCAGCCCAGGTCGTGTTGTACGAGGTCGCCGGGGGCGAAACCGGTGCCGGGAGCGGACACGACCTCGCCGATCGCGGGACCGTACAGCGGCTCCCCCGGTGCGAAGGGGCGCATCGGCACGCCGGTCGTCCCGTCCATGAGCGTGCGCATCACGGCGGCCACGCTCATCACCAGGGTGCGTACGAGGAGCTGGCCGGGGCGCCGTTGGACCTCGTCGTTCCCGCGGGGCATCGGCTCGCGGCCCAGAGCCGGGTGGCGCTCGGGGAGCTGGCCGGTGAGGCGTTCGTCGACTTCCCCTCCGGCTACGGCAACCGCGCGGTGACGGATCGCGCGTTCGCCGCGGCCGGGCTGCCACGCCATGTCGCCATCGAGATCACCGCCATCGGGACCGGCGCCGACTTCGTCCGCCACGGCCTGGGCATCGCCCTGCTGCCCCGGGGCAGTACCGGGTCCGACGACGGCCTCGTCGCGCTGCCCGTCACCGGTGCGGACCTCGACTGGCCGATCTCCCTGGCCACGCCGGGCAACCGCACCTTGAGCGCGGCGGCCCGCGCCTTCGAGCGCTTGGTGGACCAGCATCTGCGGGCGCGCCTTGAGGTGGTGTCAGGCGGTTCTCGTGGGTCCGCGTCCCTCGGGAGTGGCTGAGGCTCGTCTGCGGGCGCGATACGCCGCGGCCTTGACGCGGTTGCCGCACTCGTCCATTCCGCACCAGGTGCGCCGGGTGCCGCGTGAGCGGTCGAGGTAGATGCGGGTACAGCCGGGGCGGCCGCACTCCTTGAGGCAGGCGTGGGGATCGGCGAGCACGGTGATGCCGCTTCTGGCCGCTTGGGAGAGTGCCGCGTGGAGGTCTCCCGACATGTGCAGTCCCGCGTCGCTGAGCCTGATCGTGGGCACCGGTCCGGCCGCCATGTCGTTGACGGTCTTGAGGCCGGCCGGTTCGAAGGGGCGGCCGAGGACGCGGTCGAGGGCGAGTTGGTAGATCGCTTCGCGCAGTGACAGCGCGGACGCGAATCCCGTGGAATCGGCGGTGACACCGTCGGGAAGCTCGTCACACGCGGCGATCCACCGCTCCAGGTCCGCGGGCGAGGCCAGGAGGTCCAGGGGCTCGTGCCGACGGGACCCCACGGTGCCTGCCAGGTCGAGGGCCGGGTTGCCGCTCACGAACGCGAAATCCACGTCACCATCTTGACCGGTGACGAGGCCGATGACAAGGTCGTCACCGGTCAAGATGGTGACGGATGGATGGGCGGGAGCACGCATGGCCGAGATCCGCGGCATCGGCACGGACATGGACATCGACGTCGTCGTCTTCGACGTCCTCGGCACACTGGTCGACGAGCCCGGCGGGCTCCGAGCGGCGATTCGCGAGGCGGTGCCCGCGTCCGACGACACGTCCGGCTATGCCTCTGCCGACGGGCTGCTCGCCTTGTGGCAGCGGCATGTCGAACTGGAGCAGCGGCGCATCGGACGCGGCCACCGCCCGTACGCCGGCACCGAGATCCTCGATGGAGAAGCCGCCCGGCTGGTGGCCGACCACGCCGGAGTCGCCGACTCCGCGATCGTCGCCCGGCTGGCCACGGCAGGCCAGCGGCTGTCGCCCTGGAACGACTCCGTCGCCGGACTCGAACGGCTCGCGCGGCGGTTCCCCGTGCTCGGGCTGTCCAACGCCGGCCGTACTGCGCTGCTGCGGCTCAGCGCACATGCAGGGCTGCGCTGGCACCAGGCCCTGTCCGCCGAGACCGTCCTGGCCTACAAGCCGGATCCGGCCGTCTACCGGTTCGCTGTCGAGACAGCCGGATGTCCCCCGGAACGCGTGCTCATGGTGGCCGCGCACGCCTGGGACCTCCGCGCGGCTCAGGCCGAGGGCATGCGGACCGCCTACGTCCGACGGCCGGGCGGAGATCCGCCGACGAGCTCCGACGACTTCGACCTGCGGGCCAGCGGCTTGGACGAACTCGTCACAGCGCTGCTGTGAGAACCCGTGGCACAACCCGCGGCCCGCACCCCGTCGGACGCACCGGCGGGGCGCGCACCGTCCCGACGGTCAGCGGAGGGTCTTCACCATCACCCGTTCCCTGGCCCCGTCGTCGGACAAGAGGTCCCCGAGTTCGGGGGAGAAGCCGAAACCGTGGCGTCGGTACAGCGTCATCGCGGGCTCGTTGCCCGGCAGCACCGCCAGTCTCAACGTGGTGGCGCCCGAAGACCGGGCCCACGCCTCGACCCCCGCGACCAGGAGGTCTCCGACGCCCCGGCCCCTGGCCTCGGGGCTGACCCAGACGGATCTCAGCTCGCCGGTGTCGCCGTCCACGGGAAGCCCGCTGGCCATTCCCACGGCCTGCCCGCGCAGCAGCGCGACGATGTTGTGGGCCCCGGCCATGGCCAGACGCGCACGCCACCGCTCCTCCCCACCCCGGTGCCAGTCCTCGATCCGGGACTTGAAGGAGAGCGGAGCCTCGGCCAGCGCGGCGAGACGAACGTCCCGCCACAACGGCCAGTCGTCGGCGTCGGCCTCGGCCGTGAGAACCCGCAGGCGCACCGTGCGCGCGAGTCCGTCGCGCCCGCTCACTCCGTCGCGGGCGGGCACAGGCACTCGGCGAGCAGGTCGACGATGTCGTGCCAGGCCCGCCGCGCGTGCCGTGGGTGGTAGCCGACGCCGGGACGCACCGTGTGGCCGACCGTCGGGTGGTGGAAGGCGTGCAGCGCTCCGCCGTAGACGACGAGGCGCCAGTCGACGCCCGCGGCCTGCATCTCGGCGGTGAACGCGTCCCGTTGCGCGGGCGGCATGATCGGGTCCTCCGAGCCGACTCCGGCCCATACCGGGCAGCGGATGTGTGCCGCCTCGCCCGGTCGGCCCGTGATCAGCCCGTTGACGGTGGCGATCGCGCGCAGACCGACGCCGGCGCGCCCGAGTTCCAGCGCGACCGCGCCCCCGGTGCCGTAGCCGATGGCGGCGATCCGGTCGGGGTCGGTGCGGGGTTCGGCGCGCAGTACGTCGAGCGCCGCGTGGCCGATGTCCCGCATCCGGCCGGGGTCGCCGAGCAGCGGCATGCAACGGGCCAGCATTTCCTCCGGGTCTTCCAGACAGCGCCCGCCGTGGAGGTCGAAGGCCAGCGCCACGTAGCCCAGTTCGGCCAGCGCCTCGGCCCGGCGTCGCTCGACATCGCTGAGCCCCACCCCCTCGGGTCCGATCAGGACCGCGGGCCGTCGCCCGGCACCGGCCGGGAGCGCGAGGTGGCCGGTCATCGTGAGGTCGTCGGCCGGGTATGCGACCGTGCGTGTGGTGACCGTCGTCGTCATGAGCTGGACAGTAGTGAGCGACGGGCCTGCGCGGGCCGGACTTCACCGTCGGCGGAACAGCTCGTCGGCGGGCGCCGGCTGGGCGCGGGCGTACCGGTGTGTCAGTGCGCGGTGAGGCCGCCGTCGACGACGATTTCGGAGCCGGTGACGAAGGAGGACTCGTCGCTCGCGAGGAAGAGCATCGCCGGTGCGATCTCGTCGGCCCGGCCCGCGCGGGCCATGGGGGTGCGCACGATGTCCGGCTGCTGGTCGCCTTCCTCGTCGAGGATGTCCTGGATCATCGGTGTGGCGATCACTCCGGGGTGTACGGAGTTGACCCGCACGTTGTCGCGCGCGTACTCGACCGCCGCGGTCTTCGACAGGAGACGCACCGCGCCCTTGGACGCCGTGTACGCGGCGGCGCCTCCGCCGCCGATGAGCCCCATGACCGAGGATGTGTTGATCACCGATCCGCGGCCGCTCGCGCGCAGCAGCGGCATGGCCGCCCTCATGCCGAGCCAGGTGCCCTTCTGGTTCACGTCGATGACGCGGTTCCAGGTCAGCTCGTCGGTGGCCTCGACGCCGCTCCAGTCCACGACGCCCGCGACGTTGACGAGGACGTCGAGGCGGCCGAAGCGCTCGCGCACGGTCGTGAGCACGTCGTCCCACGCCTGGGCCGACGCCACGTCGTGCACGGCGGTGACCACCTCGCCGCCGTGCCGCCCGCGCCCGATGCGGGTCTCCAGTTCCGCGAGCGGCTGCGGGGCCGTGTCGGTGACGACGAGGTGCGCGCCTTCGCGCGCGAAGAGTTCGGCGGTCGCCGATCCGATGCCGCCGGTCGCTCCGGTGATCAGTGCGACCTTGTTGTGCAGACGGCTGCTCATGAGGGGTCCATTTCGTTCAGTCGTGCTTGGTGCTTGGTGCTTGGTGCTTGGTGCTTGGTGTGTGGTGCGTGGTGGCTCAGGCGGCGGTGAAGCCGCCGTCCGCCGCGACGACGGCGCCCGTCATGAAGCTGGAGCGGGCGGAGGCGAGGAAGCCGATGACCTCGGCGATCTCCTCGGGCTGGGCCACCCGCCCCAGGGGGTGTGCGTCGCCGAAGGAGCGCAGGTAGGCGCGGCTGTCCTCGCGGATGTTGTCGAGCAGGTCCGTCTCGATCACGCCGGGTGCCACGGTGTTGGCCCGGATGCCGTGGGGCCCGCCTTCGAGGGCGATGACCTTCGTGAGCTGGGCCAGGGCGCCCTTCGAGGCGGTGTAGGCCGACCCTTCGGGCAGCGCGACCGTGCACGTGTAGGAGCCGACGTTGACGATCGTGCCGCCGCCGCCCTGCTCGCGCATGGCGCGGAACGCCTCGCGGGCGTGCAGAAACGGGCCCCGGGCGTTGACGGCCAGGACGTCGTCCCAGTCCTCCGCTGTGGTCTCGGTGAGCGGCTTGTTCAGCGTCCGGCCCGCGTTGTTGACGAGGATGTCGAGCCTGCCGAAGCGCTCCAGTGCCGTTCCGACCGCGCGTACGGCGGTCTCCTCGCGTGCGACGTCCCCGGTCACGGTGGCCACTCCGGGGAACTCGGCTGCCAGCCGCTCCACCTCGGCCCTGATGTCCTCGGCCACCACTCGGGCCCCGTGCTCGTGCAGCCACGCGACGGTCGCCCGGCCGACGCCGCGTGCGGCGCCGGTGACGAGGGCCGTCGCGCCGCGCACGCCATCTTGCTGACTCATGGTTCTGTTCCCTGTCCCTGTCTCCGCCCGTGTCCTCGCGGGCTCGATGCGATGCCTTGCGCTTCGAGTCTGCGCAGGTCAGGGCCCCGCAACCAGGACGCGTACTGCCTGGGTGCGGCACACCCAGGCAGACGGGCACGGGCAGGCGGGCGCGCGGGCGAGCGTCAGGTGGTCCCGGACGTGGGCGCCGGGCCGGGGCGGCCCCCGGTGAAGGCCAGCAGGAGTGCGGCGGTCCGCTGCGGCTCCTCCAGGATGGGCGTGTGCCCCGCACCGGGCAGCCACTCGACCGTCGCGCCCGGGACGACGCGGTAGTCGGCCGCCGACGAGGGCCGCCATCTGCGGTCCTGGTCGCCGAAGATCACATGCAGCGGCTTGCCGAGGTCCGTCAGCCGGCTCGGGAGCGCCCGCTGTTCCAGATACGCGGTGTACGCCTGCATCGCCGCGCCGATCGCGCGGTAGGACATGCCGCGCAGCTCGTCGACGAGTTCCTGCGGCACGCGGTAACCCTCACGGAACGCGGGGCCCGCGAAGCGGCGGATCTGCTCGTCGGACGGCGGCCACCGCTCGGGGTCGAGCGCGAGGGATTCCGGTGCGATGAAGGCGTCCAAGCGTGGCCCGGTGTTGATGAGCCCGAGCGCCGTCACCAGGCCGGGGCGTCGCTCGGCGAGGGCGGTGGCGGCGTAGCCGCCGCTGGAGTGCCCGACGGCGGTCACGTGCGGGACGCGGAGCCGGTCCAGCGCCGCGGCGAGGGTGCGTGCCAGGGTGGGGGTCGCGTAGTCGCCGTCGGCGGGTTCGGGCGAGCGGCCGTGCCCCGGCAGGTCGAAGCGGATGACGCGATGGGCCGTCGTCAGCAGCGGGACCAGCGCGTCCCAGGAGCGGCTTGAGGTGGCGGAGCCGTGGAGGAGCAGGAGCGCGGGGGCGTCGCGGGGGCCGTCCTGGCGGACGTGGAGGTCGCCGTTCTCCAGACGGAGCGTCGACACCTCGGTGGAGTCGGGGCTTGTCTGCGGGGTCGTGCCGCGTGTGGTCATGGGCTCACTGTCGCGTCCGCCGCGCGCCTGACGCTTGGACGAATGTTCCCTCGACGGGCGCCCGCGTAGCATTCGACGATGGGGGTCACTACGCGTGAACGTACCGATATCGCCGGGTCCGCCGGGTGGGACGTCGCTCGTCCGCGAGGGCTCGGCCGGGGAACCGGCTTGGACATGGCGGGGTTCCGGGTCCCGGGGACAATGGTCGGCGGCCTGCGGGTGGTTCCGCATCCGGCCGTGATGCTGATTCTGGAATTCGGCGCCGGCGCGTACACCGTCGACGACGGCGCCGGGCGGAGTCACAGGGGAAGCCTCGTCGCCGCGCCCGGATGCGGTTCCGGAGGCGGGGTGCGGGCGTGGGGCGCGGACATCGAGTGCGTGCAGGTGCGGCTGTCACCCGTGCTCGCAGGCGCGGTTCTGGGCGTCCCTCCGGCCGAGCTGGCCGGTTCCGGTTCTGGCTCCCGTTCCGGTTCCGGTTCCGGAGGCATGGTGTCCCTGGACGACCTGTGGGGCCGGGAGGCGTCGAGGATCCGCGAGCGGCTGAGCGAGCTGCCGTCGTGGGAGGACCGCTTCGCGTTCGCCCTCGCGCTGCTCGCGCGCCGAGGCGAGGCGCGGTCGCAGGTGGACCCGGAGGTGGCCTGGGCCTGGCGCCGGATCGTCGCCAGCGGCGGCCTCGTACGGGTCGAGCGGCTGGCGGCCGAACTCGGCTGGAGCCGCAAGCGCCTGTGGTCCCGGTTCCACTCCCACATCGGCATGCCGCCCAAGCGTGCCGCGAGGCTGGTCCGCTTCGACCGCGCGGTGCACCGCATGCTCGCGGGCGACGGCGCGGCCCGCGTCGCGGCGGACGGCGGCTACTGCGACCAGTCCCATCTGCACAGGGACGTCGTGGAGTTCACCGGCGCGACGCCGACGGCCGTGGTCGGCGAGCCGTTTCTTACCGTCGACGACCGCGCGTGGCCGACGGGTTGACGGCCGCCCACTCACAACCCACGGCTCACAACCGGCTGTTGGACGCCGGCCGCTGACCGCGCGCGCCTCAGTCGTTCCGGGCCGTCGCCCGTGACCTGAGCGCGGCGGCCACGAAGGACGCGACCATCGGGCGACGGTCCTGCTCGTTCCAGGCCAGCACGAGGCGGCTGCGCTGCGCGTCGGCCACCGGGACGCGGACCAGCCCCGGCGGGACCGGCTCGACCAGCGAACGCGGGAGCACCCCGACCATCCGGCTCACCCTGATCATGTGGAGGAGCTGGACGACGTCGGCGACCTCGGGCCCGTCGCCGTCGCCCCCGGGGTCCCCGGGGACCCCGGGCACCCCCTTCCAGCGCGGCAGCGTCTCGCCCTCCAGGTCTGCCTGGCGCACCGAAGCGCGCCCGGCCAGCCGGTGCCCGGACGGGACGATGACCACGCGGTCCTCGGCGTGCAGCGTCTCGTGGGCCAGCCCTTCGAGGGCGTCGAACGGCACGTAGAGCAGGCCGACGTCGGCCCGGCCGCCGAGCAGGAAGTCCGTGCGGTCGGCGGGGCCGCTGAAGAGGATGTCCACCCGGCGCGCTTCGGGCTCGTGCGCGTACTCGGCCAGGATCGGGGACAGCAGGCCCGCGTCGCCGCCGGGCTTGAGGACGAGCCGCAGATGGCCCCGGGGGTCAGCGGCGCGACGGGCGCTCTGGACGGCGGCGCCGACCGCGTTGAGCGCGTGCCGCCCGTGTTCCCGCAACGCCTCCCCCGCCGGGGTCAGTTCGACGTGTCTGCTGGAGCGGATGAACAGGGGCACGCCGAGCCGGGTCTCGATCCGCCGGATCGCCTTCGACAGCGCGGGCTGGGCGATCGAGAGCCGGGCCGCCGCCCGGCCGAAGTGCAGTTCTTCGGCGACGCCGAGGAAGTATTCCAGCTCGCGGGTCTCCAGTTCGGCCATGCCTGTAGGTTATCGCCGGAGAACGAACGGGTCTTGGACGCCGACGGGGTGCGCGCTCAAGAATTGCCACATGATCCAGCACACAATGATCGTTTCCTTTGACCAGCCGCTGCCGGACGCCACGCTCGGCCAATACCTCGCGGACATCGAACAGACCATGCTCGACACCGGCCTCGTCCGGTCCTTCGAGGCCCGGCGCCACCTTCCCGTCCCCGGCGAGGAGGCCGTTCCGGCGCTGATAGCGACCGCGATCGTGCGGGTCGACGTGGCCGACACCGACGCGCTGACGAAGGCGTTCGCCGCGCCAGGGCTGCACGAGGTCATCGAGCGCTGGCAGTCGCGGCACCCGTACAAGGTCGCCTGGGCCAACCACGAACCGCTGGCATGAGCGGCGTCCCCCGGAACGCGGACGGCGTTTCCCCGAACGCGGGCGGCGTTTCCCCGGACACGAGTGACGTCTCCCGGAAGGCGGGGCTGGTCACCGGTGGCGGCAGCGGGATCGGCCGCGCGGCGGCGCTGGGGCTCGCCCGCGGCGGCGCCGCCGTCGCCGTGCTCGACATCGACGGCGGCACCGCTGCCGAGACCGTCGAGCTGATCAGCGCGTACGGCGGGGAAGCGCTGGCCCTCACCGCCGACATCGCCGACGAGGACTCCGTGCGGGCGGCCGTCGAGCGCACCAGCACGGCGTACGGCGGACTCGACTTCGCCGTCAACAGCGCCGGTCTGGCCTCGCACAACCGGCGGCTCGACCAGATGCCCCTGGACGAGTTCGCGCGCGTGGTCCACGTCAACCTGGCCGGGACCTTCCTGTGCATGAAGTACGAGCTTCCCCTGCTCAAGGACGGCGGCGCGATCGTCAACATCGCGTCCAACGGCGGCCTGTACGCGATCCCGACAGCGCCCGCCTACGTCGCCGCCAAGCACGGCATCGTCGGCCTCACCAAGACGGCCGCCGTGGACTACGCGCCGCGGGGCATCCGCGTCAACGCCGTCTGCCCGGGCCCGACCCGCACACCCGGCTTCGAGCGGGTCGCGGCCGGTACCGACATGATCGCGGCGCAGGAGGCGAGCACTCCGCTCGGCCGGATGGCCACGCCGGACGAGGCCGCGGCAGCGGCGGTCTGGCTCTGCTCGGACGCGCCTCCTACGTCACCGGGATCGCGATGTCCGTCGACGGCGGACGGCGGGCGTGAGGGCGGGCGTGAGAGCGGCGTGAGGGCGGGCGGGCCCGGCCGCCCTCAGCCGTTGCCCAGGGTGCGGGCGAGGAGGGGGAGCAGGCGGTCCCAGTGGTGCTGGAGTCCGGAGGCGTCGAAGGCGTCGGTGTCCGACATGGTGAAGCCGTGGACGGTGCCGGGGTAGACCTCCGTCGTGTAGCCGACGCCCGCGGCGTCCAGTTCCTTGCGCAGCTCCGCGAGGGCCTCGGGCGTCAGATCGCCCTCGGCGAGGCCGAGGTGGACCTCGGCGGTGAGCCGGTGGGCGGCGCGGTGCGGGCTGTCGGGCGCGTCGGTGACCAGGAGGCCGGGGTGGAATCCGGCGACGGCGGCCACCTTGCCGGGGTGGGCCGTGGCGGTGCGCAGCGCCAGCGCCGCGCCCAGGCAGTAGCCCGTCACGCCTACGGGCCCGTCCGAGACCTCGGCCCTGGCGGTGAGGAAGTCGAGGTAGGCGTCGGCGTCGCGCAGAACGCGCTCGGCGGTGTGCGCCTCGATCAGGGGCATCAGCCGGGCGAAGACCTCGGGCCGCGCCTCTTCACCGATGTGCTCGGGAAGTTCGATCACCGGTGCCGGGCCGTGCCGGTAGTAGAGGTTGGGCACGAGCACGTAGTACCCGTGCCCGGCCAGCTCACCGGCCATCCTCTCCAGCACGGGCCGCACGCCGAAGGCGTCCGGGTACAGCAGCACGCCCGGGTGCCGCTCGCCCCCTTCGGGGTAGGCGGCGAAGGCGTCGGCCTGGCCGTCCGGGGTGGGAATCCGCAGTGACGTGGTGGGCACGTTCTTCCTTTCCTGGGCTGTTCCTGGGCTGTTCCTGGGCTGATTCTGGGCTGATTCTGGGCTGGTCTCCATGGCTCAGCGCACTGGCTCGCAACTCATCCGGCTTCCGAGGTGTTCCCGGCGCGTGAGCGGGTGTGGGTGCGGGCGCGTGCGGGGCCCGTCGGCTCGATGCGGCGGGACTGGACGTGCTCGTAGACCATCGTGGTCTGTACGTCGGCGACTTCGCGGCGTTCGGTGAGCCGGTCGATGACGAAGGCGTACACGCCGTCCACGTCCGGTACGGCGATGTGGAGGAGGAAGTCGTGGCTGCCCGAGGTGACGAACAGGCCGATCACCTCGGGCAGCCGCGCGGCCCACTCCCGGAAGCCCTCGATGACGGCGCGGGCCGGGGGCCGGATGCGCACCGAGATGAGGGCCTGGAGGGGGCGGCCCGCCGCGTCGAGGTCCAGGGCCGCGTGGTAGCCGGTGATCACGCCGCGCTCGCGGAGCAGCCGCACCCGCTCCAGCGAGGTGGAGGGCGAGACCCCGGTCTTGGCGGCGAGGTCGCGGTTGGTCTGCCGTGCATCGTTCTGAAGCTCCCGCAGCAGGGCCAGGTCCAGCGCATCAAGTTCCACGGAACCCACTGTACGCCGAATGATGTGCGGTCGCTGGTGCGCGGGGCCGGACTCCTGCCTAGCCTCGGCGGCCAGGAACGCACGAAAGAATGACCAGTGGGAGCGAGCGCATGTCTGTCGAGTCGGTGGAGTCCGTGGAGAGCGCGTCCGGCGCGTCCGGCGTGACGTCGGTGGGCTTCGCGCCCGAGGAGATGGACTTCGGCCTCTCCACCCGGCAGATGCGGCTGAAGTGGGTCGTGGTCGTCGACGCCGCGCTGCCGTCCGGGCGCGCGGCCAACGCCGCCGTCTGCGCCGCGGCGCCCACGGTCGCCGCGGTCTCGGGGCTGCTGGGCCACGGGGTGGCCGACGCGGAGGGGGCCGTGCACCCGGGGCTGCCCTGGACGGGCTGCTCGGTGCTCACCGCCGACGCCGCCACCCTGCGTACCCTCCGCGCCAAGGCGGCCTCCCGCGCCGACACCTTCGTCGCCGACGTGCCCGTCGCGGCCCAGAGCACCCGCGTCTACAACGACTTCGCCGACGAGGTGGGCAAGAGCCGGACGGAGGACCTGGACTACTGCGCGATCAGCATCGTCGGCCCCCGTAACCGCGTCGACAAGATCGTCGGAAAGCTCCCCCTCATGCCGTGATCCGGCGCCCCTGACTCAAGGGCGCCCCTGACTCAGGGGGTCAGGGGGCCGCGCGGCGCAGGGTGGTCGCGCGTCGCATGTGGGAGAGCTTCTCGGGGTTGCGCACGGCGTAGAGGCCGGTGACGAGGCCGTCGTCGATGCGCAGCGCCACGACGGTGTCGAGCGCGCCGTCGACGTGGAGGGTCAGCGCCGGATAGCCGTTGACCTGGGCCGGGCGCAGCGAGCCCAGGACGGAGAGCCTGCTCAGCCCGTTGGCCAGCAGACGGGCCACCTTGTCGGCCCCCACGACGGGGCGCGGGAGCGCCTGCTTGATGCCGCCGCCGTCGCCGAGGAAGACGACCTCCGGCGCGAGGATGTCGAGCAGGCCCTGGAGGTCGCCGGTCTCGGTCGCCCGCTGGAACGCGTCGAGCGCGTGCTTCGCCTCGGCCGGAGAGACGGTTCCGCGCGGGCGGCGTGCCGCGACGTGTGCCCGCGCCCGGTGGGCGATCTGGCGGACGGCGTCCTGGCTCTTGTCGACGGCCTCGGCGATCTCGTCGTAGCCCACGTCGAACACCTCGCGCAGCACGAACACGGC
The DNA here is from genome assembly GCF_054782395.1 of Streptomyces daliensis. NCBI lineage: Bacteria > Bacillati > Actinomycetota > Actinomycetes > Kitasatosporales > Streptomycetaceae > Streptomyces > Streptomyces daliensis. The sequence goes on along the minus strand of NZ_BAAGSO010000005.1, from coordinate 101,884 downwards.
GCGCTCGGTCGGGGCGAGCGTCTCCAGCACCAGGAGCATGGCCATCGAGACGCTGTCGGCCAGCTCGACGTCCTCGGCCACGTCGGGCGCGGTGAGCAGCGGCTCGGGGAGCCAGGGGCCGACGTAGGACTCCTTGCGGCGGCCGAGGGCGCGGAGGCGGCTCAGCGCCTGGCGCGTGGTGATCCGGACCAGATACGCGCGCCGGTCCCGCACCGTTCCGAGATCGACGCCGACCCACCGCAGCCAGGTCTCCTGGAGGACGTCCTCCGCGTCGGCGGCGGAGCCGAGCATCTCGTAGGCGACGGTGAAGAGCAGGTTGCGGTGGGCGACGAACGTCTCGGTGGCGGGGTCGGCGCGTCCGCCGGTCTCTGTGCGCTCCGCGTGCTGCCCGTGCTCCTCGCGCTCCCCGTGCTCCCCGTGTGCGTTCCTCATCGGCTGCCCCTGTCCGCTCGCTCCCGGCGCTGTCACGCGCGTTGTCACGCGCGCTGTCCCGCGCACAAGACGCCGGTGCCCGTGCCGTTGTGACACTCCTGGGCGGTGGCGCACGTCACACGGTCGACCCGTCACAGGGGGCGGCGGCGCGGCATCTCGTGTTCGTCCCGTAGGAGACCACGAGTGAGGACGACGCCATGGACGCCCGGTTCAACATGTTCGAGAACGAGCTCGGCAAGAAGTTCAGCAAGCGGTTCGCCAACGCCGGCATGCCGATCCAGCAGTCGACGCTGCCGAAGTCCACGCAGGAGCTGATGGCGCTGCGCGCCAGCCAGATCAACGGCTGCGGCTGGTGCATCGACGCGCACACCAAGGACGCCACGGCCGCCGGGGAGAGCCCGGTGCGGCTCCACCTGGTCGCCGCCTGGCGCGAGGCGACGGTGTTCACGGAGGCCGAGCGGGCCGCGCTGGCGCTCGCCGAGGAGGGCACCAGGATCGCCGACGCGCACCAGGGCGTGTCCGACGAGACCTGGGCCCAGGTGCGCAAGCACTACGACGACGACCAGACCGCCGCGCTCGTCTGCCTGGTCGCCATGATCAACGCGGCCAACCGGCTCGCCGTGATCGTGCACCAGCGGGGAGGCTCCTACGAGCCCGGCATGTTCGCCGAACTGCTCGGCTGACCGGCGGCCTGTGCGGGGCCGGCCCGGTCCGGACGACGGTTCGTTCCAGGCCGTCCCAGGCCGTTCCGGGCCGGGCCCGCCGCAGCCGACGTCACATCAGGGCACGTCGAGCAGGATCTTGCCGACGACGCCCTGTTCCAGCGCGGTGTGCGCTTCGACGGCGCGCTCCAGCGGGAACCGGTGCAGCGGCAGCCCGGCCTCCTCGCCGACGCGCAGCGCGCCCGCTGCCACGGCCGCCGCGACATCGGCGACCGCCTGCCGCTTCGCCGCGTCCGGCACGGTGTAGACGAAGACGCTCTGCCAGCGCAGGTTCGCCGACAGCGTGGCGAGCACCGGGACGGACAGGTGCTCGTCCTCGCCGCCCGCGTAGTAGGCCACCACGGCGCCTCGCGCGGTCACCGCGAGGTCGAGCGCGGAGTTGGCGCCCGGCGCGACCTCCACGACGATGTCGACGCCTCCGGGCGCGAAGGCCAGGATCTCCGTGGCCGCGTCCTGAGCGCGGTAGTCGACGACGTGGTGCGCACCGGCCGCGTGCGCCAGCGCCGCCTTGGCTGGCCCGCTGACGGTGGTGACGACGCGTGCCCCGGCCCAGCGCGCGAGCTGGACGGCCGCGTTGCCGACAGCCCCGGCACCGCCCGCCACCAGCACCGTCGCGCCGTCGAGGCTGCCGGGCGCGAGCCGTCCGGGGCCGCCGTCCTGGACGGTCAGCGCGCGGTGCGCCGTCAGCGCCGGGATGCCCAGGGCCGCGCCGAGCGCGAACGGGGCGTGCTCGGGGAGGGCGACGGCGTGCGCGTCGGGGACGAGCGTGTACTGCTGCGCCGTGCCCCACGGCCGCTCCCACGCGGCCTCCCAGATCCACACCCGCTGCCCGACCCGCGCCGGGTCCACCTGCGGGCCGACGGCGTCGATGACCCCGGCGCCGTCCTGGTGGGGCACCTGCTCGTCGATGCCCGGCGCCAGTGGACGCCTGCGGGTGCGCCAGTCGGTGGGGTTGACGCCCGAGACGTGCACACGGACCCGTACCTCGCCGGGGCCCGGCTCGGGGACGGGCCGCTCGACGAGCCGCAGGACGTCGGGGTCACCGGCCGTTGTCCGGACGACGGACTTCATCTCTCACCTGGTCTTCGCTCGGTCTTCGCTCGCGCGGTCTTGAACCCCCGCGCGGAGCCGGGTATTCCGGAGCGGCCGGAGCGGAGCCCTCCCGGCACCGGGACCGGGGTCAGTGGCCCAGGGCCGTCGCCTTGGTCGCGCGTCGCGCGAAGACGTCGTCACGGCGGTCCGTCATCTGCCGCAGCGCGTCCTTGCGGTCCCGCTTGGAGAGCCGGTCGAGGTAGGTGTGGCCGAGGAGGTGATCGACCTCGTGTTGCAGGCACCGCGCGAAGTACCCCGTCCCCTCGATGACGAGGGGGTCGCCGTCCTTGTCGAGGCCGCGCACGACGGTGCGGTCCGTGCGCGGCACCGTCATGGCCGCGCCGGGCACGGACAGGCAGCCCTCGAACTCCTCGACGAGGCGGCGGCTGCCCGGCTCCGGCGGGTCCAGCACGGGGTTGACGAGGTGGCCGACGTGCCGGATCCCGTCGTCGTCCGGGCAGTCGTAGACGAACAGCCGCAGGCCGGCGTCCACTTGGTTGGCGGCGAGCCCGGCGCCGTCGGCCACGTGCATCGTCAGGAACATGTCGTCGATCAGCGCCGACAGCTCCGGGGTCCCGAACGCGGTCACCTCCCGGCACGGGCGGCTCAGTACCTCCTCGCCCACCTCCGTGATCCGACGCACCGAACCGTGCTCCGCCTCCGGGGGCAGCGCGGGGTACGCGTCGACGGGACGGCCCTGTACGCGGACCCGGCGGTCGGCGGGACGCGGTTGCTCTCGACGAGCGGACATGGCTGGCTCCCCTTCCGTACATGTCTCGTACGCCTCATGCGCCTCGGCGGCTTGCCAAGGGCTTTGCAAAGTAGCAGACTTTGCAAAGTGACTGAAGACGACCTCTCCCTCTCTCCCGAGGCCGCTGCCGACGGTGCGCTGCCCGAGCACGAGGCCCGCACCGCGCTGCTGGACCTGCTCGCGGAGGTCGGCGCCGTCACGGCGACCGAGGCAGCGGGGCGGCTGGGATACAGCTCCGGGCTCTGCTCGTTCCACCTGCGGCAGCTCGCGCGGCACGGGTACATCGAGGAAGCCCCGCACAACGGGGGCCGCGCGCGGCCCTGGCGGCTGCGGCGGCGGGACGGCCGTGCCGCGGCCGGTGCGGGCGGTGCGGGCGAGAACGAGGGCGGGGGCGGCGACGGGCTCGGTGATCTGGCGCGGGGACTGGAGGACGAGAGCTGGCAGCGCTGGCTCGCGCAGCGTGCGGAGGCGCCGCCGGAATGGCGTCGCGACGAGGCGTTCAGCGCCGTCGCCTATCTGACGCCCGAGGAGATGGGGCGGGTCGCGGACGCCGTACGACGGGCGCTCGCCCCCTACCAGGACCGCGAACACCGCCCCCTGGCCCGGCCAGAGGACGCCCGACCCGTGGCCCTCATCAGCCGCCTGTTCCCGCTGCTGCCGCACGAGGCGGACGAGGCTGAGCAGGGCTGAGGGCGCGGGCTCTCGCGCCCAGCGCCCTGACCTAGGGTCAGCGGAGAGTCAGCGGGGGACGCCGGGCATGCGCTCGACCGCTTCCTTGGCCTCGACCAGATCCGCGCCGGTCACCTCGCGGTAGCGCTTGATCGCCTTGATCTTCTTGCCGCTCAGCGCCAGTTCGCGCACCTCCTGGAGGCGCGGGTCGGGGTCGTCGATGCCCAGGTGGTTCAGCGCCTGGTCGAGCCTGCGCTCGGTGCGGGCGATGCGGCGGTCGGCGCGGCGCCGCTGGCTCTCCACGCCACCGAGGACGAGTCCGAGGCCGACGACGGCGATGGCGAGTACGACCGCGAGTGTGCTGTCCATGGGGCGTGGTCCTCATCGGGCTGACGTGGCGTGACGTGGCGTGACGTGACGTACGGAGCGGAGCCGTGGTGCGTGCGTGCTCAGAGCATCATCTTGAAGCCCAGGTGCGAGGCTTCGAAACCCAGCCGCTCGTAGAAGCGGTGCGCGTCGACGCGGGTGGCGTCGGACGTGAGCTGGACCAGGACGCAGCCCTGACGGCGCGACTCCTCGATGGCCCACTCGATGAGCCGGGTGCCGAGGCCGTCGCCGCGCGCGTCCGTGTGCACGCGTACGGCCTCGATCAGCGCGCGCGTCGAACCGCGCCGCGACAGGCCGGGGATGACGGTGAGCTGGAGCGTGCCGACCGTGGCGCCGTCGCGTTCCGCGACCACCAGGTGCTGGTTGGGGTCCTTGTCCAGCCGGTCGAAGGCGGCGCGGTACACGGCCGGTTCGTCGGGGGACTCGCGCTCGGCGCCCAAGTGGTCGTCGGCGAGCATGCCGACGATGGCCGGGAGGTCCTCGGGAGTCGCGCGGCGCATGGTGAGCGGCGGCGCGGAGTCCGCGTCCGGCGCGGCGCGCGAGGGTGACGACGGTGACGAAGGCGCAGTGCTCATGATCGGCAGCCTACGCCCCGTGCTCCGGGCCCACACGGGGCCTGCGGAGGTGGGTGCGACGCGGTGCGTCGCTGGTGCGGTTCGCCGCCGTGCCCGGCTGCGGGCCGGGTTCGGCTGGTGTGGCCTTGGCTTGCTACGGGGGAGTGCGGTGGGTGCCGCTCCGGGTGCTGTCCGACCCCTTGTACGGGGCCGGTCGCCGTACTGGCGCCGTCGGGACCGCGCCCGCGTGAGCAGACCGGCTCCAGGGCGTGGGCTGGCGGGGGGCGACCGCTGCCGTGACGGGGTTGCGCGGATCGTGGTCGCTCCGCGTCGGTTCCGCGCCGTCGGGGTGGCGGAGCGTGTCGGCCGCGCAGGGTGTGTGGCCGGGCTCGTGGTGGCGCGTCCCTCAGCGGGTCGCGCGCTTCAGCCCAGGGCTACGGAGTAGGGCGCGAAGCGGCGGGTGATGTCGCCGGGGAGGTCGGGGGCCGAGTGGATCATGAGGGTGCAGGTGAAGTCGCCGGAGAGGCCGTGGGCGCGGAGCCACACGTCGAGTTCGGGGTGGCGGGAGTCGACGTCGAAGCGGATGCGGCCCGGCGCGTGGGTGCCGAGATCGGCGATGAGGGCCTGCGCGGTGGGGAGGTCCTCGGCGACGACGGGGCCCAGCACCGTCTCGTGCGTGTTGGGCCAGGCGGCGGCGAAGCCGGTGAGCGTGCCGTGCGCGGTCTCGGCGACGACGAGGCGGTCGGCGAAGGCGGGGAGGCGGGCGAGCAGTTCGGTGCGGTCCGTGCCGAAGGCGGGCGCGTCGAGCGCGATGATCGACGGGAGGTCGGCGGCCGTGGCGCGGCGCACGGGGACGACGGAGGCGGGCTCTTCGGCCGAGTCGTCAGCGCCGGAGAAGCCGGGGAAGCCGGGGAAGCCGGAGAAGTGGCCCCGCAGGGTGACGATGCTGCCGACGGCCGTGAAGCCCAACTGCTCGTAGAGGGGGCGGCCGTACACGGTGGCCGAAAGGAAGCACGGCAGGCCGCCGGACTCCGCGAGCGCGTGCTCCATCAGCCTGCGCCCGAGCCCGCGCCGTGCGTGGCGCTCGGCGACCAGGACCATGCTGACGCAGGTGAACTCGTTCCCGTACGAGGTGAGGACGTAGACGCCGATGAGGCCGCAGCCCTGATCACCGGGGGGCGCGTCCACGCCGTACCCCTGCCCGGCCGTGAGCAGCAGCCGCCACTTGTGCTCCTCCCGCGCCCAGCCCCTGTCCTCGGCGAGGTCGGCACACGCGGCGAGATCGGCGACGGAGAGCCTGCGGACGGGGAGCCCCGTGAGCGCGGCTGCTGAGGTGGGGGAAGACGACGTGGTCACGGGGTCAGGCTGTCTGATGAGCGGGGTCCGCTTCCACCGAATTTCGGTCATACGCGCGATCTTCCGCGCCTGCTTTCTCGCGCGTCACCGCCCGGCCGTCCTCCCGTTCCCGTGCGACGTGTGCCGTACGGGCTCCGCGTGCCGTACGGGCCCCGCCCGCCCCGCGTGCGGCGCGTGCCCCGCGTGCCGCCTCGCGCAGGCGGCGGCCCCTGCGGGTCGGGCCCCAGGGCTTGAGCACCGAGATCGCGGTCAGGAAGACGTACAGGGTCAGCGACACGACGGGCGGCGCGATCATCCCGGCGGCCCTGACCGTGCCGCCCTCGGCGCTGAGCGCGGCGGCGTCCTGGACGGCGGGACGGAACGCGAGGAGCGTCATCAGGGTCGCGGCGAGCGTGAGCCAGAACTTCGCGTACACCCACCGGTACCGCGCCAGCCCCCACGGCGTCCCCAGCGACAGCACGAGCCCGGACAGCAGCGACGTCAGCGCGATGGGCGCCAGCAGCCAGTCGGCGAAGACGCGCATGGAGCCGTAGGCCGCCGCGGCCTCGTCGGACGACGGCGGGGACAGCGCACCGGCGACGCCGAGCGCGAGCAGGCACAGCGAGATGCCGGGCCAGGCGACGGAGACGACGACGTGGACGACGAGGGCGGCTCTGCGTACGGGCCGCGAGAGAGGTTTCATGCTTTCCACCCTGCTGACACGTGCACGGGCGCGCGTCTGACGGCGGGAGTATCCGCGCGTACTCGGGGGCGAGTACACCCGAGTACACCTCTGTACGTCTCTGTACGCCTCTGCAAGAAGACGGGTGAGAGCACGCCCCGCACGCCTCTACCATCAGCCCCATGACGCGATCGACCCGGCTGCATCTCTTCGACCTCGACGGAACGCTGATCCACGGCTCCGCCGCCTCCGTGGAGATCGCCAGACAGCTCGGCCTGGAGCGCGAGATCCGGGAGCTGGAACGGGACTTCGCGGCGGGGGAGCTGACCCCGCCCGGCTTCGCTGCCCGCGCCCGCGACCTGTGGGACGAGTTGACGGACGCGCATGTCTCCGCCGCGTTCGAGGGGGCGCCGTGGCTCGGTGGCATCCGCGAAGTGTGGCGGGATATCCGGGCGCGCGGGGAGCGTTGTGCGGTCATCTCGCTGTCGCCGGATTTCTTTGTCAGCAGGCTGCTGGCGTGGGGTGCGGACGCGGCTTATGGTTCCCGGTGGCCGGAGGTTCCGTTCCGCGAACCGCTGGACCCCGCCGGGATTCTGTCGCCCGCCGCCAAGGTCAAGATCGCGGACGAACTCTGCGCGAAATTCGGGGTGCGGAGGTCGGACTGCGTGGCTTACGGCGATTCGCTCTCGGACGCCGAGCTGTTCGCGGCCGTGCCGGTCTCTGTGGCCGTCAATGCGGACCGGCATGTCAGCGGTATCGCCTCGCACAAGTACAGCGGTCGTGATCTTCGGGAGGCATACGGACTCGTCTGTTACGGGCGGTAATTCTCCGCTTAGTGGCCCGAATCACGGAATTCGCTGGAACCGTGGACGGGACTTGTGCAGTGAAGCCATAACGGTATGGTCGACTCCGCATCGGGCGGTTACGGAATCCACGGCCGATGTCGCAGTGTCACAGGGGGTCGAATTACCGACACGTTCCGATTGCGGAAGTGTGCAGACTGTCCGGAAGATGTTCGAGGCGAGGCAGACCATGACCACCACGTCAGCCGGTAACGGGGCGTCCGCCGATGACAGCGGCAGCGGTGAAAGCGGCGACTGGGGATGGTTCACCCCGGCGAAGGCCAAGGGCGAGACCGAGGGGGAGGGGGGCACGGGCGCGGGTGAGCGCGAACGTGAACGCGAGCGCGACGGCGGGGAGATACCGAGCCGGCCTGTGAGCGCGATACGTCCCGTCGGCTCCGGTGCCGAGCGTGCCCGCAGGGCGCCGGGACCGGAGCAGGGGGCCGGTACGGGTACGGGTACGCCGGGCCCGGCGTCCGCCTCGGCCGACGTGCCCCTGCCGACCGGCGCGCCCGCCTCGGCGACCGGCCCGCACGCGCCCGAACCGCCCGCGCGCCGCGTGCCCGAGCAGTCCCGCGGCCAGGCGTCGCCCGAGCACTCCCGCGCCGCCGAAGGCCGGGCGCCGCGCGCCCAGGCCGCCGCGCACGCCCCGGCGCAGGCGCTCGAGTCCACCCCCGTACCCGCGCAGGCGTCCGGCTCCGCGTCCGCGTCCGCGCCCGCACCCGCACCCGCACCCGCGCGCGATGCCACGGAGGCCCAGCGTCCGGGCCAGGCGCCCCCGCCCGCACAGCCGTCGGTGCCGCTCCCCCGCGCGGCCTCGTCGACGGACGGCCCGGCAGCCTCCGCCACGAACGCCGCGACGAACGCCGACGTGCGCGAGCCCTCGCGCGACGCGCTCCTCATCCGCCGCACGATGGACGAGATCGAGCCCTCGGCGGACGCGGTCACCGCGTACTTCTACGCCCTCCTCTTCGTCCAGCACCCCCAGTTGCGCGACCTCTTCCCCGCGTCCATGGACACCCAGCGCGACCGCCTCTTCAGGGCGCTGCTGACGGCCGTGAAGCTGGTCGACGACATCGACACGCTCACCGAGTACCTCTCCCACCTCGGCCGGGGGCACCGGAAGTACGGGACGCGCGCCGAGCACTACCCGGCGGTCGGCGAGTGCCTGCTCGGCGCCCTCTCCCAGTACGCGACGCGCACGTGGGACGACGAGACCGAGGGCGCGTGGGTGCGCGCGTACACCACCATCTCGCAGGTGATGATCGACGCGGCGGCCGACGACGAACACCGCGCGCCCGCCTGGTGGAACGCCGAGGTCGTCTCGCACGAGCAGCGCACCCCGCAGATCGCGGTGCTCACCGTGCGGCCCGACCAGCCGTACCCCTTCCTCGCCGGGCAGTACACGAGCGTCGAGACGCCCTGGTGGCCACGCGTGTGGCGGCACTACTCCTTCGCCTCCTCGCCACGCGCCGACGGGCTGCTCACCTTCCACGTCAAGGCCGTCCCCGCGGGCTGGGTCTCCAGTGCGCTGGTGCACAGGGCGCGGCCCGGCGACGTGATCAGGCTCGGGCCGCCCGGCGGCACGATGACGGTGGACCACGCCAGCGACAGCGGCCTCCTGTGCCTCGGCGGCGGCACGGGCATCGCGCCCATCAAGGCGCTGATCGAGGACGTGGCGCAGCACGGCAGGGCGCGGCCCGTGGAGGTCTTCTACGGCGCGCGCAGCGACTACGACCTCTACGACCTGGACACCATGATCCGCCTGGAGAAACAGCACAGATGGCTGTCGGTGCGCCCCGTCATCTCCGACGGCCGCGCCGGACCCTCCTCGGCGCGCTCGCTGGCGGGCCAGCTCCCCGACGCGGTGCGGCAGTACGGGCCTTGGGGCTCCTACGACGGCTATCTGTCCGGGCCGCCAGGAATGATCCGCAGCGGTGTGGACGCTCTGGTGGGGGCCGGTATCCCCACCCACCGGATCCGGCACGATTCCCTCGACGAACTCGTCGCCACCGCAGACTAGGCGGGCACGGGCACGGGCACGGGCACGGGCACAGACGCACGGGCACTGGACGGTACGAGGACGAGCGCGAGCGGGGAAGGAAGCGGCGTGGCAGACGCTGAGGCAGCCGGGCACGAGCCGGGGCACGAGGCCGGGCACGAGCCTGTGCATGACGCGGGTCGGGACGCGGGGCACGAGTACGGCCCGGAGCGCGCCCACACGGGTGCGGACGACGTGCGTGACGCGCCGCAGGGCGCGCAGGAGGCGAGGGGCCACGACGCCCCCGGCCCCGGTGCGTACGCCCGTGACGCGGTCCGACGCCCTGGCAGCGACGGCGAGCACGCGCTCCAGGAGCGGCTGGGCACGGCCGAGCGGGCCGCGCGCTTCTACGACGACCAGGTGCTGGACCATCTGAACGCGCGGATGCGGGAGTTCACACAGCGCCAGGAGATGTTCTTCCTCGCCACCTCGGACCGCAACGGCGAATGCGACAGCAGCTTCCGCGCGGGCCCGGCGGGTTTCCTGCGCGTACTGGACGAGCGCACCCTCGTCTTTCCCGAGTACCGGGGCAACGGCGTGCACGCCAGCCTCGGCAACATCCAGGAGAACCCGCACCTGGGCATCATGCTGATCGATTTCGTACAGGCCCGCATCGGACTGCACATCAACGGCCGTGCCGAGCTGGTGGAGGACGCCGAGATACGCGCCTGGCACCCGGACCTCCCCTCCGACCCGGTCCCCGGGCGGCGGGCGCAACTGTGGGTGAGGGTCGAGGTGGAGGAGGCGTACATCCACTGCGCCAAGCACATCCCGCACCTCCAGAAGGCGCCGAAGCGCACGGCGCGCGACTGGGGCACCGACGACTACAAGCGCAAGGGCGGCGACTTCTTCGGGGCCGCGCGCGGCGGCCGGAACGGCGGCGAGCGGAAGCACCGCAGGAGCGCGCCGACGGCACCAGCGCCAGCGACCGATCCCGAGCCCGCACCCGCGCCTCCCGAGCCGCAGCCCGTGAACGGGACCGTCAGCGGCGGCCTGCCGCAGAGCCCGCCTCCGGACCTGGTCCAGGCGCAGCAGCGGACGCCTCCCCCACTGCGGCCCGAGCAACCTGCACCGGCACCGTCCGGGTCGCAGCAGCCCCAGCTCACGTCGGCCCCCGAGACGCTTCCGCTGACGCTGCCGAGGCCGGCGTCCCCGCCCCGCCCCACCCCGGCGTCCGCACCCGCAGCCGCACCCGCAGCCGCACCCGCGTCCCCGCCCACCGACCCCGAGGCGTGGCGGCAGGAAGCGCAGCGCGCGCTGGCGGAGGCACAGCGCAGGGCGGCGGAGGCGGAACGGACGACACCGTTCCAGGGCTGGTTCGGCTGACGGCCGACCCGCCCACCAGGTGCGGGTGTCCGGCCGTCAGCCCAGGTCGGGCGCGAGGAGGGCCTTGACGCCCTCGATGTTGGCGTCGAGATAGTCGCGCAGCGAAGGCGGCACCACCTCGACCGAGGCGATGCCCTCGCGCGTGAACGGGACCCGCACGATCTCGTACTCCCCGCACGGCTCCTCGACCTCGGGCCCGTGCCGACGCGAGAGGTCCATCGAGGCGAGACGGCACACGAAGAAGTGCTGCACCTTCACGCCGTGCGCCGCGTGGTGCGCTGAGTGGTGGACGGTGTCGACGAAGGCGGGCACCACATCGGTGACCTTCGCGCCCAGTTCCTCGTCCACCTCGCGGTGCAGCGCTTCGACGACGGTGGCGTCCACGTCCGGCTCGACGCCGCCGCCCGGAGTGATCCAGTACGGCTCGCGGCCAGGCTTGGTCCGTTTGATGAGGATCAGATCGGGAGGGGGCGCGGCCTCGGCGCCGGGGGAGCGGAGCGGGGAGTCGGGGGACGGTATGCGGCCCGCACGGCTCTCGTCACCATCGAGGAGGATGGCGCGTGCGGTGCGCTTGACCACGGGACGCTCTTGGGCCATGGATGAGGTTTCGCCCGTCCGGCGGAGGATCAAACCCGGCCCCCGCGCCGCGCGGACGTGCGGCTACGCGCCCGCGCGCTCTCCGTCGCGACGAGACCGCCCCACGCCCACGCCCCGCCCCATGTCACGGCTCCCCACCGGGCCCGGTCACCAGTCACCTGCCGCGCGCAGCAGCCATTCGTGGGCGCGGGCGATGTGCGGATGTGCCAGAGTCCCGACCCGTACGGACAGGAAGTACGTGCGCAGCGGCGGCACCGGCGGATCGTGCAGCGCCACGACCTCGCCCGCGTCGAGCGCGTCCGTGCACAGATAGCGTGGCAGCACCGCCATCCCCGCGCCCGCCGTCACGCACTGGAGCACCGCGCGCAGATCCGGCGCGATCACCGCGCCCGACGCGGTGGGCGGGGTGTCGAAGACGGTGCTCCAGTAGCGCGTCAGCAGCGGCATGCTCTCGTGCACGGAGATGACGGGCACCCGCTCCAGCGACCGCGCGCCCTTCGCGCGTACGACGGCGGGACCGCCCAGCCGGGCCGCCCAGCGGGGCGCGGCGACGAGCACGTGCTCCTCGTCGCACAGCGGCGTGGCCGTGAGCAGTTCGCCGCGCGGGCGGTGGGTGCTGATGGCGATGTCGTGGTGCCCGGCGGCGAGCCCGTCGAGGCTCTCCTCGGCCGGGCCGAACGCGATGCGCAGCGTCAGGCCGTGCTCGACCAGCGGGGCGAGCGCCGGCAGCGCGCGCAGGGAGGTGAACTCGGGCGGGCCCGTCAGATGCAGCGTCCGCTTCGCTGAGTCCTCGTCGAGCCCGCTCTCGGTGATCTCCAGCAGCGCGTCGAGGTGCGGCGCGACCTTGTGCGCCAGCTCCTCCCCCACGGTGGTCGGCGTCACCCCGCGCGCCTGCCGCAGGAACAGCGGCCTGCCCAACTGCCGCTCCAGGCTCCTGATCTGTCCGGTCACGGCGGGCTGCGAAAGGCCCAGCAGAGCGGCGGCGCGGGTGAACGACCCGGCCCTGTGCACCGCGAGGAACGTGCGCAGCAGGGCCAGATCCATAGCGCCTCCGGGCGGCCACCCGGTAGGGATGACCCTCACTTCGGTCACTGACAGTGCAGCAACGATAAGTATTCCGATAGGTCTGTGTCGATACTGTGATTGGACACTGACGCTGGGTCAACTAGCCTTGTACGCGCGGTTCTTCGCGCGTTGAACCGCCCGGCGGTTCGAGGCATGAGGGGGGAGCCTCGAACCGCCCGCGCGTGTGGGGGGCACCCGCGCACGCCAAGGCCCCACCCGCGAACGGGTGGGGCCTTTGGTGCCCTGGCCGGTCGCCGGGCCGCCGCCGTGGCGGGCGGCCCAGGACCGAAGGTGGCGGATCGCGCCGGATCAGTCCAGGTCCATGCCGCCGAAGAGGATGGACTTGCTGATGACCCGGTCGTTGTCCTCGATCTCCGTGTTCTTCTTGTTGACCGTCTTGTGGTAGCTGCCGTGGCCGTGGTGCGGCGGGCCCTCACCGGCGTGAGCGGAGACCGCGCCGAAACCGGCGAGACCCAGAACGGCGACACCGACGATGATGGGGCGAGCGACAGAACGCATGGGGAAAGCCTTCCGACGGGAAATGGAGCACGGACAATGTGCCCGTTGTCGGAGGTGTATTTCCCACAAGCCACGGGGCTTTTATGAGATTTCCCCGAGATGGCGTCAATGGTCTGATAAAAGCACCAATCGACTTCCGTGCCCGTTCCCGTCGTGACGCGTCAGTCGGCCATCGGCAGATAGACCTTGTTGCCCGCCGCCGCGAACTCCTCCGACTTCGCGAGCATGCCCGCCCTGACCTCCTCCTCGCTGAGCGTGCCGTCCTGGTCCGAGCCGAACTGCTCGGTAATGCTGCGGCTGATCTTCATCGAACAGAACTTCGGCCCGCACATCGAGCAGAAGTGCGCCGTCTTCGCGGGCTCGGCCGGGAGTGTCGCGTCGTGGAAGGAGCGGGCCGTGTCCGGGTCGAGGGCCAGGTTGAACTGGTCCTCCCAGCGGAACTCGAACCGTGCGTCCGAGAGCGCGTCGTCCCAGTCCTGCGCCCCGGGGTGGCCCTTGGCCAGGTCGGCGGCATGGGCCGCGATCTTGTACGTGATGACGCCGGTCTTCACGTCGTCGCGGTCCGGCAGCCCGAGGTGCTCCTTCGGCGTGACGTAGCAGAGCATCGCCGTACCCCACCAGCCGATCATCGCGGCGCCGATGCCCGAGGTGATGTGGTCGTAGGCGGGCGCGATGTCCGTGGTGAGGGGGCCCAGGGTGTAGAAGGGGGCCTCCTCGCAGACCTCCTGCTGGCGGTCCACGTTCTCCTTGATCTTGTGCATCGGGACATGCCCCGGGCCCTCGATCATGGTCTGCACGTCGTGTGCCTTGGCGACGCGGTTCAGCTCGCCGAGGGTGTCCAGCTCGGCCATCTGCGCCTCGTCGTTGGCGTCGGCGATCGAGCCGGGGCGCAGCCCGTCACCGAGCGAGAAGGTGACGTCGTACGTGCGCAGGATGTCGCACAGCTCCGCGAAGTGCGTGTAGAGGAAGCTCTCCTGATGGTGCGCCAGGCACCAGGCGGCCATGATCGAGCCGCCCCGCGAGACGATCCCGGTCTTGCGGCGGGCCGTCAGCGGCACATAGCGCAGCAGCACGCCCGCGTGGACCGTCATGTAGTCGACGCCCTGCTCGCACTGCTCGATGACGGTGTCCTTGTAGACCTCCCAGCTCAGCTCCTCGGCCTTGCCGTCGACCTTCTCCAGCGCCTGGTAGAGGGGGACGGTGCCGATGGGGACGGGGGAGTTGCGCAGCACCCACTCGCGCGTGGTGTGGATGTTGCGGCCCGTCGAGAGGTCCATGACCGTGTCGGCGCCCCAGCGGGTCGCCCACGTCATCTTCTCGACCTCCTCCTCGATGGAGGACGTGACGGCGGAGTTGCCGATGTTGGCGTTCACCTTCACCAGGAAGTTCTTGCCGATGATCATCGGCTCGATCTCCGGGTGGTTGACGTTGGCCGGGAGGACGGCGCGGCCCGCCGCGATCTCGTCGCGCACGAAGCCGGGCGAGCACTTCTCGCGTACGGCGACGTACTCCATCTCCGGCGTGATCTCGCCCCGCTTGGCGTACGCCAGTTGGGAGACCGAGGCCCGCTTCCCCTCGGGGCCCGCGCCCTCCCGGCCGCGCCGGGGCTGGCGGGGGCGGCCAGGGAAGACCGCGTCGAGGTTGCGCAGCCCGCCGCGCGGCGAGGTGTGCTTGAGCCCGTCGTCCTCGGGCCGCAGTTCACGGCCCGTGTACTCCTCGGTGTCGCCCCGCTCGATGATCCAGTTCTGCCGCAGCGGGGCCAGTCCGCGGCGGACGTCGGTGTCGATCTGGGGGTCGGTGTACGGCCCCGACGTGTCGTAGAGCGTCACGTCGTGGCCGTTGGTGAGGTGCACGCGCCGGACCGGTACCCGGATGTCCGGGCGCGATCCGTCCACGTAACCCTTGTGCCAGCCGATCCGGCGCGGCTGCTGCTCCGCGCCCCCGTCGGCCTCGGCGGACCCGGCGGACAGCGTCCGCCCCGTCCGCTCCTCAGTGGTGGCAGGCGTGCGTGCGTCCTGCGTGGTCATGAGACCCACTCCCTACGCCGGCATTACCCGGTAACAGGTTCGGCGGTCGACGCAGCCTTCTGCGGTAGGTCCGCATCCGCTGTCGGATGCGACTACGCAGGTCAGCGCCCTCTCAGCCCCGTGCTCGGAGCTCCCGCGATGTGTGCAAAGGCGACTCCACGCTAACGGCACACGTGCGGCCTTGAACAGGGGACCCGGACGTTCTTGCGATGATCTGGCGGTGACCCCGACACCAGAGCCCCACTCCCAGAGCCCCGGACCCGGCCACGCGCACACCGATGGGCACGGCCACGGGCACGGGCACAGTCACGCCCACGCTCACGGGCCCGCAGCGCCCGTGTCGCGGCATCTGCGCAAGGTGATCGGCGCGGTGCTGATCCCCTTCGCGGCGGCCATCGTCGTCGGGCTCGTCGTGCTGTGGCCCGGCGGCACCCCCGGGCACGGGCACAGCGGCGTCGGCTTCGACCGGCCCACGTTCCCGGCCAAGGTGACCGAGGTGGCCCAGGTCGACTGCAAGGACGTCAACGCGCAGCAGCCCGCGCAGCAGGGCGACTCCGCCTCGGGCGGCGCGCAGGGCGGGGCCGGGGCGGGCGGCGCGAGCGGGGGCGGCAGCGGCGGACAGGCCAGCGCCGCGTGCCAGAAGGCGACGATCGAGGTCACCGGGGGCAAGGACAAGGGCCACACGTACACCGAGGTCGTCACCCCGGACTCGACGCGCAAGCTGTCCGCGGGCCAGGAAGTGGTGGTCGCCTACGCGGAGAAGGCGCCCCGCTCCCTCCAGTACAGCGTCACCGACGTCGCACGCGGCGTCCCCGTGACCGTGCTGGCCGGGATCTTCGCGCTCGCCGTCGTGGTCGTGGGGCGGCTGCGCGGACTGCTGGCGCTCGCGGGTCTCGTCGTCAGCTTCGCCGTGCTCACCCTCTTCATCCTCCCCGCGATCCTCCAGGGCTCGAACCCGCTGCTGGTGGCGGTGATCGGCGGCAGCGCCATCATGCTCGCGACGCTCTACATGTGCCACGGACTCTCCGCGCGCACGTCCGTCGCCGTGCTCGGCACGCTCGTCTCGCTGCTGCTGATCGGGGTGCTCGGCTCGGTCTTCATCGGCTGGGCCCATCTGTCGGGGAACACCGACGACCAGACGAGCCTGGTGCACGGGCTCTATCCGGACATCGAGATCCAGGGCCTGCTGCTCGCCGGGGTGCTCATCGGCTCGCTGGGCGTGCTGGACGATGTGACCGTCACCCAGACCTCGGCCGTCTGGGAGCTGAAGGAGGCCGATCCGGAGGCGAGCTGGCGCAAGATCTACGGCGCCGCGATGCGCATCGGACGCGACCACATCGCCTCGGTGGTCAACACCCTCGTCCTGGCCTACGCGGGTGCCGCGCTGCCGCTGCTGCTGCTCTTCTCCATCGCGCGCAGCAGCGTCTCCATGGTCGCGACCAGCGAGGTCGTCTCGGAGGAGATCGTCCGTACGCTCGTGGGCTCGATCGGCCTGGTGGCCTCCGTGCCCGTGACGACGCTGCTCGCCGCGCTCGTCGTCTCGGCCGACCGGCACCGCGCGACGCCCTCGGCGCCCGCCGCGTCCTCGGCACCTGGCCCAGCTGCTGGCGGGCCCGCGTCCACACCCGCATCTGGGCCCGCTTCCGCACCCGCGCCCGGCCGCGCGGGCTCCCGCGTCACCAGTCGCCGCGGGAAGAGGAGGAAGCCGAAGTGAACCGGCGCACCAGGTAGATGACGCCGCCGACGAGGGCGACGAAGAGCAGCACCTTGAACAGCAGCCCGACGAGGAAGCCGACGAGGCTCGCTATCAGCCCGCCGAACACGACAATGGCGATCACCGGTATCGCCACCCACTTCACCCACCACGGCAGCCCCGTGAGCAGTCCCTTGGCATCCATGCGCTGTTACCCCTGTCTCCGTCTGTGTCCGTCGGATCGCGACCGGCCGCCCGCGACGTCTGTCACCTTCTGCCTTCCAGGCTAGGTCGCCGCAGGTCGGACCGGGAGAGGCTCCGTCCCCGGTCCTCCCCTGACCCTGACCCCGACGCGACCCTGACGCCAGCTCGACCGCGTCCCTCAGCCGTCGGCACGCGCCGCTCAGCCCCGGGGACGCGCCGCTCAGCCCTCGGGCGGGGAGAAGACCACCATGACCCGCAGGTCCTCGGAGATGTGGTGGAACTTGTGGGGCACACCGGCGGGCACATAGACCACGCTGCCGCGCGCCACGTGCGTCGTCTCCGTCCCGACCGTCAGCGATCCGCGCCCGCTGACGACGAAGTAGACCTCGTCCTGCTTGTGCGGCTGCTGCGGATCGGCGCTGCCCCTGTCGAGCGCGTAGAGGCCGACCGACATGTGCCGCTCACGCAGAAATTGCAGGTAAGCGCCGTCATTGGCGGCACGCTCCGCCTCCAGCTCCTCCAGCCGGAACGCCTTCACGCCTGGCCCACCCCTCGTCCCTCGACTTGTGTCCCGTACCGCTTTTCCTGCGACGATCACAGTATGACGAACTTCCTCATCAAGACGCTCGCCAACGCAGCGGCCCTCGCCGTCGCCATCTGGCTCGTCGCCGACATCACGCTCACCGGCGGCGGCACCGGTCAGAAGGCGCTCACCCTGGTCCTGGTGGCGCTGGTCTTCGGCCTGGTGAACGTCGTGGTCAAGCCACTCGTGAAGCTGCTGTCCCTGCCGCTGCTGATCCTCACCCTCGGCCTGTTCACGCTGGTCATCAACGCCCTGATGCTGCTGCTGACGTCCTGGCTCTCCGACAAGCTGGACCTCAGCTTCCACGTCGAGGGCTTCTGGACCGCCGTGCTCGGCGGCCTGATCATCTCCATCGTGTCCTGGGCGCTGAACATGGCCCTGCCCGACAAGGACTGACCGCACGCGCCGGGAGCAAGGCCACCCGCACCCCGCACCCCGCACCCCGCACCCCGCACCCCGCACCCCTCGCCGAGGATGGAGAGCATGTACAGCGTCTGTTTCGTCTGCACCGGCAACATCTGCCGCTCGCCCATGGCCGAGGCCGTCTTCCGTGCCCGCGTCGAGGAGGCCGGTCTCGACGATCTCGTCACGACCAGCAGCGCGGGCACCGGAAGCTGGCACGTCGGAGACCCCGCCGACCCCCGTACGTCCGCCGCGCTCGGCGCCGCGGGGTACGAGCTGGACCACACGGCCCGCCAGTTCGGTCCCGCGGACTTCGCGGAACACGATCTGGTCATCGCGCTGGACGAGGGCCACGACCGCGAGCTGCGGTTCATGGCGCCCACGCGCGAGGCCGCGGCGAAGGTCAGGCTGCTGCGCTCCTACGACCCGGAAGCGTCGGAGCACGACGGCTACGGGCTGGACGTCCCCGACCCGTACTACGGCGGCACCACGGGCTTCGACGAGTGCCTGCACCTGGTGGAGGCGGCCGTTCCGGGGCTGGTCGCCGAGGTGGCCGCCGCCATGGAGGAGCGCGAGGAGCTGCGGGGCGCGGGGTGAGCGGCGTGCCCGAGCGGCTGTACGCGCGCGTCGCGGGGTTGCTGGACGGTGCCCCCTCCGGAGCCGGGAGCGGAACCGGAACCGGAGCCGGAAGCGGAGTGGCCGGAAACGGCGTCTCCGGGGCCGGGTCCGGGCTGCGTGCGCTCCGGGGCACTCCGGTCGGCGGCGGCGACATCTGTGACGCGTATCACCTCACCTTCGCCCGCGAGGACGGCGATGGCGGCGGCGACGGCGACCGTGGCAGCGACCGCGAAACCCCCGCCCTCTCCGTCTTCGCGAAGACCCTCCCCGGCGCACCCCCCGCCTTCTTCGAGGCCGAGGCGCGCGGGCTGGCCCTCCTCGCCGGTACGGGCGCGGTCGCGGTGCCCGCCGTGCTGGGGTACGACGACGAGGTGCTGGTGCTGGAGTGGGCCGAGCCCGGCGCGCCCACCCCGGAGGCCGCCGAGCGCCTGGGCCGCGACCTCGCCGCGCTGCACGGCACGCCGGCCGACGCGTACGGCACCCCGGGACGCCCCGCCTACCTCGGCTCGCTCCCCCTGGACTCCCCCGGCCCCGCCGACGCCGTGACGGACCCGGCCGACTGGCCCGCCTTCCACGCCGAGTACCGGCTGCTGCCCTTCCTGCGGCGCGCCGTCGACAACGGCGGCATCGGCCCCGGCGATGCGCGTGACGTGGAGCGGCTGTGCGAGCGGATCGACGAGGTCGCGGGCCCGCCGCAGCCGCCCGCCGTCATCCACGGCGACCTGTGGTCGGGCAACGTCCACTGGACGGCCCCCTCAGCCCTCTCCGCGCCCTCCGGGGAAGGGGACGGCCGCGCCCGCCTCATCGACCCCTCGGCCCAGGGCGGCCACCCGGAGACCGACCTGGCCCTCCTCCAGCTGTTCGGCTGCCCGCAGCTCTCCCGTATCCTCGCCGCGTACGAGGAGATCCGGCCTGTTCCTGGGCGGGTCGAGCGCGTACCCCTCCACCAGTTGCAGCACCTTCTGGTGCACGCCGTCCTCTTCGGCTCCGGCTACGGCGCACAGTGCGGTGCGGCGGCGCGGGCGGCACTGGGCTGACCGCCGACGGTCCGCAGGACGCGGGACCGCGAAGCAGAGAGCATCCGCACATGAGCACTCCCGAACACCCAAGCGCCGAGAGCAGCCCCCGCGAGGAGTTCGCCAGCACCGGCACAGGCCCCGCCGACAGCGACGGCGACGCCACCCGCGTCGTGCGCGCTGGCCTCCCCGAGGAGGAGCCCTACGCGCCGCCCCTCCCCGGCCCGGTCTTCGCCGCGCACTACCACCTGCCGGGCGACCCGGCCGGTGCCCCGTACGCCTACGGCAGGGACAGCAACCCCACCTGGACGGGCCTGGAGCGCGCCATCGGCGAGCTGGAGTCGCCCGGCGACGACCGCGTCGAGACCGTGGCCTTCGCCTCCGGCATGGCCGCCATCTCCGCCGTCCTCCTCTCGCAGTCCCGTCCCGGCTCGGCCGTGGTGCTGCCCGACGACGGCTACAACCTGCTGATCCCACTGCGCGAGCGCCTGGAGGGCTTCGGCGTCGAGGTGCGCACCGCGCCCACCGCGGCCGACGCGCAGCTGGAGCGGCTCGACGGCGCCTCCCTGCTGTGGATCGAGTCCCCCTCCAACCCGGGCCTCGACGTCTGCGACATCCGGCGGCTGGCCGAGGCGGCACACGAGCGCGGCGCCCTCGTCGCCGTCGACAACACCCTCGCCACCCCGCTCGGCCAGCGCCCCCTCGCCCTCGGCGCCGACTTCTCGGTGGCCAGCGGCACCAAGGCGCTCACCGGGCACGGCGACGTGCTGCTGGGCTATGTGACCTGCCGCGACCCGGAGCTGGCCGCCTCCGTACGGCACTGGCGCAAGATCGTCGGCGCCATCCCGGGCCCGATGGAGGCGTGGCTCGCGCACCGTTCGCTGGCCACCCTGGACGTGCGCACCCGGCGCCAGGCGGGCAACGCGCTCGCCGTCGCCGAGGCGCTGGGCGCGCGCCCCGAGGTGACCGGGGTCCGCCACCCCGGGCTGCCGGGCGACCCCGCGCACGAGCAGGCGGCGCGGCAGATGCACCGCTTCGGCTGCGTGGTCTCCTTCACGCTGCCCGACAAGGACTTCGCCGAGCGCTTCCTCGCCGGGCTGCGCCTCGTCGACGACGCCACCAGCTTCGGCGGCGTCCGCACCACAGCCGAGCGGCGCGGTCGCTGGGGCGGGGACGCGGTGCCGGAGGGCTTCATCCGGATGTCGGTGGGCGTGGAGGACGCGGCCGACCTCGTCGCCGACGTACGGCGCGCGCTGGACGCGGCTGCCGGGTGACCCCGTCGACGGGCGAGGGGTGACGGCCTTACCCTGGCCGCCTCGCCAAGCCCCCCGGCCCCGAGCCGTGCTCAGTCGGGCTGGTGGTCGGGGCCGCCGTAGTCGGGGCTGGAGAAGTCCGGGCTGGTGTAGCGGGGCCTGACGCTCTTCTCGCCGCTCTTGGCCTCCGAGGACGTGCGGCTGGAGAAGTCCGGGTGCGAGTAGCCGAGCCGCGGCGTGCGCTGCTGCGGTCCCGGTTCCTGTGACCCGGACTGCCCGGACTGCCCGGTGGCGAGATCGTCCCGTACGTACGCCGCGGGCGCCTGCCTGGAGCCCTGCGGGTCCGCCAGCGCTTCCCGCAGGAAGGGCAGGATGCCGCGCTCCAGCAGCGCCTCCCGCCACAGGCCCCGCGCGCGGTCCACTTCGTCGGCGAGTGCGGCCCCAGGGCCCGCGGCCTCCTCCTTCGCCCTGATCGAACTCGACCCGTTGCGCAGCGCGGTGAGCCACAGCGCCGTCATCGCCACGACGGCCCCCGCCGCCGCCAGGACGGCGAAGACCAGGCCGATGTCGCGCATCGGCTCGGCGACGGCGGGCTCGGGCGTGACCATGTGGAGGAGATAGCCGAGCAGCAGGAAGATCAGCGCCGCCGTTCCCGCGAGGACGGGCGCCAGCACGGAGAGCATCGCGGCGAGCCCGGCCCCCGCCGTCTCGACCAGCCCCTCGCCCACGGCACCCGCGAGCCCGACGCCGCCCTCCGCCTCGCCCGCGCGCCCGGGGCCGCCCTCGGCGGAGCCGCCGTCGGACTTGGCCGCGCCGCGCTGCTGCGGGGCCGCTGAGGCGGGCAGGTTCGCCAGGTGGCGCATCTCCTCGCGCAGGCGGACGAAGTGCTCGTACTCGACGGCGGCGCAGGCGGCGATCGCCGTGGCCGCGCTGAGTGCCATCGTGCGCAACTGCTCGGCGTTGAGACGCTGGCCGATCGCCGCCGTGTCAGGACGCCGGTGGGCGTGACGCAGTGCCTCGTCGAGGGCCCGCTCGAACTCGGGCCGGTCCTCTAGCCGCAGATGCGGAGCGCTGTTCATGTGCATCCCCCGATGCTCCGTAGGGCCGTTGCTGGCCGGTCGACGGGCGGGGCGGCCGCGACGGGCGTCAGGAACCCGTCATGGCAGAACCGATGGTAAAGGGCTTCCGGCACTCCGTGACAGGTGGTTTCCCTAAATTGGCCCCCCGCGCTGTCCCGTACGGCTTCGTGCCCCGCACGTCACTTCCGAGCTACTCCTGCCCCCGAACAGGCTATTCAGCCAGGGGAAGTTGAGTGACAAGCAGTTTTCCGGCCATCGTCACACCGCCGTCCATGGCCACGGCCATGCCGTCCGCGTAGACGTGCGGACCGGTGACATGGGGCGGCGCCTCCTCGTCGTCCCCGGCCTCGCCGCCGACCTCGCCCAGGAGGTACGGGATCGGACTGTGCCCGTGCACCACCCGCTTGCCGCCGAATGCGCCGAGGAACTCGCGCACGGCGGGCACCCCCGACTCCTCGTCGCGGAAGGCGAAGCGCTTGGTGAACTTGCGGAACAGGTCCCAGGTCTCGTCCGCGTCGTTGCGCTGGAGCGCCTGGGTGACGGCGTCGTTGACGGCCTCGATGGTGTCGCCGTACTCGAGGTAGCAGGTGGCGTCCGAGTGCACGAGCAGATGGCCGTCGGCCAGCGCCATGGCGTCGAGCCGGGACATCCACTGGATGTGGTGGTCCTGGAGGCGCTCCATGTCCGTGCGCTGGCCGCCGTTGAGGAGCCAGGCAGCCTGGAACGAGGCGGTGCCCGCACCGGAGTTGACGGGGGTGTCGCCGAAGCGCTTGGCGCCGATGAGCAGCAGCTCGTGGTTGCCCATGAGCGCCTTGCAGTAGCCGCCGGCCGCCGCTGCCTCGGCGGAGAGCTGCATCACCAGATCGATGACGCCGATGCCGTCGGGGCCTCGGTCGGTGAAGTCCCCGAGGAACCAGATGCGCGTGTCGCCCGCGATCCAGTGGTCCTCGGCGTCGATGATCCCGGCCTCGCGCAGCTCGGTCCGCAACTGGTCGAGATAGCCGTGCACGTCGCCCACGACGTACAGCGGGCCATCGCCCTCGTGCGTGGTGGCGACGGGGGACGGGACGTCGACGAGCGTGGGCTCGGGCGTGGCGGCCGTGCCGCCGATGACCGGCAGATCGCGCTGCGTCGGCGTGTACTCCTGCGAGGGTTCGCCCTCGGGCTCGGGCGCCGCGGGAGTGTCGGACGGTGACGTCGCCTGCGCTCCGGGAGGCGTGGGAGGCGTGGGAGGCACGGAAGCGGCCCAGGTCACGGGCGGCCCGACCGGCGCCGCCTGCGCCGGAGTCCGGGCCGGTACCGGTACTGGTGCCGGTACCTGTGCCGGTGCTGGCACCCGCTCCTGGGCGGGTACCGCCGGTACCGCTGGCACCACCGGTACCGCCTGGACCTGTTCCTGGGCCGGTACCTGGTCCGGCACCTGCGCCGGTACGGAAGATACGGGTACGGGCTCCGACACGTCTTCGGGCGTGAGCCGCACGGGCCGCATGGGCTGAAGATGCCCCGCGCCCCTCGCCGCACCGCCGTGCCATACATCGGGTCCCTGACCGGCCCCCTGAGTCATCGACCCCTCCACCATCGCGCGCCGCCGTGCACCGCCGAACCTTCCCCTGCCTCTCTTGGGCACACTCCACACCTGTCCTTCGGCGGGGAGGTCCCACAGGTCGGGAGGTGGGTCCGGTGTCGTTCGCCCATCATAGGAATGCCGGTCGTGCCTTGTGACGCACCTGGGGGGTGCCAATTGACACGCGGCCCCGGCGGACCGGGAATTTCGCCTGATTTCTGAGGGTACGGAAGTGCGCCGCGCCGCCGCGCGTGGCCGCGCTGCCCGTCGGCCGGGGTGTTTTCCGTCGGCTCGCCGAGGTCAGTCGGCCGAGGGGGTGCGGGGCGCACTGATGGTGGCGCGCGGTGGACGGCGCTGCGAGGAGGTGCGGACGATGAGGTCGGTCGGCATGACCTGCTCCACGGGGCGGCCCGTGTCGATGCCCTCGATGGCGTCGATGAGCAGTTGGATGACGGTGTTGCCGATGCGGCCCGGCTTGAGGGAGAGGGTGGTGATCGGCGGCTCGGTGGTGGCGTAGACGTTGGACTCGCTGCAACAGACGAGGAGCAGGTCCTCGGGGACGCGCAGGCCGTAGCGGCGCGCCGCGGCGAGGAGGTCCGTGCCGTTGGGGTCGAAGAGGCCGTAGACGGCGTCGGGGCGGTCGGGACGGGCGAGCAGGCGGTCGGCCGCGATGGCGCCCGCGCAGGGGTCGTGCGCGGGATACGACTCGTAGACGGGGTCCTGGCCGACGCGTGCGCACCAGTCGAGGTAGGCGGTGGTCGACAGCCGGGTGTAGGTGTCCGTGCTGGTGCCGGTCAGCAGCCCGATGCGCCGGGCACCGGACTCGGCGAGGTGGTCGAGCAGGCCCATGACGGCCTCTTCGTGGTCGTTGTCGACCCAGGCGGTGACGGGCAGGGAGCCGCTGGGGCGGCCGTCGGAGACGACGGGGATGCCGGAGCGCACCAGCTCCGAGACGACGGCGTCCTCGTCCGAGGGATCGATGACGACGGTGCCGTCGAGCGCGACGTTGGACCACACGTCGTGCCGGGAGGTGGCGGGGAGGATGACCAGCGCGTACCCACGCGCGAGCGCGGCGGAGGTGGCGGCCCGCGCCATCTCCGCGAAGTACGCGAATTCCGTGAAGGTGAACGGTTCTTCGCCGTACGTGGTGACCGTCAGCCCGATGAGACCCGACTTGCCCGTGCGGAGCGTCCGGGCGGCGGCCGAGGGCCGGTACCCGAGGCGCTCGGCGACCTCGCGGACGTGGCGGCGGGTGGCATCGGGCAGGCGGCCCTTGCCGTTGAGCGCGTCGGAGACAGTGGTGATCGAGACACCGGCCGCTGCGGCGACGTCGCGGATACCCGCCCGCCCGTTCAGCCGGCTCCCGCCACGCGCCCCCCGGGGGGCCGAAGCGCGGCCCACCTGATGCTTCTCTGCTGCTGTCATGGCGACCCGATCGTAGGCCCGCAGTACGCGGCACGAGGGGAGGTACGAGTGAGGTGCAGAAGGTACGTTTCTGCAAGAACGTTTCCCCGGAAAATCCTGGGAATCGTTGGCGGCAAAGGGCCGTGTGACCTTGAACACTCGGGATTTTGGCCCGTGAGCCCGCTGAATCGGCGATATTGCGAAGAGGTCTCAACTCACCTTCACGGGGGATGCGCGCCACGGCTCCCGCCACCAGCGCGCAGGGCGCACGGAGGGCTCTCGTCCCCTTTTGCGCGCCCCTTTCCGGCCTCCTCATAGGGTGAGCACTATGGGAGTCCACGGGACGGTCAAGGAGGATCAGCGGTGAGCGAGAGCGAGAAGACCCCGAGGCTGCGCGGCGCACTCGACGGTATCCCGACGTACAAGCCGGGAAGGCCGGCCGCGGCGGACGGCCCCGTCTCCTACAAGCTCTCGTCCAACGAGAACCCCTATCCACCGCTCCCCGGCGTGCTGGAGTCGGTGACGGGGGCCGCCGCGTCCTTCAACCGCTATCCCGACATGGCCTGTTCCACGCTCATGGCCGCGCTCGCCGAGCGCTTCGGCGTCCCGCCCGAGCATCTGGCGACGGGCACGGGTTCGGTCGGCGTCGCGCAGCAACTGCTCCAGGTGACGGCGGGCCCGGGGGACGAGGTGATCTACGCCTGGCGCTCCTTCGAGGCGTACCCGATCATCACCCGCATCTCCGGCGCGACGCCCGTCACGGTGCCGCTCACGGAGGGCGAGGAGCACGATCTCGACGCGATGGCCGACGCCGTCACCGAGCGCACCCGCCTCATCTTCGTCTGCAACCCCAACAACCCCACCGGCGTCGCCATCCCCCGCGAGGACCTGGAGCGCTTCCTGGACCGGGTGCCCGGCGATGTGCTGGTGGTGCTGGACGAGGCGTACCGCGAGTTCGTGCGCGACGAGCGCGTCGTGGACGGCATCGAGCTGTACCGCGACCGGCCGAACGTGTGCGTGCTGCGGACCTTCTCCAAGGCGTACGGGCTCGCCGGGCTGCGCGTCGGCTTCGCCGTGGCGCACGAGCCCGTGGCCGCCGCGCTGCGCAAGACGGCCGTGCCCTTCGGCGTCAGCCAGCTCGCGCAGGAGGCGGCCGTCGCCTCGCTGCGCAGTGAGGACGCGCTGCTGGAGCGGGTGGAGGCGCTGGTCGGCGAGCGTACGAGGGTGACGCGCGAGCTGGAGGCCCAGGGCTGGACGGTGCCCGTGTCGCACGCGAACTTCGTCTGGCTGCGGCTGGGGGAGCGCACGGACGGCTTCGCCGCCGCGTGCGAGGAGGCCGGGGTGACGGTCAGGCCGTTCACGGGTGAGGGCGTGCGGGTCTCGGTCGGCGAGACCGAGGCGAACGACATCTTCCTCCAGACGGCAGCGGCCTTCCGCAAGAACGAGCTGTGACGGCGGGACGCGCTGCCCGCTGAGCCTGGCTGAGCGATCGGCCGACCGGAACCGCTGCTCACGAGCCGTTCCCGAGCCCTTCCCGGCCCGGCGCCACACCGGCCCCTCACCTGAGTGGGGGGCCGGTCGCATGTCCGAAAAGACCGGTCGTAGGATTGCTTGTGAATGTGAACGCATTCACGACCGTGTCTTGCGGTCCCGTCAATGCTGCACAAAACCGGCAAAGTGACTGTGGCTGTGACTGTGCGGAGGGCGCGACCTAAGGAGAGAGCCCGTGGACCTTGCTCTGGCGCCGGAGACCCTGGCGCGCTGGCAGTTCGGCATCACGACCGTCTACCACTTCCTGTTCGTCCCCCTGACGATCTCGCTCTCGTCACTCGTCGCGGGCTTCCAGACCGCGTGGGTGCGCACGAGCGACGAGAAGTACCTTCGAGCGACGAAGTTCTGGGGAAAGCTCTTCCTGATCAACATCGCCATGGGTGTCGTCACCGGCATCCTCCAGGAGTTCCAGTTCGGGATGAACTGGTCCGACTACTCGCGCTTCGTCGGTGACGTCTTCGGAGCCCCGCTCGCCTTCGAAGCCCTCATCGCGTTCTTCTTCGAGTCGACCTTCATCGGCCTGTGGATCTTCGGCTGGGACAAGCTGCCGAAGAGGATCCACCTCGCCTGCATCTGGATGGTCGCCATCGGCACCGTCCTCTCCGCCTACTTCATCCTGGCGGCGAACTCCTGGATGCAGCACCCCGTCGGCTACCGGATCAACGAGGAGTCGGGGCGCGCCGAGCTGACCGACTTCGCGCGGGTGCTGTTCCAGAACACCGCGCTCGCGCAGTTCTTCCACACCATGACGGCGGCGGCCATAGTGGGCGGCGCCTTCCTGCTGGGCATCTCGGCCTTCCACCTGATGCGCAAGAAGCACGTCAGGGTGATGCGCACCTCGCTGCGGGTCGGCCTGGTCACGCTCGTCGCCGGCGGGCTGCTGACCGTCGTCAGCGGCGACCGGCTCGGCAAGATCATGTACGAGCAGCAGCCCATGAAGATGGCAGCGGCCGAGGCTTTGTGGGAGACCCAGGGGCCCGCGCCGTTCTCCGTCTTCTCCTACGGGGACGTCGCGGCCGGGCACAACAAGGTCGCCATCGAGATCCCCGGCGTGCTGTCCTTCCTCGCGCACGACAACTTCACCGAGGAAGTCCCCGGCATCAACGACACCAACGCGATGCTCAAGGAGAAGTACAAGGACACCATCGGGCTCGACGACTACCGGCCCAACATCCCCGTCGCCTACTGGGGATTCCGGTGGATGATCGGCTTCGGCATGGCGTCCGTCGCGGTCGGTGCGGCCGGGCTCTATCTGACGCGCAGGAAGCTGTGGCTCGCCGAGCGCCTGCGCACCACCGCCGACGAGGTGCCACGGCTCGCCCTCACCAAGAACCGGGAGCTGAGCCCCTGGCTGACGAAGTGGTACTGGCGGCTGGCCCTGTGGACCATCGCCTTCCCGCTCATCGCCAACTCCTGGGGCTGGATCTTCACCGAGATGGGCCGTCAGCCGTGGGTCGTCTACGGCGTGCTGCCCACCTCCTCGGCCGTCTCGCCGAGCGTTTCGCAGGGCGAGGTGCTCACGTCGATGATCGTCTACACGGCGCTGTACGCGGCCCTCGCCGTCATCGAGGTCAAGCTGCTGGCGAAGTACGTCAAGGCGGGACCGCCCGAGCTGACGGAGGACGACCTCAACCCGCCCACCCGGATCGGCGGTCACGACCGTGACGACGCCGACCGGCCGATGGCCTTCTCGTACTGAGCCCGGGAGCGCGCAATGGAACTCCACGACGTCTGGTTCGTGCTCATCGCCGTCCTGTGGACCGGCTATTTCTTCCTGGAGGGCTTCGACTTCGGAGTCGGCGTCCTCACCCGGCTGCTGGCCCGTGACCGCGCCGAACGGCGGGTGCTGATCAACACCATCGGCCCCGTCTGGGACGGCAACGAGGTCTGGCTCCTCTCCGCGGGCGGCGCCACCTTCGCCGCCTTCCCCGAGTGGTACGCCACCCTCTTCTCGGGCTTCTACCTGCCCCTGCTGCTGATCCTGGTCTGCCTCATCATCCGGGGTGTCGCCTTCGAGTACCGCGCCAAGCGGCCCGAGGACAGCTGGCAGACCCGGTGGGAGTGGGCCATCTTCATCACCTCCGTGCTGCCCGCCTTCATGTGGGGCGTCGCCTTCGGCAACATCGTGCGCGGCGTGAAGATCGACGCGGACATGGAGTACGCGGGCACCCTCTTCGACCTGCTCAACCCCTACGCACTGCTCGGCGGGCTGGTCACGCTCACCCTCTTCACCTTCCACGGCACCGTGTTCACGGCGCTGAAGACGGTGGGCGACATCCGTACCCGGGCGCGGCGGCTCGCCACCCGGCTGGGGCTGGTCACGGCGGTGCTGGCCGTCGTCTTCCTCGTCTGGACGCAGGCGCACACCGGGGACGGCAAGAGCCTGGTGGCGCTGGTCGTGGCCGTCGCCGCGCTGGTGGCGGCGCTGGGGGCGAACCTCGTGGGGCGCGAGGGGTGGTCGTTCGCCTTCTCGGGGGTCACCATCGCCGCTTCCGTGGCGATGCTGTTCCTGTCGCTGTTCCCCGACGTCATGCCGTCGTCGCTGAACCCCGACTGGAGCCTGACGGTGACGAACGCCTCGTCGACCCCGTACACGCTGAAGATCATGACCTGGTGCGCGGGCATCGCCACGCCCGTCGTCCTGCTCTACCAGGGCTGGACGTACTGGGTCTTCCGCAAGCGGATCGGCACGCAGCACATCGCCGGTACGCACTGAGGACACCGGGGCGGGGCGGGGCGTCGGTGCGAATCGACGGCCCGGTCCACCCCGACCCACCCCGCAGTACCCGAGACCCGAGGCTTTGGGGGCCGCAGCATGAAACCCGTGGACCCGCGTCTGCTCCGGCACGCACGTGCCACCCGTGTCTTCCTCGTCGCGTCCGTCGTGCTCGGGCTGGCGGGCGCGTGCCTGGTGATCGGGCAGGCCATGCTGATCGCGGAGATCGTCGTCGGCGCCTATCAGGAGGCCGCCTCGGCGGCCGATCTCCGCGACCCCCTGCTTCTCCTGGCCGCCGTCTCCGCCGGGCGCGCGCTGGTCTCCTGGCTGACGGAGCTGGCCGCGCACCGGTGCAGCGCCGCGGTCAAGTCCGAGCTGCGCAACCGCCTCCTCGCGCACGCAGCGCGTCTGGGCCCCAACTGGCTCTCCGGCAAGCGGACCGGCGAACTCACCGCGCTCGCCACGCGCGGCATCGACGCGCTCGACGACTACTTCGCCCGCTATCTGCCGCAGCTCGGGCTGGCCGTCGTCGTCCCCGTCGCCGTGCTGGCCCGCGTCGTCACCGAGGACTGGATCTCCGCGGCCATCATCGTGGTCACGCTCCCCCTGATCCCGCTCTTCATGATCCTGATCGGCTGGGCGACCCAGTCCCGCATGGACCGCCAGTGGCGGCTGCTCGCGCGGCTGTCGGGGCACTTCCTCGACGTCGTCGCCGGGCTCCCCACGCTCAAGGTCTTCGGGCGGGCCAAGGCACAGGCCGAGAACATTCGTGCCATCACCGACGACTACCGGCGCGCGACGCTGCGCACCCTGCGGATCGCGTTCCTGTCGTCGTTCGCGCTGGAACTCCTCGCGACGATCTCCGTCGCGCTCGTCGCCGTCACCATCGGCATGCGCCTCGTGCACGGCGAACTCGACCTCTACACCGGGCTCGTCGTCCTCATCCTCGCGCCGGAGGCGTATCTGCCGCTGCGTCAGGTCGGCGCCCAGTACCACGCGGCGGCCGAGGGGCTCTCGGCCGCCGAGGAGGTCTTCGCCGTCCTGGAGACCGAGGCCCCGGCGCGCGGTGGGGTGCCCGCGCCCGACGTGCGCTCCCGTGACATCGCGCTGGACCGGGTGCGAGTGCGGTACGAGGGGCGCACGCACGACGCGCTGCCCGAGACCAGCCTGCGGCTCGCGCCCGGTGAGACCGTCGCGCTCGTCGGGCCCTCCGGCGCGGGCAAGTCCACCCTGCTCATGGCCCTGCTGGGCTTCACGCCGCTCGCCTCCGGACGGGTCCTCTTCGGCGGTGACGGTGACGGTGACGGGGATGGCGACGGCGATGGCGACGGTACGGACCTGGCCGGGGTGGACCTGGCCACCTGGCACGAGCAGATCGCGTGGGTGCCCCAGCATCCGCACCTCTTCGCCGGCACGGTCGCCGACAACGTGCGGCTGGCCAGCCCGGACGCGGGCGACGAGGAGGTACGCCGCGCCCTGCGCGACGCGTCAGCCCCGGAACTGGACCCCGGCACGGTGCTCGGCGAGGGCGGCAGTGGCCTGTCCGCGGGGCAGCGTCAACGGGTCGCGCTGGCCCGCGCGTTCCTCGCCGACCGGCCCCTGCTCCTGCTGGACGAGCCGACGGCCGCGCTCGACGGCGAGACCGAGGCGGCGGTCGTCGACGCGGTGCGGCGGCTCGCGGAGCACCGGACGGTGCTGCTGGTCGCGCACCGGCCCGCGTTGCTCGCCGTCGCCGACCGCGTCGTACGGCTGGGCGCGCCGCCCGAGGCCGGTGCGGCCGTGCCACGCCCAGGCCCCGAACCCCGCTGGGTGGCCGCGGTGGCGCACGGGGACACGCCCGTGACCGGTTCCGGCGGTTCTGGCGGTTCCGGTGAGGCGGGCGGGGCGGCTCCGGTTCCGGCGCAGGTTCCGGTTCCGGTACGGGTCCCGGAGGGGGAGGCCGCGCACGGCCCCGGAGACAGGGGCGAGGTGGCGACGGGCGGTGCCGCTCAGGGCCGTGCCCTCGCGCGGGTGCGACGGTTCGCGCGGCCCCTGCGGGCCCGCTTCGCGCTCGCCCTGCTGCTCGGGGCCCTCGCGCTCGGCAGCGCCGTCGGGCTCATGGCGACCTCGGGCTGGCTGATCTCGCGGGCCTCCGAGCAGCCGCCGGTGCTGTATCTGATGGTCGCCGTCACCGCGACCCGTGCCTTCGGCATCGGCCGCGCCGTCTTCCGGTACGCCGAACGCCTCGTCTCCCACGACGCCGTGCTGCGCGTCCTCGCCGACCTCCGCGTCGCCGTCTACCGCCGCCTGGAACGGCTCGCGCCCGCCGGACTGCGCCGCACGCGACGTGGCGACCTCCTGTCCCGGCTCGTCGGCGACGTGGACGCGCTCCAGGACTCCTTCCTGCGCTGGCTGCTGCCCGCCGCCGTCGCGGTGACCGTCAGCGCGGGCGCCGTCGGCTTCACCGCCTGGCTGCTGCCCGAGGCCGGTGCCGCACTCGCGGCGGGGCTGCTCGTCGCCGGGCTCGCCGTGCCCGCGCTGACCGGCGCCGTCTCCCGGCGTACGGAGCGCAGGCTCGCGCCCGCGCGCGGCGAGCTGTCGACGCGGACCGTCGACCTGCTGACCGGGACCGGCGAACTGACCGTCGCGGGGGCGCTCCCGTCCCGTACCCGCGAGGTGCGGGAGGCCGACGCGGCACTGACCCGGGTCGCGACGCGGTCCGCCGCCGCGACCGCGCTGGCCGCTGGCCTCACCACGCTCGCGGCCGGGCTGACCGTCACGGCAGCCGCCTGGGCGGGCGCGCAGGCCGTCTTCGACGGGCGGCTCGCGGGGGTCTGCCTCGCGGTGGTCGTACTCACCCCGCTCGCGGCGTTCGAGGCGGTCAACGGCCTGCCGCTGGCGGTGCAGTTCCGGCAGCGTACGAAGCGCTCGGCCGAGCGCGTTTTCGAGGTCTTGGACGCCCCCGAGCCGGTGCGCGAGCCCGTGCCGGTGCGCGAGCCCGACGCGGCGGGGCAGTCCGGCCCGGTGGGTGAGCCAGCCGCTGTGCGGGGGTCCGCCTCCGGGCGGGTGGCCGAGCCCGTGCGGGAGCCCGACCTATTGGGTCAGCCCGCTCCCGGGCGGGAGCCCGGACCTGTGGGCACGTCCGACCCCGTGGGTCACCCCGATGCCGTGGACGAGTTCCTTCCCGGGCGGGCGTCCGGGCCTGTGGGCCAGCCCGGTCCTAGGCGGGTGCCCGAGCCCGGGCGCGAGCCCGTCCCGGCAGGCGAGCTCGGCTCCGGGCGGGAGCCCGAGGGTGTGCGGGGGCCCGACCCCGTGCGCGAGCCCGACGCGGCGGGGCAGTGCGGCCCGGCGGGTCAGTCCGGTCCCGGGCGGGGGGCCGGAGAGGCGAGCGCGGCGCCCGCCTCTCCGTTCCCCCTCGGCGTCAGGGCGCTGAGTGTGCGTCACCCCGGGCAGGAGGGGCGGCCGGCGCTGGAGGGGTTCGATCTGGATCTGGTCGCCGGGCGGCGCGTTGCCGTCGTCGGGGTCTCGGGTTCGGGCAAGACGACGCTCGCGCAGGCGCTGCTGCGCTTCGTGGAGCCGGAGAGCGGCTCGTACACGCTGGCCGGGGTCCCCGCCGCCGCGCTGCCCTCGGACGAGGTGCGCCGGCACGTCGGGCTGTGCGCCCAGGACGCGCACCTCTTCGACAGCACTCTGCGCGAGAACCTCAGGCTCGCCCGTACGGACGCGAGCGACGCCGACCTGCGCGGCGCCCTCGCGCGGGCGCGGCTCGACGGCTGGGTGGCGACGCTGCCCGACGGGCTCGACACGCTCGTCGGCGAGCACGGCGCCCGGCTCTCCGGCGGCCAGCGGCAGCGGCTCGCGCTGGCCCGCGCGCTGCTGGCCGACTTCCCCGTACTCGTGCTGGACGAGCCCGCCGAACATCTGGACCTGCCCACGGCCGACGCGCTCACCGCCGATCTGCTCGCGGTGACCGAGGGCCGTACGACGGTGCTGATCACGCACCGGCTGCACGGCCTGGAGGCGGTGGACGAGGTGATCGTGCTGGACGGCGGCCGTACCGTCGAGCGCGGTCCGTACGCGGAGCTGGCCGGGGGCGACGGGCCGTTCCGCCGGATGCTGGAGCGGGAGGCGGCGACGGACGGGCTGCTGGGAGCCGGGTCCGAGACCGGGGCCGGGGCCGGGAACGGTTCCGCGTGGGCCGCCGTGCCCGTATAGACGCGACACGGGGGGCGGGGCGGGGAAACGGACTTTCTCTGCTTTTCCCCGCTTTCCCCGTCAAGCGTGACTTATTACGCTCGACGCCATGTCCCCGACCTCACCGGGCCGCCCCGTCAGCCCCGTCAGCCCTGCGGCGACCGAGGCCGCCAACCAGGCGGCCGTGCTCGCGACGACCGACCTGGAGGCACTGTCAGGGGACTCGGCAGCGCGGCTGCCCCGGCTGCTGGAGGCGATGGTCACCATCGGCACGGGGCCCGAGCTGCACAGCACCTTCGATCGGATCGTGGAGACGGCGGCGCGCGTCGCCGACTGCCGTTACGCGGCGCTCGGTGTGCTCGCCGAGCACCGCGACGGGCTCCAGGACTTCGTGACCTGCGGCATGACGGACGAGCAGATCGCCCGGATCAGCCGCTTCCCCGACGGCAAGCACGGGCTGCTCGCCGTCGTGCTCGGGCAGGAGGAGCCGCTGCGGCTGCACGATCTGAACGCGGACCCGCGCGCCTGCGGTTTCCCGCCTGGGCACCCGCCCATGCGCAGCTTCCTCGGGCTCCCCGTCAGGGTCGGCGGCGAGGTCTTCGGCAACCTCTACCTCACCGAGAAGCGCGGCGGCGGGGACTTCACCGACAACGACGTGCTCCTCATCAAGATCCTCGCCACCCAGGCGGGCATCGCCATCGGCAACGCGCGCCTCCACGAGGCGGCCCGTCAGCGCGAGCGCTGGATCGACGGCAGCGCGGCCCTCACCACCTCCCTCCTCGCGGGCGACGTGGACAACGCGCTCGCCGTCGTCGCGGAGGAGGCCCGCTGGCTGGCGGACTCGGCCGCCGGAATCGTGCTGCTCCCCACGTCAGGGGAGAACGGACACGGGGAGGGCGGGGGCGGGGGTGGGCTGGAGATCGTCGCCGTCTCGGCCGACGACGCGAGGGGACTGATCGGCACCGTCGTCCCGCCCGGCAGCGCCGTGCTGGAGCAGTTGCGCGGCGGCGAGCCCGTCTACATCGACGACGCGGCCACCGACCCCCGCATGGTGACGCACGTGTCCCAGCGCTTCGGGCCGAGCATGATGCTTCCGCTGACGAGCGGCGGCCGGGTCATCGGCACGCTCGCCCTGCCGAGGGAGCGGGGCGGGGAGCCGTTCACGGAGGTGGAGAAGACGCTGGCCGCGCAGTTCGCGGCGCAGGCCGCGCTGGCGCTGGTCCTGGCGGACGCGCAGCGCGACCGCGAACGGCTCGCGGTGTACGAGGACCGGGACCGCATCGCGCGCGATCTGCACGACCTCGTCATCCAGCGGCTCTTCGCGACCGGCCTGATGCTCCAGAGCACCCAGCGCAGGGCGCGGGAGCCGCTGCCGGGCACGGGATCGGAACCGGGATCGGAACCGGGATCGGAACCGGGATCGGAACCGGGGTCGGGGTCGGGGTCGGCACCTGAGCCGCTGCCGGGTCCGGAGCCGGAGGTGAGCGAGGGGATCGGGCGGGCCGTGGACGAGCTGGACGCGACCATCGCGGAGATCCGTACCGCGATCTACGCGCTCCAGCAGCAGCCGGACGAGGCCGTCGCGGGCCCGCGCACGCGCGTGCTGCGCGAGACCGGCCTCGCCGCCGTCCCGCTGGGCTTCCGCCCCTCGGTGACCTTCGTAGGGCCGGTGGACGTGCGGCTGCCGGAGGCGGCCACGAAGGAGCTGGTGGCGGCGTTGCGTGAAGCGCTGTCGAACGCGTTCCGGCACGCCCGCGCCTCCCGTATCGAGGTCACCGTCGACGTCACGGCGGCCCTGCCCGACGGGTCGGACGGGGTGCTGCTCACCGTCGCCGACGACGGGGTGGGCGTCGGTGCCCCGGACGCCGGGCGCCGCAGCGGGATGCGGAACCTGGCCCGTCGCGCGGAGAACCTCGGCGGCACGGCGAGCTGGGGCCCCGGCATCGGCCCCGGGGGCGCGGGGACGACGGTGGTGTGGGGGGCGCCGCTGTGACGGTGGCGTGCTGCGGTGTGTGTGGAGGTGGGAGGGGCGGTCAGGAGGCGAGGAGGCGTTCGACGACCTCCGCGACGCCGTCGTCCTCGTTGGAGGACGTCCGGTGCGTGGTGGACGCGAGGACGGCGGGGTGCGCGTTGGCCATCGCGTACGAGGTGCCCGCCCAGCCCAGCATCTCCAGGTCGTTCGGCATGTCGCCGAAGGCGACGACCTCGTCGGCGCTGATGCCCCGCTCGTCGCAGCAGCGGGCCAGCGTGCTGGCCTTGCTGACTCCCGGGCCGCTGATCTCCAGCAGGGCCGACGGGCTGGAGCGGGTGAACTCCGCGTGCGTTCCCGCGACCTCGCGCCCCAGCCGCAGGAAGGCGTCGGGGTCCATCTCGGGGTGGTGCGCGAGCAGCTTCAGCACGGGCTGCGCGGCGAAGTCGGCCGACTCATCCATGTCGTCAAGGTCGTCCGAGAGCAGCTTCTCGGCCGGTGCGACGACGGCTCCGGGGTCGAGGTAGAAGGGCGGGTAGGCCGCCTCGTAGTGGATGCCGCCGGTCCGCTCGACGGCGAACGACACCCCGGGCGCCGCCTCGCGCAGCGCGCGGACGACCTCCAGCGCGTCCCGTCGCGGCAGCTCCCGCACCCTGACGACGCGCCGCCCGCGGTGCAGGTCGACGACCGCGGCGCCGTTGGCGCAGATGGCGAGGCCGTGGCCGTGTACGTGTTCGCTGACGACCCCCATCCAGCGCGCGGGGCGCCCGGTGACGAAGAAGACCTCGATGCCCGCGACCTCGGCGGCGGCGAGGGCCGCGACCGTACGGTCGGACACGGACTTGTCGTCGTGCAGGAGGGTTCCGTCGAGGTCCGTCGCGATCAGTCGGGGTCGGCGGCGGGAGCGGGAGCGGGATGCGGGCGGCTCGGTCGCGGTCACGATGACCATCTTCCCGCATATGCCTGAACAGGCGTGCGAAGGGGCGCCCGGATGAGCGCTCAGCCGTGCGAATCGGCCACGCCAAGCCGGTCGGGCGGCAGGACGGTAGGGCGGCCGGACGGTGCGGCGGGAGGGCGGGCCCGCGCCGTCGGACAGCGCGTCCCGGGGAACGGCTCGCATAGGGTCGGCGCCATGCGTCTCAGTACCGTCATCCTGCCGATCCACCGCTGGTCCGAGGGGGGCCGCGACACGTGGCGCCGCGCCGAGGACCTCGGCTTCCACACCGCGTACACCTACGACCACCTCTCGTGGCGGACCTTCCGCGACGGCCCCTGGTTCGGTGCCGTCCCCACCCTCACGGCTGCTGCGGCGGCCACCGAGCGCGTACGGCTCGGCACCCTCGTCACCTCGCCCAATTTCCGGCACCCGGTCACCCTCGCCAAGGAGCTGATCTCCCTGGACGACATCTCCGGCGGCCGGGTCACGCTGGGCATCGGCGCGGGCGGCTCCGGCTTCGACGCGACGGCGCTCGGCCAGCACCCGTGGACGGCGCGCGAGCGCGCTGACCACTTTGGCGAATTCGTACCGCTTCTGGATCAGCTCCTGACGCAGGACGTCACCTCGTACGAGGGCACGTACTACTCCGCGCACGAGGTCCGCAACATCCCCGGCTGTGTGCAGCGGCCCCGGCTCCCCTTCGCCGTCGCGGCGACGGGCCCGCGCGGGATGCGGCTGGCGGCGCGCTACGGGCAGGCGTGGGTGACCACGGGCGACTCCGCGACGAACGTCGAGGGCGGCACGCCCGAGGCGTCGCGCGCGGCGCTCGCGCGGCAGGCGGAGCGGCTGGACGCCGCCTGCGCGCAGGAGGGCAGGGACGCGTCCGAGGTGGACCGCGTGCTGCTCACGGGGTTCACGCCTGACCGTCACCTGGAGTCGGTCGACGCGTTCGCCGACTTCGCTGGCAGGCACGCCGAGCTGGGCTTCGACGAGATCGTGCTGCACTGGCCGATCCCGGACTCGCAGTTCGCGGCCGACCCGGCGGTCTTCGAGAAGATCGCCACGGAGTTCCACCAGGGGTGAGCGGGGGCCTGGGCGGCTCCTGGGCGGCTCCTGGCCGGGGCTGGCCGGGCCTGCCGGGCCTGGTCAGGGCTGGTCAGGGTGCTTATGCCGCGTTGAGGGAGGAAGAGGGACAATCGAGGGGCCGGGGCGGCGAGCACGAACAGCCCGCCCCTGCTCAGCACGGCGAGCAGGACGAGCAGGACGAGCAGGACAAGGAGGACGCAGCATGGCCGCAGGACGTACGCGCTATGCGCCGGACCGTGGGCTCACGAGCCGCATGGTCGTCACGATGTTCCTGATCGGGCTGCTGTACGTCGTCTTCGTCGGCGTGCTGATCGCGCTGCTCGGCAAGGCGTGGCCCCTGGTCGTGCTGATCGCGGGCGGGCTGTTCGTGGCCCAGTTCTGGTTCAGCGACCGCATCGCGGCCTTCAGCATGGGCGCCCGCGAGGTCACGCCCGAGCAGGCGCCCGAGCTGCACGGCGCGGTGGACAGGCTGTGCGCGCTGGCCGACATGCCCAAGCCCAAGGTGGCCATCGCGGAAACGGACGTGCCGAACGCCTTCGCGACGGGCCGCAACCAGCGCAACTCCCTGGTCTGCGCGACGACGGGCCTGTTGCGGCGCCTGGAGCCCGAGGAGCTGGAGGGGGTGCTGTCGCACGAGCTGTCCCACGTCGCGCACAGGGACGTGGCCGTCATGACCATCGCCTCCTTCCTGGGCGTGCTCGCCGGGATGGTCACGCGTATCGCGCTGTGGGGCGGCTTGGGGCGCGCCGCCGGGCGGCAGAACAACAACACGCCGCTGGTGCTGCTGATCCCGCTGGTCAGCGCCCTGGTCTATGTCGTCAGCTTTCTGCTGACGCGGCTGCTCTCGCGCTATCGCGAGTTGTCGGCCGACCGCGCGGGCGCGCTGCTCACCGGGCGGCCCTCGGCCCTGGCCTCGGCACTCACCAAGATCAGCGGCGATATGTCACGCATCCCGACGAAGGACCTGCGGCAGGCGGAGGCGTTCAACGCCTTCTACTTCGCCCCCGCCATCTCCGGCCAGAGCATGGCCGCGCTGCTGTCCTCGCACCCGCCGCTGGAGAAGCGGCTCGACCAGTTGCGGCGCATATCGACCCAGCTCGGCGGATGACACGGACGCGGGGGCGGGGACACGGGAGGCAGGGACACAGGGGACAGGGACAACGGGGGACCGGGACACGGGAAGCAGGGAGACGACGTGGGTTTTCTGGACGCGATCCTCGGGCGCAGCAAGCCGGTGCGGCCCGATCTCGACCAGCTCTTCGCCCTCCCCTCGGCCGCCGTCACGCTCCAGGCCGGTGCGGGGCTGGTCCCGACGGGTCTGGGCTCGGTCTGCTTCGCGACGGTGGAGGGCGGCGCGTTCGCGCGGCTGCGCCAGGACGTGCGGGCGCTGCTGGACGCGGACACGGAACGCGGCGGTGTACCCGTCGAGTTCAGTCAGGACGACTACGGCTACACCTGGCTCCTGGCACGCCACACGCCGGACGACATGGCCTCACTGGTCAACGACCTGCACGCGGTCAACACCCTGCTGGCCGAGGGCGGCTTCGGGCCTCAACTGCTGTGCTCCCTCGTCGGGTTCAGGGAGGAGGGCGGTGCGGGGCGCTCCCTCGCGCTGGTCTACCTCTACAAGCGCGGCACCTTCTACCCCTTCGCGCCCGTGCCCGGAGGGGGCGAGAAGCGGGACAACGCGCTGGAGATCCAGGCCAGCGGGCTGCTCGCCGATGACCTGACCGTCGAGAAGGACCTGGGGCGCTGGTTCCCCGTCTGGGGCGCGCCGGGCCTGTGAGCGGACTCTTTCCTGTGGGGTTCGGGGCCCGGGGTTCGAGGCTCGTGCGGGGGCCCGGGTTTCAGCCCGGGAAGCTCACATAGGCGGGTGGCACGGCGGCCACCAGCCAGACCCCGTTCCCCGTGACGCGGAACGCGTGTCCGTCGCGGTGCATGGCGCCCGCCGCGACGGGGAGCACCACAGGCCGACCGCGCCGCGCCCCGACCCGTACCGCCGTCTCGCGGTCCGGCGAGAGGTGGACGTCGTGCCGCGCCATGGCCCGCAGCCCTTCCTCCCGGATCGCGCCCACGACCCGGCCGACGGTCCCGTGGTAGAGCCACTCCGGCGGCTCGGCGGGCGGCAGCCCGAGGTCCACCTCGACGCTGTGCCCCTGCTGGGCGCGGATACGGACGCCGTCCGCGTCGATCACGTAGCGCCGCTTGTCGTTCGTGGCGACCACCTCTGCCAACTCGGCGCGGCTGAAGCGGAAGCCGTGCGCTGCGGCTGCGCCGATCAGCTCGTCGATGTCCACCCAGCCGTGCTCGTCGAGGCGGATGCCGATCCGGGCTGGGTCGTGGCGCAGATGGCGGGCGAGGTACTTCGAGATCCTCGTGTCGCGTTTCTCGTTCATCCGGCCAGCGTGCCGCGCGCCACGGCGCACGGCACGCCGTTTTTTCCTCCGGCTGTCCTCCGCCTACGCGTCGGCTGTTCTTCGCCTACGCGTAGCGCTCGATGTGCAGTTGGGCCGGTGGATACGCGTAGCGCGACGTCGTGCCGACCGACCAGAAGCCGTCCGTCCCGGGGATGGCGGTGACGTTGTTCATCAGGGGCTTGATCTCCGGCGTCGCCGGGCCGCGCTGGCTGGTCCAGGCTTCGGCCGCCGCGTCCCAGCGCAGGTAGTGGGAGCGGCTCTGGTCCCAGAAGTCCCAGCCCGAGATCAGCGCGGGGCGGCCCCGCGCGTCGGCGCAGATCGAGGTCAGCGCGCCGACGGTGAACGGGGTGCGGTCCGTCCACGACGTCCACTCGGTGCCGTTCCAGCGCCGCAGCACGATGCCCGGGGGCTTGTCGGGCGGGCCGCCGACGCCGAACGCGGCGCCCGTGGCCCACACGTCGTCGGGCGCGGAGGGCAGCAGGTCGGTGACGGTGAGGCGGATGCCCTGGACGGGCGGCAGGACGGTCCAGTCGCGGCCGTCCCAGCGTGCGATGACGGGGCCGGAGATCCAGATGTCGCCCGAGGGGGCGATGTGCACCCCGTACGGAACGGGCGACGCCTCGTCAGGAACCGGCTTGACCCAGTGCCATGCTGACCCGTCCCCGGACGGTCGACCCTCCCCGCACATCAGCCCCGCCCGGCCGCCCTTGCTCCCGGCGACCCAGACGCGTCCGTCGGGCCCGACCGCCACCGCGTTCAGCGCCGTGCCCGCCTCGCCCCTGCCCGGGTAGGGGGCCTCGCGCCAGGTGCCGCCGTCCCGGGAACCGTCCCAGGCGAGGAGGCGGGTGACGGGGGAGGTGGCGGCGCCGTCGTCGGCGAGCGCCCACGCCCGGCCGTCCGGCCCGGCGGCCACCGCGACGAGCGCTCCGCCGATGCCCAGGTGCGAGACGTCCGTACGCGCCCAGGCCGCGCCGTCCCAGCGCAGCGCGAGGGGGCGTCCGCGGGGGAGGCCGCCGGGGATGTTGTCCTCGCCGACGGCCCAGGCAGAGCCGGGGCCCGACGCGGCGACGTCGTTCAGCAGCGCGGCCGGCGTGCCCTCGGGCGCGCCGACCTGCTGCCACTCCCCCTGGAGCAGCGCACCGGTCCCCGCTGCGGGGTGGCTTCCGCGATGCCGCCCGGGCAGCGCGTACGCGGTGGAGGCCGGACCGAGTCCGAGTCCGGCCGCGCCGAGCGCGGTCAGACCGATCCCGGTGACAAAGCCGCGTCTTCGCATGATGACCCCCTGTGGCCTGTGGGTGCGTCCGTCTGTTTCGGGGGTCTTACGCTGGTGTGCCCGCTCCCGCGCGTCAATGGGCGGGAGTGAGCGTTCCCTTGACCGCCCCGTCGCCGGGCCCGGCGACGGGGCGCGGGCCCTGCGCGGATTCGGGGCGCGGGCTCCGGGCCCGGGCTTCGGCACGGCCTCCGGGCGTGGGCTCCAGTTCGGCTCGGGTCTCGGGCCGGTGCCGACGCTGGATTCCCGGCGTGGCTACGGGGTCACTCCTCCCGGTTTCTGTCGGCCGCGAGCCGGTCCATGGCGCGGGCCTGTACCTCGCGGTCGGCCGCCGCGGCGATGAAGGCCGCCGCCCGTTCCGTGCCCACGAGGGACCGCACCGCCGCCAGCACCCCCACCGGCAGCCGTACCGGCTCCGTCGACAGCTCGGCCTCGCCGCCCGGCGGCGGGGCCGCCGCTGCCGTACGCAGGTGGTCGCGGAGGTTGCGGGTGGCCAACAGTCGCATCGCGCGGGCGAGTTCGGCGTCCACGGTCTGCTGCGCGAGCGGACGCAGCCGACGCACGAGATCCGCCGCCTCGGTCGCGTCGGCGTCGCTGGGGCGGTGGCCGAGATAGCGGATGAAGACGTGTTCGTTGGTGAAGTCCAGGAAGCGGGCCGCGATGTGCTCGACCTGGGAACGCAGCTCCCGCAGGTGCTCCATGATGGCCAGCAGCGGCACCCCCGCTGTGTGCAGCTCGGCGGCGACCTCCAGTTCCTGCGGACTGGGCACCTGGAACTCGTCGGGGTGCCCCGGCACGGGGATCAGGACGCCGAGCGCGACCGCCTCGGCGACCGCCTCCTCATTCCCCTCGCCCCCCTCGTCCCCCGCGTTCCCGGCCTCGCTCTCCTCCCCGCCGTCCCCCGCGTGGGGGCCCGCGAACAGCGCGTGCAGCTCGGTGCGGGTGATCCGGCCCGAGGTCTCGTCGGTCCAGGGGCCGTCCACCTCCGCGACGAGCCCGAGGACACCGCCCAGCCCCCGCCCCTCGTCCCACGCCTGGAGCAACTCCTTGATCGACGCCAGGGTGTAGCCGCGGTCCAGGAGGTCCGCTATCTGGTGCAGCCGGGCCAGGTGGGTGTCGTCGTAGACGTTCGCCCGGCCGCGCCGCTCGGGTTTGGGGAGCAGGCCCCGGTCCTGATAGGCCCGGATGGTGCGGACGGTGGCGCCGCTGTGGTGGGCCAGATCCTCGATCCGGTACTCCGCCTGGTCCATTCGCCCCAACTCCCTCACGGAGACGGCGCTTTCCGCCTCCCCTGTGCGTCCCTTGTCTGACCCCTGCGCGCCTGCGCGGGCTCGCGCGGGCCTCTCCCGCACGGTGCCGGGCGGCCGGGCGATGGGCCGACCGGCTCACCGCCCCGGCCGCCCACCGCTCAACGGCACCATGCTGGACGAGTGCCCCGCACGCCCCGCGCTCAGATGGGCGGCTCGACGCGTGCGACGGCGCGCAGCGCGCCCGGGAAGAGGCGGTACAGCAGGCGTGCGCCCCTGGCCTCGGGGGTCACTGGGATGACCGCCTGATCGCGGACGACCGCGCGCACGATCGCCTCGGCGACCTTCTCGGGCGGATAGTTCCGCAGCCCGTACAGCCGCGAGCTGCGCTCCTGGCGCTTGCGCTGCTCCTTCTCGTCCACCCCCGTGAAGCGCGCGCTCCTGGTGATGTTGGTGTTGACGATGCCCGGACATATCGCCGAGACCCCGATCCCCGTGCCCGCCAGCTCCGCGCGCAGGCACTCGCTCAGCATCAGCACCGCCGCCTTCGAGGTGCTGTAGGCGGGCAGCGCCTTGGAGGGCTGGAACGCGGCGGCCGACGCGGTGTTGACGATGTGGCCGCCCTGGCCGCGCTCGGCCATCTGCTTGCCGAAGAGACGGCAGCCGTGGATGACGCCCCACAGATTGACGTCCAGGGTCTTCTTCCAGTCCTCCACGCTGGTGTCCAGGAAGGATCCGGAGACGCCTATCCCCGCGTTGTTGACCAGCACGTCCACCGTG
Source organism: Streptomyces daliensis (assembly GCF_054782395.1). Taxonomy (NCBI): domain Bacteria; kingdom Bacillati; phylum Actinomycetota; class Actinomycetes; order Kitasatosporales; family Streptomycetaceae; genus Streptomyces; species Streptomyces daliensis. Next base: position 58,881 of record NZ_BAAGSO010000005.1, on the reverse strand, counting down.
CCGTACTCGGCGGCGACCCTGAGCGCCAGCTTCTCCATGCCCTGCTCGTCGCTGACGTCCACCGTCTCGGCCCACGCCTCCGGCGCCCCGATGAGCCGTGCCATGTCCGCCGTGCGCGCCGCGCTCTCCGCGTCCAGGTCCACGGCTACGATGCGCGCGCCCGCTTCGGCGAAGGAGAACGCGGTGGCCCGCCCGATGCCGCTGCCCGCGCCGGTGATCAGCACGAGCTGACCGGCGAAGCGATCCGCGTACGGCCCGCTCGGCGGGTGCTCGACGACGGGCACGCCCGACTCGTTGCTGGTCACGAAGTCGCGTATCCAGGTGGCCAGTTGATCGGGCCTGGTGCGGGGTATCCAGTGCTTCGCCGGCAGGGTGCGACGGGTCAGCTTCGGTGCCCACAGCTCCAGTTCGTCGTAGAGCCGCTCGCTCAGGAACAGGTCTCCCGTCGGGGTGATGAGCTGGACGGGCGTGTGCGCGTAGCAGTCGTTGCGTGGGCGGCGCAGCCGGGAGCGCACGTTGTCGCGGTAGAGCCAGGCGCCGTGTGCGGCGTCCGTGGGCAGCGAGGCGGTGGGATAGCCGTTGGCCGGGACCTTCTCCATCCGCTCCAGGATCTTCGGCCACTGCGTGGCGAGAGGGCCCTTCCAGGCCAGTTCGGGCAGCACGGGGGTGTGCAGCGCGTACACGTACCAGGACCGGACGCCCTGGCCCAGGGCCTGCGCGATCCGGCGGGGAGTGGGGCGGGAGACGCGCTTCTTGATCCAGTGCCCGAAGTGGTCGAGCGAGGGCCCTGACATCGAGGTGAAGGAGGCCAGGCGGCCCTCGGTCCGCTTGACCGTGGCGAACTCCCAGCCCTGCACGGAGCCCCAGTCGTGACCGACCAGATGGACGGGCCGGCCGGGGGAGACCGCGTCCGCCACGGCCAGGAAATCGTCGGTCAGCTTCTCCAGCGTGAAGCCTCCGCGCAGCGGCTTGGGCGCGGTCGAACAGCCGTGGCCGCGCACGTCATAGAGCACGACATGGAAGCGGTCCGCCAGGCGCGCCGCCACCTCGGACCAGACCTCCTTGCTGTCCGGGAAGCCGTGCACGAGGACGATGGTCGGCTGCGTGGCATCGCCCAGCTCGGCCACGCACAGCTCGACGCCCTCGCGTGTGCGCACCCGGCGCTCGCGCGCCGCGGCGAGGGCGATCCTGCCCCTGTCGCCGCTGTCTCCGCTTCTCATCTGGTCCCTGCTCTCTCCGTGGCCGTGGTCCTGCCCGTGTCCGTACTGGGTTCGATGCCCGTCCTTGTGATCTTGTTCTTGGCGTCCTCGGCCGGGCCCGCCTCGGCCCTCGCCGTCCGTCCCCTTCACGCGGCCCTCGCCTCCTCCCTCCAGCGGCGGACGTGCGGCAGGTCGTCGTCGAGCCAGAACGCGCTCTCCTCCGGGTCCCGGGAGTCGGTGACGACGAGGATCTCCTCGAACTTGGCGCCCGTGCCCCGGAATCCGAGGTGCGGTTCGACGGCCCACAGGCCCGGCTGCGGCGGGTGGTCGGAGAACCTGTACGGCGACCACAGCGGGGACCAGCCGTCCCTGTGCCCGTGCAGCGCGTCCTTGGCCAGGCCCTTCAGGGAGTTGGTGCCGAAGCCGAACAGGGTCGGTGACCAGCGGCGGTCACTGACGCGGTCCACCTTGTGCGCGATGACGCCGAAGGGATACGCGCGGTGCCTGTTGGCGAAGCCCTGCCTGACCATCAGGCGCTCCACCGCCTCGTATATCGCGCGGAGCGGGCGGCGCTCGCGCACCTGGCGCAGTATCAGCTCGCGGTGCGCCTCGAGATCGGACAGCAGCCGGTCGTGGACGGGGTTGAGGCCGAGGCAGCCCGAATAACCGATGTCGGCCGTATAGCCCTTGTGTATAGGTGCCATGTCCAGGATGAAGGGCATGCCAGGCTCCAGTTTCCGGTTCGTCGGGAAGAACTGGAGCGGGACCTTGAATCCCGTGAACGCCGTGCGGTCCCCGAACCAGGCGAAGGGCAGATGGAACCAGTCCCGCACCCCGCGCTCCCGCAGCCACTCGCGCTGCATTCCGGCCGCCTCGCGCTCCGTCACGCCCGGCCTGAGCTGCGCGGCCACCGCCTCCGCGCACGCGTAGCTGAGCTGCTGCACTTCTCTGAATCCCCGCAGGTCAGCGGAGACTTGCCGTCCGTTCACTGCTGCGGGCATGGCCAACCGTCCCGTCCCTGAGCGTGATCCGTCGCCGTAACTTGACACTGATGAATGTGACAACAGGACGTGGCGGCGTCAAGACATGTGCACCGCCTGTGGATACCCGAGGTAACAGGCCGTGACGGGCCGACCCCGAGACCCGGCTCCCGCTCGCGGAGGACCCCCTAGGGGCATCTCAACCTCGGGAACTACTTTTTCTCCAGACCCTGGGGGGACGTGACGCACCCCACATGGGCGTTAGCGTCGTGTGCGTGACTGTGATCGCGACAGAGAGCCTGACCAAGCGGTACCCACGGGTGACCGCACTGGACCGGCTGACCGTGGGCGTCACACCAGGTGTGACCGGCCTGGTGGGCGCCAACGGGGCCGGTAAATCGACCTTGATCAAGATTCTGCTGGGGCTGTCCCCGGCGACGGAGGGCAGCGCCACCGTCCTCGGTCTGGACGTCTCGCGGGAGGGCCTGGCCATCCGCGAGCGCGTCGGCTATATGCCCGAGCACGACTGCCTGCCGCCGGACGTCTCGGCCACGGAGTTCGTCGTCCACATGGCGCGGATGTCCGGGCTGCCCGCGACGGCGGCCCGCGAGCGCACCGCGGACACGCTGCGCCACGTCGGCCTGTACGAGGAGCGGTACAGGCCGATGGGCGGCTATTCGACGGGTATGAAGCAACGCGTCAAGCTGGCACAGGCGCTCGTCCACGATCCCCAGCTCGTGCTTCTGGACGAGCCCACCAACGGGCTCGATCCGGCGGGGCGTGACGAGATGCTCGGTCTCATCCGCCGCGTCCACACGGACTTCGGGATCTCGGTCCTGGTCACCTCGCACCTGCTGGGCGAGCTGGAGCGCACCTGCGACGACGTCGTCGTCATCGACGGCGGCAAACTGCTGCGCGCCTCCTCCACCGCTGACTTCACACAGCGGACGACGTCGCTGGCCGTGGAGGTCACCGACACCGAGACGCACCCGGACGGGACCGCGACGCTCCGCGCCGCGCTGGCCCGCGCGGGGCTGGCCGTCGAGGCGCCGGCGGCGGCGGGCGCGGGCGCGCCGGGGGCCGGGCACCTGATCATGGTGGACGCGTCGGACGAGGCCGTCTTCGACACCATCCGGGACACCGTGGCCGATCTCGGGCTCGGTCTCGTCCGCATGGAACAGCGCCGCCACCGCATCGCCGAGGTCTTCGCGGACGCGGACGCCTCCGCGCCCGCACGCGGCGCGGAAGACGGTGCCCCGGCTCGCACGGCCGCCGCCCCCGCCTCCACCCCGCCCACCACCGTCGGCGCGGCGCCTCCTCAGCCCCAGCCGCCTCAACACCACCAGCCGGAGCAGCCCCAGCAGGCGCGGAAGGGAGGCGGCGGCGATGTCGCATGAGCCCCAGCAGCAGAACCCGGACCAGCACACGCCCGTCGGCACCCCGTCCGGTATCGCGACAGCGCCCGCGCCCCGCGGCGAGGACGTGATCCACAACATCGGCTATCGCGGCTACGACGGCCCGCGCCTCGGCCGCGGCTACGCCCGCCGCTCCCTGTTCGCGCAGTCGCTGCGCGGCGCCTACGGACTCGGCCGGTCGGCCAAGTCCAAGGTGCTGCCGATGATCCTGTTCGCCGTGGTCTGTCTGCCGGCGGCGATCGTCGTCGCCGTCACCGTGGCCACCAGCGCCAAGGAACTCCCGCTCGGCAACAGCTCGTACGTGCTGCAACTCCAGCCCGTCATCGGCATCTTCATCGCCGCCGTGGCGCCCCAGGCCGTCTCGCTCGACCTGCGCTACAAGACCGTGCCGCTGTACTTCTCCCGCCCCATCGAGCGCGTCGACTACGTCCTGGCGAAGTACGCGGCCCTCTCCGCCGCGCTCTTCGTCTTCGTCGCCTCGCCCGTCGTGATCCTGTACGCGGGCGCCCTGCTCGCGAAACTCGACTTCGCCGACCAGACCCGGGACCTCGCGCAGGGCATCGTCTTCTGCGCCCTGTTCGCCGTGGTCCACGCGGGCATCGGGCTCGCCATCGCCGCGGTCACCCCTCGCAGGGGCTTCGGGGTCGCGGCGATCATCGCCGTGCTGACCATCCCGTACATGCTGATCACCGCGCTCCAGGCCATCGCGGGCGAGCAGGACAGCCCCGGTGCCGTCGGATGGCTCGGGCTGGCCTCGCCGGGCACGCTCATGGACGGCGTGCAGGCGAAGTTCCTCGGCGGGGAGTCCGGCTTCCCCGGCGGCGAGGTGCTGACCAACGCCCAGGCGCCGTTCTATCTGCTCCTCGTCGCCGCGCTCCTCGCCGGGACGTACGCCCTGCTGCTGCGCCGCTACCGAAAGGCCGGGCTGTAACCGCCATGACCACGATCCATATCGACCACACGTCCCGCTGGTTCGGGAACGTCGTCGCCGTCAACGACATCTCCATGGAGATCGGGCCCGGTGTCACCGGGCTGCTCGGCCCGAACGGCGCGGGCAAGTCCACGCTCATCAACATGATGGGCGGTTTCCTGGCGCCCTCCACCGGAAGCGTCACCCTCGACGGCACGGTGATCTGGCGCAACGAGCAGGTCTACCGCCACATCGGGCTCGTCCCCGAGCGGGAGTCGATGTACGACTTCCTCACGGGCTGGGAGTTCGTCCAGGCCAACGCGCGGCTCCACCAGCTCCCGGACCCGGACGCGGCGGCGCGCGAGGCGCTGGCCACCGTCGAGATGGAGCAGGCGCAGGACCGCAAGGTCTCCACGTACAGCAAGGGCATGCGCCAGCGAGTGAAGATGGCGTCGGCCCTCGTGCACCAGCCGTCCGTGCTGCTGCTGGACGAGCCGTTCAACGGCATGGACCCGCGGCAGCGCATGCACCTGATGGACCTGCTGCGGCGCATGGGCGACGAGGGCCGCACCGTGCTGTTCTCCTCGCACATCCTGGAGGAGGTCGAGCAGCTCGCCTCGCACATCGAGGTGGTCGTCGCGGGACGGCACGCGGCCAGCGGCGACTTCCGCAAGATCCGCCGCCTGATGACCGACCGTCCGCACCGCTATCTCGTGCGCTCCAGCGACGACCGCCTGCTGGCCTCGGCGCTGATCGCCGACGGCTCCACGGCGGGCATCGAACTCGACTGGAACGAACGGGCCCTGCGCATCCAGGCCATCGATTTCGCCCGCTTCACCGAACTGCTCCCGCGCGTCGCGCGCGAGAACAACATCAGGCTCTTCACGGTCTCGCCCTCGGACGAGTCCCTGGAAAGCGTCTTCTCCTACCTCGTCGCGGCCTGAAGGGAGCACGAGTGATGTTCGATCCGACTGTCGCCCGGCTCACCTACCGGGCCCTGCTGGGCAAGCGCAGGGCACTGATCCTGTGCGCGCTGCCGCTTCTGCTGCTCGTCGTCGCCGTCGCCGTGCGCGGCCTGGTCGGCGCGGACGACGCGGTGACCACCGAACTCCTGGGCGGGTTCGCGCTCGCCACGATGGTCCCGCTGATCGGCGTCATCGCCGGTACGGGCGCGATCGGCCCGGAGATCGACGACGGCTCCGTCGTCTATCTGCTGGCCAAGCCCCTGAAGCGGCCCACCATCATCGTCACCAAGCTGATCGTGGCCATCGGCATCACGGTCGCCTTCTCCGCGGTGCCCACACTGATCGCCGGGTTCGTCCTCAACGGCAACAGCCAGCAGATCGCGGTGGCCTACGCGGTCGCCGCCGCCGTGGCCTCGATCGCCTACAGCGCGCTGTTCCTGCTGCTGGGCACCGTCTCGCGGCACGCGGTCGTCCTGGGGCTCGTCTACGCGCTGATCTGGGAGGCGCTCTTCGGCAGCCTGGTGCCCGGCGCGCGGACGCTGTCCGTACAGCAGTGGGCCCTGTCGCTGGCCGAGAAGACGGCGGGCAGCGGCGCGCAGATCACGTCCGAGGTGGGGCTGCCCACAGGGCTGGTGCTGCTGGCCGTGGTGACCCTCGGGGGCACCTGGCTCGCGGCCCAGAAGCTGCGCTCCCTGACGCTGGCCGGGGAGGAGTAAAGCCCTCGCGCCCACACCCGCGCCCGTAGTGGACCGCCGCGCCCGCCTCCTCCCCCCTCGGCGGGCGCGGCTCCTACGGCCGCGCGGTGCGGCGGCCCGCGCGGGACCGGGGCGGGCGGGCAGGGGGCCGCGCGCCATGCACCGTACGCGGGCCGCCCCGCCCGATCCCGCACGCCCCGCCCGTCGCGTATGTCTTACGCGGCGCCCAGCTTCTTGTCCCGCCCCGCCCCGAGGCCGAGCGCCATCAGGCCCGCGCAGACGGCCAGCATCAGCACGATGGGCACGGTCCAGCCGCCCGTCGCGTCGTGGACGGCGCCCAGGGCCAGCGGGCCCACGGCGGCGAGCAGATAGCCCCACGTCTGCGCCATGCCCGAGAGCCGCGCCGCCGTGTGCGCGTCACGCGTGCGCAGCACCATCATCGTCAGCGCGAGCCCCAGCGTGCCGCCCTGGCCGACGCCCAGCAGCGCCGCCCAGACCCAGGCACCGGCCACCGGCGCCACCAGGAGCCCCGCGACGCCCGCCGCCATCAGCAGCACGACGGCGACGGCCAGCAGCCGCTGGTCGCGCATCCGCCCGGCCAGCGTCGGCACGATGAACGAGCCCACCATCTGCACCAGCGTGCTGAACGCGAAGACGAGCCCCGCCGTGGTGCGGCTCATGCCGTGGTCCGTGAAGATCGTCGGCATCCAGGCGATGGTCACGTACGCGATGAGCGACTGCGACCCCATGAAGAGGGTCACCTGCCACGCCAGCCCGGACCGCGCGAGCCGCACGGCCTCGCGGCCGCCATCGGCGCCGCTCCCCGCGCCCGCGCCCGTCGCGCCCGACCCGCGCACCCGCTCGGCCGCCGCCTCCCCGTGCCGCACGCCCCTGCGCGCGAGCACGGTCTGCGGCACCCACACCAGCGCGGCCACCGCCGCCAGCAGCGACCACGAGACCAGCGAGCCCTGCCAGCCGCCCAGCGCGCGCTCCAGGGGAACGGCGGCGGCGGCCGAAACGGTCGCGCCCAGGATCATCGCCGTCGAGTACAGCGCGGTCATCCCGGCGGCCCGCTCGGGGAAGTCCCGCTTGATCAGGCCGGGCATCAGCACGTTCAGCAGCGCGATGCCCGTGCCCACCACGGCGCACCCGCCGAACAGCGCGGCGACGGGCGGCGCGATCCGCAGCACGATGCCGCACGCGAGCAGCACCAGCGCGCCCAGGAGCACGGCCTCGGTACCCCAGCGTCGCGCCAGCTTCGGCCCCAGGGGCGAGGCCAGGCCCATGAAGACCAGCGGAATGGTCGTGACCAGGCTGCTGGTGGTCGCGGTGAGCCCGAAGTGGTCGCCGATCTCCCCGAGCACGGGCGACACCCCGGCCAGGGCGGCACGCATGTTGAGCGACGCGAGCACGATGCCGACGAGGAGCAGCCAGGGGTGCGCCGTACGCAGCCGCTTCCTGGCCGCGGCCACGGCGGGGACCGGTGCCAGGTCCTCCTCGGCGTCGATCAGTTCGGCCTCTATGAGCCCTTCCTGATGAGGGTGTGGGGACATACGGAGACTGCCTCTTTCCAGTGGTGCTCGGAGAAGGAGGGCTGTGGCGACGCTGCCACGCCGGAGAAGGGAGAAATGGGGATCGGAGAAAGAAAGGGGGCGCCGGAAAGCCGGAATGGCTGCGAAAGGCGGGTGCGTGCCGGAAAGTGCGGACCCGGCGGTGCGCGGTCACCCCTCGGCGAGCAGCGCGTCGACGGCCCGTTTCGGTACGTCCAGCAGCGCCCGCGCCGTCCGCTCGGCCACCTCGGGGTCGCCGGAGGCGATGGCGTCGACGAGGGCCTCGTGCGGACCGTCGTCGATGAACGGCATCCGCTCGTCGCTCAGCGAGGTGACGAGCGCCTCGCGCACGGAGGAGCTGAACCAGCGGTACGTCGCGCTGAGCGCCGCGTTGTGCGCGGCCTCGACGACGGCGATGTGGAAGTCCACGTCGTAGTCGGCGTACAGCTCGTGCTGCCGTTCCAGGCCCCGCTGCGCCGCCAGGATCTCCCGCATCCGCGCGATGTCGGCGGGCTCGTGGCGCAGCGCGGCGAGCCGGGCGCCCTCGGCCTCCAGGGCGATGCGCAGCTCCAGCACGTCCCGTACCCCGGCACGCTGCACGCCCCGCATGATCTCGCCGGGGTCGGCGCAGGAGACGACGAAGGTGCCCTCGCCCTGGCGCGAGCGGAGCATCCCGGCGTGCACGAGGACGCGCACGGCCTCGCGGACCGTGTTGCGGCCGACCTGGAGCTGTTCGGCGAGGGCGTGCTCGGTGGGGATGCGGTCGCCGACCGCCCACTCGCCCGCTGTGAGCTGGGCCCGCAGCGCGTCGACGACCGTGTCGACCAGGGACTGGCGTCCCGCTGCCCGCAGTGCCATGCCGCTCTCCTCGCCCGTGGTGTCCGGGCCCGGAACCCACAGGCCCGGAACCCTCGCGTCCGTCGTCCCGGACGGGGATTCGCCCGGTTGCCCAGTCATCCTACAACTGTTCGCCTCCGAACCCCACGGGACCCCACGGGGCCCCACGGAACCTTCCGGGACCTCACGGGCCGGGTGGCCCCGCCCCGCCCGGTGACCCCGTGGCCCGGCAGTGGCCCGGTACGTGAGACGGGCCGCGGTGGCTTCGGGCCCCGGACTACCGTTGCGGTATGTCACCTGCGAGCCGTTACACGTATCTCGGTCCCGAGGGGACCTTCACCGAGGCCGCCATCCGCACCCTGCCGGAGGCGGCCACGCGTGAGCTGGTCCCGATGGTGTCGGTGCCCGCCGCACTGGACGCCGTACGGAACGGGGAGGCCGCCGCCGCGCTCGTACCGATCGAGAACTCCGTCGAGGGCGGCGTCACCGCGACGCTCGACGAGCTGTCCGGCGGACGCCCGCTGATGATCTACCGCGAGGTGCTGCTGCCCATCGCCTTCGCGCTGCTGGTGCGGCCGGGGACGACGCTGGACGACGTGAAGACGGTGACGGGCCACCCCGTGGCCCAGCCGCAGGTGCGGCGCTGGATGGGGGAGAACCTGCCGGAGGCGGCGTGGGAGTCGGCGGCCTCCAACGCGGACGGCGCGCGCCTCGTGCAGGAGGGCAGGTACGACGCGGCCTTCGCCGGTGAGTTCGCGGCTGCCACCTACGGGCTCGAACCGCTGGTGACGGACATCCACGACGCGGAGAACGCGGAGACGCGCTTCGTGCTGGTGGGACGTCCCGCGCGCCCGGCCGCGCCCACGGGCGCCGACAAGACCTCCGTCGTCTTCTGGCTGCGCGAGGACCACCCGGGCGCACTGCTGGAACTGCTCCAGGAGTATTCGGCGCGCGGGGTCAACATGATGCGCATCGAATCGCGGCCGACCGGCGAGGGCATCGGCCGCTACTGCTTCTCCGTCGACTGCGAGGGCCACGTTTCGGACCGGCGCGTCGGCGAAGTGTTGATGGGGCTCAAGCGGGCGTGCGACCGGGTGCGCTATCTGGGCTCGTATCCGCGGGCCGACGAGGTGCGCCCGGAGCTGCGGCACGGGACGACGGACGAGGAGTTCGTGGAGGCCGCCGACTGGCTGACGCGCTGCCTCGACGGACGGGTCTGAGGACACCCCGGACGGGCGGGCCCAGGGCGCCCAGGGACTCCACAGAGTTATCCACAGGGGTGTGGGGCGACCTGTGCATAAGTCGACAGACGAATCGGGCAGTGTCGACAAAACCGCATGGAGACCGCAGAGTCCTCCACAGCACCGCACCTCCATCCTCGTCACGCCAATTCCCCCGATCAACTCTTTGGAGTGAGCCAATCCCGCTCGAATGAGTGTGTAGCGACGGTTTGAACCGGGGATTCTGTGCCAGCCGGAAATCTGGGCGGAACGAGCCGTTCAATTTCCACAGGCGGAGAGCGAGCCCTGTGGAAAACACAGGGAAAGCCCCCCAGGCTGTGGATAAGTTTTCGCCGTCACCGCCCAGTCCCCGCTCAGCCCTCCGCCCCAACTCCCTTCACCGGCAGGCCAGATCGGCCCGCCACCATGCCGCGAGTGCCCCTTTCGGGCGGGTCGGGGAATTCGTCTTGACGCATTCGTGGGAATTGGCAATGCGCCACAAAACGGGCAAAAGTACCCACCGGTGAGGGTGCGTGTTATCCGGTCGAGGCCCGCTCGGGCTCCCCGGTACCCTGGCGGGGTGATTGACCTTCGCCTGCTCCGTGAGGACCCCGACCGAGTGCGCGCCTCCCAGCGCGCCCGTGGAGAGGACGTCGGCATCGTCGACGCCCTGCTCTCCGCCGACGAGCGGCGAAGGACGTCCAGCGTCCGCTTCGACGAACTGCGCTCCGAGCAGAAGCAGCTCGGCAAGCTCATCCCCAAGGCCACGGGCGACGAGAAGGCGGAGCTGCTCCAGCGCGCGGGCGAGCTGTCCGCCGCGGTCAAGGCGGCCGACGCCGAGCAGAACGAGGCGGCGGAGGAGACCCAGCGGCTGCTGCGCGGCCTCGGCAACCTCGTCCACCCGGACGTCCCCGTCGGCGGCGAAGAGGACTTCACCGTCCGCGAGACGATCGGCACCCCGCGCGATTTCGCGGCCGAGGGCTTCGAGCCCCGCGACCATCTGGAGCTGGGCCAGCTCCTCGGCGCCATCGACACCGAGCGCGCCGCCAAGGTCTCAGGCTCGCGCTTCTACTACCTCACCGGCGTCGGCGCGCTCCTGGAGCTGGCGCTCGTCAACGCGGCCGTCGCCCAGGCCACGGCCGCCGGGTTCACGCCGATGCTGACGCCCGCGCTCGTGAAGCCGCAGGCCATGGAGGGCACCGGCTTCCTCGGCCAGGCCGCGCAGGACGTGTACCACCTGGAGAAGGACGACTTCTACCTCGTCGGCACCTCCGAGGTCCCCCTCGCCGGTTACCACATGGACGAGATCCTCGACGCCGAGCAGCTCCCCCTGCGCTACGCCGCCTTCTCGCCCTGCTTCCGGCGCGAGGCGGGCTCGTACGGCAAGGACACCCGCGGCATCTTCCGGGTCCACCAGTTCGACAAGGTGGAGATGTTCTCCTACGTCGCGCCCGAGGACTCGGAGGCCGAGCACCTGCGGCTGCTGGAGTGGGAGAAGCAGTGGCTGACGAGCCTGGAGCTGCCGTTCCAGGTGATCGACGTGGCCACCGGCGATCTCGGCTCCTCGGCGGCGCGCAAGTACGACTGCGAGGCGTGGATCCCGACCCAGGGCAAGTTCCGCGAGCTGACGTCGACCTCGGACTGCACCGAGTTCCAGTCGCGAAGGCTGTCGATCCGCATGCGCGAGGGCAAGAAGGTACGGCCGCTGGCCACCCTGAACGGCACCCTGTGCGCGGTGCCCCGCACGATCGTCGCGCTGCTGGAGAACCACCAGCAGGCCGACGGATCCGTGCGCGTCCCCGAGGTGCTGCGCCCGTATCTGGGCGGACGAGAGGTCCTGGAGCCGGTCGCGAAGTGAGCGCCCCCGCCTCCTCCCCCGCGCCCCTGCCAGCGCCTCGCACCGACGCCGAGACCGACGCCGGACCCGACGCCGAGGCCGGTACCGCGCCCGACGGCGCCTTCCCGTACCGCCTCGTCGCGACCGACCTCGACGGCACACTGCTGCGCGGCGACGACACGATCTCGCCGCGCACGCGCGAGGCGCTGAAGGCGGCGTGCGCGCGCGGCGCCGCGCACATCGTCGTCACCGGCCGCGCTGTGCCCTGGACCAGGCACGTGCTGGAGGACCTCGGCTACGAGGGGCTGGCCGTCTGCGGCCAGGGCGCGCAGGTCTACGACGCGGGCGAGCGGCGGCTGCTCACCTCCATGACGCTGGACCGGCAGCTCGCCGGGCTGGCGCTGGCGAAGATCGAGGCCGAGGTCGGGCCGCTCATGCTGGCCGCCTCGCGCGACGGCGTGGACGGCGAGGTGCTGGTGGGCCCGGGTTACCGCGTCCACGAGGCGTCGACGCTGCCCAGCCTGCCGTACACGGACCCGGCCGAGCTGTGGGCGGAGCCCCTGAACAAGCTCTACATCCAGCACCCCACCCTCGGCGACGACGACCTCGCGACGGCCGCGCGCTCCGCCGTCGGCGATCTCGTGGGCGTGATCATGGCGGGCGAGGGCGTCGTCGAGCTGCTGCCGCTGGGGCTCAGCAAGGCGAAGGGGCTCGCGCTCGCCGCGCGCAGGCTGGGCGTGACGGCCGCGGACACGATCGCCTTCGGCGACATGCCCAACGACCTGCCGATGTTCGCCTGGGCGGCGCACGGCGTCGCCATGGCCAACGCGCACCCCGAGCTGCTGGCCGTCGCGGACGAGGTCACCTCGTCGAACGACGAAGACGGCATCGCCGAGGTCCTGGAGCGGATGCTCGGCTGAGCGTGCCGGGGCTGAGCGTGTCCGGGCTGAGCGTGCCCGGCCGAGCGGCGCGGGGGCCGGAGGGCCGGGGTCCGGTTGAGAATGAGCCGTACGGGTGACGCCGGCCAGGGGGCGTCGGCGCATGTCGCGGCCCTTCGCCCTCGTACGCTGACCGCATGGGCACGCGGTGGCTGAACAACGAGGAACAGGCGGCGTGGCGGGCGTTTCTGGGCGCCTCGCAGCGCGTACGGGAGTCGCTGGACCGGCAGTTGCAGCGCGACGCGGGGATGCCGCACGCCTACTACCTGATCCTGGCGATGCTCTCGGAGGCGGACCGCCGCACGCTGACGATGACCGAGCTGGCGCGGCGCACGCGTTCGTCGCCGAGCAGGCTGTCGCACGCCGTGGCCAAGCTGGAGGACAAGGGCTGGGTGAGCAGGGGCCGCCACTCGGGGGACCACAGGACGACGCTGGCGACGCTCACCGACACCGGGTTCACCGAACTGGAGGCGACGGCTCCCGGCCATGTGGAGCAGGCGCGGCTCTCCCTCTTCGACCACCTCACACCGGAGCAGGTCGGCCAACTGCACGAGATCTGCCGCGCCGTGCTCGCCGGTTCCGACGACGGACCGCTGCCGAGCTGACCCGTCGGCGCAGGTACGGGTACGGGTACGCGTCCTCCGCCGTCAGGCGTCCAGCCCGTCGTCCTCGTAGAGGCGGGCGACGGAGGCGGCGGCGCGGGCGAGTTCGGCCCGCGCCTCGGGCGGGCCCAGCACCTCGATCTCCGTGCCGAACTGGAGCAGTTGCCGTACGGCGCGCAGCACGGCCAGGTCCAGCTCGACGTCGACGGTGTCCGCCGTGCCCTCGTCTTCGCCTTCGCCCTCGCCCTTGCCCGGCATCCCCACCAGGGCCGGGCCCATGATGCGGGCGAACATGTCGAGACGGCTCCTGCGCACCCGCACGCCGACCCGCACCTGCGTGGGCCGGTCCTCGACCTGACGGCGCAGCCCCTCCCACGCGTCCGCCAGCTCCACGCCCTCCCTGCGCCGCACGGGCGCGTCCAGGACCTCGGCCGAGGCGACGCGGTCGGCGCGGAAGAGCTGGGCGCTGCCCCGGCGGTCGGCGACGAGATACCAGGTGCCCGCCTTGGAGACCAGGCCGTACGGGTCGACGGTGTAGGTGCGGTGGCGGGTCTCGCCGCTGTGGCGGTAGCGCAGGCGCAGCCGCCGGTCGGCGAAGACCGCCGTGTGCAGGGTGTCGAGATCGACGGCCGAGCGCGGCCCGGCGCGCCAGCGTTCGGGGTCGACGAGGATGCGTCGGCTGGTGAGTTCGGCCGCAGGCCGGTGCGGCGCGGGCAGCGCCGCCATCACCTTGCGCAGCGCCGAGCCGAGCGCGCCCTCAAGACCGAGCGCCGAGTGCGCGCCCTGCGCCGTCCTGGCGGTGAGGACGAACAGCGCCCGCGCCTCGTCGGACGTGAGCCCCGTGACGTCCGTACGGAAGCCGGGCAGCAGCGCGATGCCGCCGTGCCGCCCGCGCTCGGCGTAGACGGGGACGCCGGCGGCGGAGAGCGCCTCGATGTCGCGGTAGATGGTGCGCGTGGACACCTCGAGGCGCCGCGCCAGCTCGTCCGCGTTGACGCGGCCACGGGTCTGGAGCAGCAGGAGGATGGAGAGCAGCCGGTCGGATTTCACGCTTCCCAGGGTGCCGCGAAAACCTGACGGCCGTTGTCAGGTTATTGCTCCAGGCTGCTCACGCGGCCGGGGATTCCCGGGCCGCGCACCGATCGGAGAGTGAGCCGCCATGACCGCAGAAGTGAACGCCCCCGCGCCGAAGGCCCCCGCGCCGCAGGACCACAGGGCGGACCCGCGCCCCCTGTACGCGCGGACCTCGGCCCGGCTCGCCGAGCTGATCGCGGCCGTGCCGAGGGAGCGGATGGTGGCCCCGACCCCGTGCGAGGAGTTCGACGTACGGGCGCTGATCGCGCACCTCGTGGAGGGCATGCACGGCGTCGCCCTCGTCGCGGAGGGCGGGACCAAGGGCGCCGCCGTCTCCGCAGCCCCGGCCGACGACGGGGACGCCGCCGCCTGGGCGGCCGAGTACGAGAAGGCCAGCGCGCTGGCGCTCGCCGCCTGGGAGGACGACGCGAAGCTGGACGCCCCCATGACCGTGCCCTGGGGCACGGTGCCGGGCCGTGCCGCGCTCGCGGGCTTCGTCATGGAGAATGTCACCCACATCTGGGACCTGGCGCAGGCCCTGGACACGGAGATCGGACTCGACCCCGGGCCGGGGGAGTTCGCGCTCGCCGTCGCCCGCCTGGCCGTGGGCGAGGAGCGCAGGGGAGAGGGCGTCCCGTTCGGCCCGGTGCGCGAGGTGCCCGAGGGCGCCGACGTCTACGGGCAGTTGGCTGCCTGGCTCGGACGGCGCACGGACTGGGCGGCGCGGAACCGCTGACCCCGCGCCAGTGCCGCTGCCCGTGCCGCCCGGCGAGGGCCGAGCCCGTATGAACGGTCCTCGGCCCTACCCCTCCAGCAGCCGCTGCCCCACGTACTCGCCCTTCCCCGGCCCGCCCGGCACCGCGAACAGGGCGCTGGCTTCGTGGCGGGTGAAGCGGGAGAGGGCGTCGCCTCGGTCGAGCTTGCGTTGCACCGGGACGAAGCCGCGCAGCGGGTCGGCCTGCCACGCGATGAACAGCAGTCCCGCGTCGGGCGCGCCGTCGTCGCGGAAGCCGTCGTGGTACGAGAAGGGACGGCGCAGCATCGCGGCGCCGCCGTTGGTGTCCGGGGAGGTGACGCGGACGTGCGCGTCGGCGGCGATCACGGGTGAGCCGTCGGCCGACCGCTTGTCCAGGTCGGGTTCCGTGTCCTCGGAGCCGCCCGTGAGCGGGGCGCCGTCGGACTTGCGGCGGCCGATGACGCGTTCCTGCTCGGCCAGGGACTTCTTGTCCCAGTCGTCGAGCAGCATGCGGATGCGGCGTACGACGGCGTACGAGCCGTGCGCCATCCACGCGGGCGTGCCGGAGGCGGGGACGAAGACG
The DNA here is from genome assembly GCF_054782395.1 of Streptomyces daliensis. NCBI lineage: Bacteria > Bacillati > Actinomycetota > Actinomycetes > Kitasatosporales > Streptomycetaceae > Streptomyces > Streptomyces daliensis. The sequence continues at coordinate 43,340 of NZ_BAAGSO010000005.1, read as the reverse complement.
CGCGCGTCGAAGTCCTTCTCGCCGGGCTTGGGGTTGTTGGAGCCGTCGACCTGGCCCATGAGATTGCGGACCGTCATGGGGTGGGAGGTCGCGCCGGGGGAGCGGTTGAAGCCGTTCATCTGCCAGCGCAGCTTCGCCGTCTCCCCGGCCTCCCGCTGGAGCGCGCGCAGCGCGTGGAAGGCGACCAGCGCGTCGTTCGCGCCGATCTGCACCCACAGCTCGCCGTCCGAGCGGTCCTTGTCGAGCGCGTCGGCCGAGAACTCCGGCAGCGGTGCCAGCTCGGTCGGCAGCTGGTCCGTAAGTCCCGTACGGGAGAAGAAGGCGCGCCCGAAACCGAAGGTCACGGTGAGGGAGGAGGGGCCCGCGTCCAGGGCGATGCCCGTGTCCCGGCCGCCGCCCTGCGCCTCGCCCTCCATCAGCTCGCGCGCCGTCGCCGACCAGCGCCGCAGCAGCGCGGCGGCCTGCTTGCGCCCCGCGCCGGGCGCGAGGTCGAACGCGGCGAGATGGCCGTGCGCCTGCTGCGGGGTGAGGATGCCCGCCTGGTGGGTGCCGTGGAACGGCACCCGGGTGGCGCCGAGCGAGGTCAGCGCCGTGGGCGGCTCGTCCCGTACGGCGGCGCTCGCGACCGCGCCGCCGGTCGCGCCGACCGCCAGCCCCGCCGCGCCGACGGTGCCCAGCAGGCGGCGGCGGGAGACGGCACGGGGTTCGAGCGGTTCGTGGTCGTGCTGGGTCATGAGGTGCGGGCCTTCGGGTGCGGGTCGGTACGGGGAGCGGTAAGGGGTTCGGTGGGCGCCGGGTGTGCGGCGGTCCTGGTGGGCCTGGCGGTGCGGGTGGGCCTGGCGGTGCGGAACGTACGCGTCCGGCTCATCCCACCCTCACCGTCCTGTTCTCGGTCACCTGGTCGATGTCCGACGTACGGACGGTTACGGCCACCTTCCAGCGTCCCGCCATGGGCAACTGGACCCCGGTGGCGGCCCAGTGGCCGTTCTCGCCCGCCACCGGTTCCAGGGTGACGGGGATCGGGCCGATGTCCTTGGCGGGCAGCGTGAGGGCGACCTTCACCTCGGGGACGGACAGGGGCGTCCCCTCCGGGTCGGTGGTGAGGAGGTGGAGGGTGTTGTCGCCCGTACGGCCCGGGTCGAGCTGGAGGGAGGCGGTGCCCTTGCCGTGCTCGCCGCCCGTGTCGAACGGTACGTCGAGTTCGACGGGTCCGCCGCGCTCGGCCGGTGCCCCCGCCGAGCCGTTGCCCGCCGCGCGGGCCGCCTCTTCCGTACGGCCCGGCTCCGTGCCCGTCAGCACCGTCGTCACGGCGAGCAGCACGACGGCGATGCCCGCCTCGACGAGGACCGAGCGGCGCAGGCCCGCGCGTACGGGGTCGGCGTCGCGCGTCTTCTTGCGGCGGGCGGCGTCCATGGCGGTGCGCTGACGGGCGAGTTGCGCGGCGCGCTTCGGGTCGGCGGGTTCCCCGTGGCCGGTGCCCGTCGCCTCGCCGGGGTTCTCGGAGGTTCCGGTTCCGGCGCCGGCGCCGGAACCGGCGCCGGTGCCCTCGCCCGGGGTTCCGGAGGTCCGGGTGGAGGTCTCGGCAGCACCCTTCCCCACGGCTGCGGGCTCGGGCCGCTCCCGCTCCCGCTCCGCAGGGTCCGCGTCCGTCTCCGTCGCCTCCGCCGTCTCTCCCAGCCTCGCCGTCCACCGTCGCGAGATCCAGGCGATGCCGACCAGCAGCGCCACGAGGCCCACCTTGACGATCAGGAGCTGCCCGTACGACGTACCGGTCAGCGCGCTCCAGGAACCGACCTGGCGCCAGGACTGGTAGAGCCCCGTCGCCGCGAGCACCGTCACGCTCCAGAACGCCAGCCGCGAGAAGCGCAGCACGGCGGCGCGCTCGATCGGCGGGCCCCAGTAGAGGCTGACCAGCAGTGCGGCGAGCCCGCCCAGCCAGGTGGCCACCGCGAGGAGGTGGACCACGTCGACGGGCATGGCCAGACCCGTCTGGATGCCGGTGGAGGCGTGCTCGGCCATGGCCCACGTCGCGCCGAGGCCGGCCGCCACCACCGTGCCGCCCAGGCCGAGGCCGAAGACGAGGTCACGCCGCGAGGAGCTGTCACGGTCGCGCGCGTACGCCCCGAACAGCACCGAGACGAACAGCGCCGAGGCCCCGAGCAGCAGCAGCCGCGAGACCAGCGCCGCTCCCGGCTTCGTCCCCACGGCGTCGCGCAGCCCGCCCAGGTCGAGCGCGTCCGCCAGCTCCCCCGACCCCGTATAAGGGGTGCGCAGGAACAGCATCAGCAGCGTGGCCGCCGTCAGCGTCACCCAGCCGGTGAGCACGAGCCGCTGCACGGGCCGCACCGTCGCGCCGCGCGGCCAGCACGCCAGGACGAAGGCGGCGCCGCCGATGAGCAGCACGAAGCCCGCGTAGGCGGCGTAGCGCCCGATCCCGTACAGCACCCCCACCGTGCCGCCCCCGGCGTCCGCGTTCTGCTCGGGCACGGCGGCGGTGGTCTCGGAGGGGGCGCCGATGGAGAAGGTGAACGCGCCGGAGACGGGGTGGCTGTCGGCGGAGACGGCCTGCCAGGCGACGGTGAACGTGCCGTCAGGCAACCCGGACTTGAGCCCGACGCCGCGCTTGACGGTGCTGCCCCCCGAGCCGCCGCCCGCGTCGTCGGCGCCGCCCAGGTCGCGCACCGTGCCCTCGTCGACCCGCTTGCCGCGCGGGTCCAGCACGCGGATCGAGCCGTCGGACATCGCGACGCCCTCGGAGAAGCTCAGCGTGACCTCTTCGGGCGCGCTGTCCACGACGGAGCCCTCGGCCGGACTGCTGCCCGTGAGCGCGGCGTGCGCCGAGGCGGGCGTGGCGGTGCCGAGCGCTACGGGCAGGCTCAGGAGCACGCCGAGCAGCAGGGTGAGCAGCACGGCTGGCAGGGTGACCGGCAGGGCGGCGGCCCGGCGCGCCCCCTTTCCCCGGCGCGTGCGGCCGGAGCATGAGCCGGGGCGGGTGTCGGTGAGCAGCACGCGTCAGTCCCTCATTTCCCGCTGGATTCTCCGCTGGACTTCCCGGTGGTCCCGTCCGGCACGTAGTTCGTGGACTCGACGGGCACCGAGACCTTCATGGCGCCGGACTTCTCGAAGCGCAGCGTCACGGACACCTTCTCGCCCTTGGCCGGCTTGCGTTCGAGGTCGAGGAACATCAGATGGTTCCCGCCCCTGCCGAGCGTCAGCTCGCCGTTCGCGGGCACCTTCAGCGACTTCACCCGCTCCATCTTCTGTCCGACGGTGCGGTGGATCTCGGCCTCCTTGCCGACGTCGCTGCTGACGGAGGTCAGCTTGTCGGCCTCGTCGCCGCTGTTGGTGACGGTGAGGAAGCCGCCCGCCATGGTGTCGGTGACGGGCTGCGGCATATAGGCGCCGCTGACCTTCAGTTCCGGTTTCGCTTCCGCCGCGCAGCCCGTGACGGCGAGGGCGAGGGTGAGCGCGAGGGCGCTCGTGCCCGCGAGGGCGGGGAGGCGGCGTACGGGGGTCACGGGGTCTGCGGCGCTCACGGGTTCTGCCCCTTGATGATCTTCGGAAGCTCCTTCTCCAGGATCTCCGGCGAGGTGTTGCCCTCGGTGTAGAGGACGTGGGCCTTGTCGTCCTTGGGCGAGAAGGCCACCACCTGCGCGCCGTGCGTCGAGACGATGTCGCCGTTCTTCTTCTTGTACGCGGGGTCGATGTTGATGCCGAGGCCGCGCGCGCCCGCCTGGATGGTGTCGAAGTCGCCGGTCAGGCCGGTGAACGACGGGTCCTGGGCGCGCAGCCAGCGGCCGAGTTCCTTCGGGGTGTCCCGCTCGGGATCGGAGGTGACGAAGACGACCTGGAGCTTCTTCTGCTCGTCCTTCGGCAGCTTCGACTTGGCGACGGCGATGTTGCTCATCGTCAGCGGGCAGACGTCGGGGCAGTGCGTGTAGCCGAAGTACAGCAGCACGGGCTTGCCCTTGGTCTTCTCGATCAGGTCGTACTCCTCGCCCTTGGTGTCGGTGAGGGTGAGGTCCGGCTTCTCGAAGGGGCGGTCGAGCACGACGCCGCCCTTCTTCTGCGGCTCGACGGAGGCGGCGGGTCCTTCGGCGGCCGAGTCCTTCGAGCCGTCGTCCGAGGAGCCGCAGCCCGCGAGGACGAGCACGGCGGCGGCGCAGGCCGCGGTGGCGGCGGCGAGGGCCCGCGGGCCGCGCCGCGTGCCGGTCGTGTGGGTGGTGCGCTTGCGCATGGGGGTCTTGGCTTTCCCTGGGGTGCGGGCGGTGCGGGCCCGGTACGCGTTCCGCCGCGTACGCGGGCCCGCACCGCTGGTCATCTCTGCGGTACGGGGCGGCCGGCTACGGCCCCGTGGTCACCGTTCCGGTTCCGGTACGGGTTCCGGTTCCTGTTTGGGCTCCGGCTCCGGCTCCGGTTCCGGCAGCCGCTGCGACGTGTCCGGTCACGCGGAACGCCTGCGTCCGGCGAGCACGCCGAAGGCGACGCCCGCGACACCGACGACGATCCCGACGACGCCGAGCACGCGCGCCGTCGTGTCCGTACCGCTCGCGTCGTCACCGGAGGCGGCGACCGACTCCTCGTCGTCCGCGTGCTTGCCGTCGTCTCCGCCGCCGTGGCCGTCCTCGTCCTCGGCGGCGGGCGTCAGCTTGAGGACGGGCGCCGGGTTCTCGGGCTCGGGCTGCCCCTCCTCCGGCTCCTCGATCCAGCGCACGACCTCCTTGTTGTCGTACGTCTGGAGCGCCTTGAAGACGAGCTGGTCCTCGTCCTCCGGGAGCTGTCCGAGGGAGACGGGGAACTGCTGGAACTGGCCGGGCTCGATCTTCCCGCCGGTCCAGGTCACCTTGGTGACGGCCTCCGTGATCTTCTCGCCGTGCATCTCGATCGGCTTGTCCAGCTTGGACTTGGTGACGTCCACGTCCCAGCCGGGCACCGGCTGCGGCATGACCGAGGCGAGCGGGTGGTCGGTGGGGAGGGTGACTTCGAGCTTGGTGGTCGAGGCGTTGTCGCGCTCGTTGGGCACCTTGAAGCTGACGGTGCCGAAGCCGCCTTGCTCGGCCTCCTGCGGATCGACGCTGACGTGCGCGGACGCGGGTCCGGCGCACAGGACGACGGCGGCGAGCGCTGAGACGGCGAGGGCGCCGACGGCCGCGACGTCGCGGCGTGAGGTCTTCATCTGTGGGTGCTCCCGACAGGGCAGGGCGGACCGGTCGTGGTCCGCGGACTGAGGTCGACGGACGCGTACGCGGACGCGGGCACACGCGGAGGCGGGCACGCGGCGGTACGCGAGGGATGGGAGGAAAAGGGGCACGGGGGCGCGGCGCGTCCAGGCGCACACGGCCACCCGCCCGGTCCCGCCCCTCCCCTCCTGTCTCGTTCCGGTCCGTTCCGGTGACCCGTACGGGAGCTGGAACTGGAACTGGAGCTGAAGCCGGAGCTGAGAGCTGGGGCGCGGTGCGTCGTGCGTCAGGCCGCGAGCGCGAACACGTCCGCCGTGCGCGGCGGCCCGCGCCGGTGCACGGAGTGCTGGAGGAGCGCCGAAGCGGGCGCGCTCTCGTCCCGCTCCCCCTCCGCGCGCGCCCACGCCGGGGCTTGGGGAAGCAGCCCGGCGCGCAGTGCCCGTACCCAGGCGAGCGCCGTACGCAGCGCCCGTACGGGAAGCAGCCGCGCCGCTGCGGGCGCCGCCGACTCGGCGGAGAGCCTGACCAGCCGCCACAGCGCGGCCTCACCGCGGCGCAGCAGCCAGCCGAGCGTGAGCGCGGCGAGCAGATGGCCCAGCAGCATGGGGCCGTCGAGCAGGGAGAGCGCTGCGCGCGCCGCGTCGCGCAGGCACTCTAGCGGGGTGCCGACAGCCGACCCGGCCGTCAGCGCGCTGCCCGCCGCTTCGGCGCCGCCGTGCCCGGCGTGCCCCGCGTGGCCCAGGTGCGCGGCGCCCGAGGCGCCCGCCTGCCCGGCCTGCTGGGTGAGGTGCCCCGCGGACAGCCCGGCGTCGGAGACGACGCGCCGTGCCTCGGACTCGCTCAGGGAACCGGCGGCGTGCTCGTTGCACAGCAGCTTCTCCGCCAGCGCCACCACACCGCCGCCGCTCCCGGCGCCCCCGCTCCCCTCCGCGCTCCCGGAAGAAGCGCGGGGGACGGGCTGCTGGCCGCAGGCGAAGAGGGTGTGCAGCGCGAGCTGTCCCACCGCCAGAAGCGCCGCGATGCCGGGCAGCGACCGCTCGCGCCCGGCGAGCGGCGCGGCCACGGCGAAGACGACGGCGCAGCCGAGGCCCAGCGACCAGAGGGGGACACCACCCCCGCCGACGAGGACGTGCCCGGCGGCGGACAGCGCGACGCAGACCGCGGTGAACACCGCGGCCCGCAGCAGTCTGAGATCCGCCCCGGCAGTCATGGCGGCGCCATCATCTCACCGGAGTGCTGCCGTGGACCCGGCAGGGTACGAAGGGTACGAAGGTGCTCCCGTGGCGATCTGCCGCTCATGTGGGTTCAGGGCCTCGTCCGAATGAGCGGCATCACGTCGACGACGCGCGTAGCGCGGGCCGGGCGCGGCAATACGTATCGGTATGGCCGGGGCGGCCTCGTGGCCAACCGTCGAGCCGTGGCCTGGGAGGTCGGGACATGAGCATGTGGTGGTCCCTCCAGCTGAGGCGCGAGGCGGCAAGTGTGCCGCTCGCCCGGAGGCTGCTGCTGGGCGCGATGGAGACGGCGGGGGTCGATCCGGAGATCTCCTACGACCTGTCACTCGCCCTCACCGAGGCGTGCGCCAACGCCGTCGAGCACGGTACGGGCGAGCACTGTACGGACGAACCCGGCGCCGGCGGGACCGGCCGCACGGGCGAGCACTCCGACGACGCGTACCGCGTCACCGCCTACCTCGACGGCGACCGCTGCCGTATCGAGGTGGCGGACACCGGCCCTGGATTCGGCCGTCGCGGGAAATCAGGGAAACCCGGGCCCCTGGACCGTGCCGCCGTGGACGCGGAGGACGGCCGGGGGCTCTTCCTCATCGAATCCCTGGCCGACCACGTCCGCTTCCGCGATCACGCGGACTGCGGCGGCGGCGCGGTCGTCAGCTTCGACAAGACGCTCAAGTGGCGCGGGGACCGGCGCTTCGGGGACGCGGGCGCGCTGCTGAAGGCGTCCTGAGCACCCGCCCCCCGCACCCGCACCCGCGACCGCGCCCGCCGCCCCCGTCCCCTCACTGGTCCCGGTAGCGCAGCAGCAGCATCGCCGCGTCGTCGTGCAGCGGCGCCCCGACGTGCGACTCCAGATCCTGGCGCACGGCGTCCAGCGCCGCCTCCGGATCGGGGTCCTTGAGCAGCTCGGAGCGGTGCTCCAGCGGATAGAAGGTGTTGCCGCGGTCGCGGGCCTCGCTGACGCCGTCCGTGTAGAAGAGCAACTGGTCGCCGGGCACGAACGGCACCCGGTGCGGCTGCGGCGCGGGCGCGCCGTGGATGCCGAGGCCGAGCGGCAGGGCGCGGTCCGGCGGTTCGGCGTAGTGGACGGTGCCGTCGGGCCGTATCACCAGGGGCGCCGGGTGCCCGTAGTTGAGCAGCACGGCGCGGTCGCGCTCGCGGACCTCGGCCAGGACGGCCGTCACGAACTTCTCCCCCAGCAGATGCCGGTCCAGCGCCCGTTCCAGGCGGTCGCCGACGGTGGCGAGGTCGGGTTCGTCGTAGGCGGCCTCCCGGAAGGCGTTGAGCACGACGGCCGCCGTCTCCACCGCCTCCAGGCCCTTGCCCTGCACGTCGCCGACGATGACCCGCACCCCGGCAGGGGAGGTCACCACCTCGTACAGGTCACCGCCGATGCGCGCCTCGGCCACCGCCGAGGTGTAGGAGACGGCGGCCCGCAGATGCCCGGCGCTGCGCGGCACGGGCCGCAGCAGCACCCGCTGCGCGACCTCCGCGATGGACCGGACGCTGGCCAGCTCGGCCTCGCGCCGCTGCCGCATCGCGGTGGCGACCAGGCCCGCCACCGCGACACCGGCGACGGAGATCAGCGTGGCGTAGCCGCGGCGCTCGCCGACCTGGCCGTTGTAGACGATGAGCGCGAAGGAGAGGCCGAGCGCGACGACGCCGATCGCGGCGGTGCGCCGCTTGCCGCCGATCAGCCCGGCGAAGGCGGGGCCCAGCGCCATCATCGGCGTCAGCCCGACCCCGGGGCCCGCCGTCATGTCGGCGACGACGATGACGGCCATGGCAAGGAAGGGGAACGCGGACAGCAGTCCGGGCCGGAACCGGGTGACCAACGTGTGCTCTTTTCCTTGTCCGTGACAGACGCCTTCAGGCTACGCAAAGCCCCGCTCCCGGTCCCCTCCTTATCGGGGCCGGGGCCCCGCCCCTCTCGGGGCCTGACCGACCGGCCCTGACCGGCCGGCCCTGGAGCGGCGCCTCACCGCCCGTGCGCGCGGCTCATGACCGCAGCCGCGCCATCCAGTCCTCGACGTCGGCGCTGGTGCGCGGCAGCGCGGCCGACAGATTGCGGTTGCCGTCCTCCGTGACGAGGATGTCGTCCTCGATGCGGACGCCGATGCCGCGGTACTCCTCGGGGACGGTGAGGTCGTCGGCCTGGAAGTACAGGCCGGGCTCCACCGTCAGGCACATGCCCGGCTCCAGGGTGCCGTCCGCGTAGGTCTCGCGGCGGGCGGCGGCGCAGTCGTGCACGTCCATGCCGAGCATGTGGCCCGTCCCGTGCAGGGTCCAGCGGCGCTGGAGGCCCAGCTCCAGGACCTTCTCGACGTCGTACTCCAGCAGACCCCACTCGACCAGCTTCGTCGCGAGGACACGCTGTGCCGCGTGGTGGAAGTCCAGATACCCGGCGCCGGGGCGCACCGCGGCGATGCCCGCCTCCTGGGCCTCGTACACCGCGTCGTAGATCTTGCGCTGGAAGTCGGTGTAGCGGCCGTTGACGGGGAGCGTGCGGGTGACGTCGGCGGTGTAGAGGGTGTGGGTCTCCACGCCCGCGTCCAGCAGGAGCAGGTCGCCCGAGCGGACCGGGCCGTCGTTGCGCACCCAGTGCAGGGTGGTGGCGTGCGGGCCAGCGGCGCAGATGGAGCCGTAGCCGATGTCGTTGCCCTCGACGCGGGCGCGCAGGAAGAACGTTCCCTCGATGTACCGCTCCGAGGTGGCCTCGGCCCGGTCCAGGACCTTCACGACGTCCTCGAAGCCGCGCGCGGTGGAATCGCACGCCTTCTGGAGCTCGCCGATCTCGAACGCGTCCTTGACCAGCCGCAGCTCGGAGAGGAAGACCCGCAGCTCCTCGTCGCGCTCCGCCGTCACCTTGTCCGTCAGCGCCGCCTCGACCCCCGCGTCGTGGCCGCGCACGACGCGGACGGGCCCGGTGGCGGCGCGCAGCACGTCGGCGACGGTGCGGACGTCCTCGCAGGGCATCCCGTAGAGCTGCGCCGCCTCGCCGAGGCTGTTGCGGCGGCCGACCCACAGCTCGCCCTGGCCGTCGAGCCAGAACTCGCCGTTCTCGCGGTCGGAGCGGGGGAGGAGGTAGAGCGTGGCGTCGTGGCCGCCCCGCTCGGCGGGCTCCATGACGAGGACGCCGTCCTCGGTCTGGTCACCGGTGAGGTAGGCGTACTCGACGGCGGAGCGGAAGGCGTACTCCGTGTCGTTGGAACGCGTCTTGAGGTTGCCTGACGGGATCACCAGCCGCTCGCCGGGGAAGCGCTCGGAGAGGCGGGCGCGGCGCTCGGCTGTGCGCTCCGCCTGGGGCACGGGCTCCAGGTCACGCAGCTCCGTGTCGGCCCAGCCGGTCTTCATGTTCTCGGCCAGCTCGTCCGAGACGCCCGAGTACAGGCCGTTCTTCCGCTGCTTGATCGCCTGTTCGTCGGCGGCGTCCGCCACGTCTGCCTCCTCTGGATGGTGTAAGACCGCCTTCCATCGTATGGGCGAGCGGAGGCTGGTCCAGGGCCGCGCACCTGTGACGTTTCCGGCAGAGAACGGCGCGGCGGGTCAATGGGGGCAGCGGGGGGACAGTGAGGGCAACGGGGGCAGTGGGGGCCAGCGAGGGGCAGCGGGGGCAGCGGGGTCAGAATCGGGCGGCCAGCAGGACGACGTCCTCCGGGTGGTCCTTTTGGTCGGCGAGCCCGTCGGGCAGCACCGTGCGCAGCACATGCTCCGTCAGCGCCTCCGGCTCCGTGCGCACCACGGGAGGCGCGCAGGCGACGGCAGCGTGCAGCCGGGCGAGGGCCCGGTCCATGGGGGCGCCCGTGCGGTGCAGCAGCCCGTCGCTGTAGAGGAGCAGCGTCTCGCCCTCGCGCGGGAACAGCTCGGCGCTGGGCGCCTCCCAGCAGGCGAGCATGCCCAGCGGCGCCGAGAGCGTGGTCTCGACGAACTCCGTGCGCGCGGGCCCCACGAGCAGCGGCGGACAGTGCCCGGCCCCGGCGACGGTCACCTTGCGCGAGGCGGGTTCCGCGTACGCGAACAGCGCCGTCGCCGAGCGCGCCGGCTCCGTCAGCCGCAGCAGCAGCTCCAGATCGGAGAGGACCGCGACGGGATCCTCGCCCTCCATCACCGCGTACGCGCGCAGGGAGGCCCGCAGCCTGGCCATCGCCGCCATCGCGCCGGGCCCGCTCCCGCTGACCCCGCCGACGGCGAGTCCGAGGGCGCCCTCGGGCAGCGGCAGCGCGTCGTACCAGTCGCCGCCGCCGCGCGGTCCGCTCCTGTGCCGCACGGCCAGCCGCACGCCGGGCACGCGCGGGAGCCTGCTGGGCAGCAGCTCCTCGCGCAGCGCGGCCACGTCGTGGCGGGCGCGGTCCAGGTCGAGGTGGTGGGCCAGGTGTTCGGCCGCCTGCCGCAGATAGCGGCCGAGGAGGTGGCGCTGCCGCTCCGTGGGGCGCGCGGGCTCGTCGTAGAGCCAGACGGCCGCGGCGATGCGGCCCGCGAGCCCGGTGGCGAGGGGGACGGCGTAGCTCGCGGCGCACCCGAGGCGCGCGGCGACCTCGCGGTGACGGGGGTCGAGCGCGCGGTCCGCGGCGATGTCGGGGTGGACGATCTCAGGGCTCGGCGCGTGCCCGGTTCCGGGGGCAGGGGCGACGGGGGCCGACGTGGATGCGGACGCGGACGCGGGTGCGGATACGGAACCGTCCGCGCCGGGGGTGTGCGTGCCGGGAGCGTGCGGTGCGTGTCCCGTGCGACGGTGCATACCGGCGACGGTTCCGGAGGCGGTGCGCGTGGAGCCGCCCGGCATGGCGGGGAGGTCGTCTGCGAGTCCGTCGAGGAGGCGGGCGTGGGAGGCGGAGCCGCGCGGGACGGTCTCGATGTGGCCGAGGTCGGCGCGCCCGAGACCGAGTCCGACGGTGCGCTCGGGCCCCGCGCGCTCCGACGCCTCGAGCGCGATCATCCCGCGCCGCGCCCCGACCAGGGCGGCTCCGGCGCGGAGCACTTCGTGGAGCGCGTCATCGAGGGTCGCGGTGCGCGCGAGCCGTTCGGTGAGTTCGTGGAGCGACGTCAGATCGGTGAGGGACTCGGCCATGCGGTCCTGAGCGGCGGCGAGGGGCTCCACAGGGGGGCCGCCCGGAGCGGGCGCAGTCTGCGACGGCGGAGAAATTGCGGGTTGGATTCCGGCCACTTTCGGTGACCTCGGGGGGCTCATGCGCCCGGGCTTTCACAGCAGTTCATTTCTCTCAATAGCATCGCAAACCCCCATGTCATGCTGCTCCGCTATCAATGGTTCCAGATGTACACGGCTCGATGTCGGGATGTCCAGCATTGTCCTTACGAGGCCGATGGTGTCCATGTGACGCCGATGACTTCACGCGGGCAGGCCGGTAGTGTTCGAGGTTGGCGGAAAACAGCCCCTGTGAAGCGATATTTGCTGTCGACTGGGGGTCATTCCGCAAACCCACACGCACCAACGTCTCTTGAGGCTGCTGGTCGGGAGGGTTGGCGCGGCTGTCGCGGGTACGGAACCCGGTGGGAACACTCAGCGTCTATAGATGCGGTGGCCATGACCCACCCCCGTACTGGCGGGAAAGCATCACGCAGGACAGGCGCAGTTCAAGCAGCACCACGCACGAGTGGCGGTACGGAGCGCAAGCGCCAGGCGCACGCCACCCCCCGCCATGTTCCACGCTCGGCCTACGGCATGATGCGCTGTTCTCTACGCGCAGTCACTGAAGATCTACGTGGTGTGATGGGCTAGACGATCTCTGACGAGACGACCCCTTGGCGTTTACGGAAAGGAACGAGCGCATATGCGCGAGATCCTCGGAAGGCGACGCATGACCCGGTCAACGCTGCGCAACGCGGCGCTCACCTGTGCCACCCAGTGGCACTGGCCCGTCGTCCCTGGCGCGGCCCTCCCGTCCTCCCCGTCCCCCGCCCCGTCCAAACGCCAGTCCGAACAGGACCTTCCGGAAGGCGGTCCCGCGACCTCCCCGGCACCGGTGCCGGCACCGGCCTGTTCCTGTCCCGACCCCGAGTGCGCGGTCCCGGGTGCCCACCCCTTCGACCCTGTACTGCTGGCGGCGACGACCGACGCGCGCATGGTGCGCTGGTGGTGGACCAACCGGCCCATGGCCCCCCTGATCCTTGCCACGGGCGGCAGCGCGCCGTGCGCGCTCAGCCTCCCGGCAGCGGCGGGGGTCCAGGCCCTGGCGGACTTCGACCGGCTGGGGGTGCGCGTCGGCCCCGTCGCCGCGACGCTGACCCGCTTCTCGTTCCTGGTCGAGCCGTACGAACTGGAGGAACTGGGCGAACTGCTCTACGCGCACGACTGGGTGCCCAGTTCGCTGCGCTTCCACGGCGAGGGCGGCTATGTCGCACTGCCCCCCTCGCCCACGGGTGCCGGTCAGGTCCGCTGGGAGCGGGAGCCCGAAAGCGCGCGCGCCGGGCGCGCGGCAGGACGCGCTGAACGCCGTGCGGGCGGCACGGCGGGCGGCGGTGCTCCGTGGCTGCCGCGGATGGAGACCCTGCTCGACGTGCTCGTCGAGGCGAGCGCGACGGCCCCGGACACGGGCAGCAGGCTCGCGTACTGAGCGCCGCGTGCGGCGTCGTGAGGTGTGACGTCGCCAAGTGTGACGTCGTGAGCGGGTGACGGCCCTCGCGGGCACGTCGCGTACGCGACACGGGAAATGAAGGGCTCGCGCCGACGGCGCGAGCCCTTCACTCGTACGGGTTGGAGCGGCCCTGTCTTGTACGGGAAACGGGCGTTCGCCGTCCGGAGTGGCCCCGTCTGCCCCGATATCTTCGCCCTACCGTCCCCGCGTTCCCGGCCCTCTCAGTGGCCGGCCGCTTCGTCCCGGGCGTTTCCGTCGTCCGTCCCCGTGAGTCGCAGGTGGGTCCCGTCATGCATGAGCCGCAGCAGTGCGCCAGCCAGCAGCGTGGCGCGCGCCTCCGTCTGATCGCGCTGGCGAGCACGGTGGCGCTCGCCGCAGCGCTGCCCCTCGCGGCGGCGACGGCGGGCCCCGCGCCGTCCTCGGGGGCGTCGTCCTCCGGCGACCCCGAGGTGTCCGCTCCCCCGTCGTCGCCCCCGGACGCCTCCCCCGCGTCCCTCTCGTCGTCGCGTACGCCCGCGCGCGGTGCGGGGGAGCCCGATGGTGCGCGGGGCGCTCAGGGAGGCGCTCAGCGGCCCGGAGGGGACGTGGACGGTGCGGGGGAGAGCGCGGGAGAGGAGACGGTGACGGAGTGCGGGCCCGAACTCGCCTCGCCCGACGGCGTGGAGGCCCAGACCTGTGTCGTCTCCGAGGGCGGTGAGATCTGGGCCCGCTCGTACTACAGGAACGCCACCAACGGGCCCCTCAGCGGAGTGCTCACCCTCATGCGGCCCGACGGAAGCTCCGTCCAGGTGCCCTGCGAACTGGACGGAGCCTCCGACGAGCCCGGCATCTGCGAGACGCCCCGTGAGCGGACGCGCGAGGGCGTGCGCGACGCGAGGGGCGCGGAGCGCGCGGGGAAGCGTGGTCGCGAAGGCGGGGGTCCGGCGTACTCGGCGGTGCTGGAGATCGGCTCGCCCGACGGGGAGCGGCTGCTGCTGCGCTCCGGGAGCAACTCGTCGGCGCCGTAAGGAAGTTGAACCACGAACGGGGTTCCGGGCAGCAAAGAACCCGGTCGCTGGCGACGGGGGATGCACCAGCGACCGGGCTCCTAAAAAGGTAACAAGAGATCGGCTGTTCGCAAATTCGATCGCGCAGATCCGGACGCCGATTTACCTGTGAGTATGGGCAGTTCGGACCCCAATGTGACGCGAGTCACGGTCACATTTTCTCCGCAGGACCGTTGCGGAACTCTCAATTCCTCGTCAGCTCAGAGTGACCTGACGGTTGGCGAGCCCGCTGCGCGCCTTGCGCTCGTCGGCGGTCAGCGGGGCCGTCGACTCGAGCGCCTCGGCCAGCCTCTCCGCGAACGCCGCCGCGGGCTTCTCGCAGTCTTCCGAGGTCATGGAGCTGGGGAGGTCCCAGACGGGCACCGTGAGGCCGTGCGCGCGGAACGAGCCGACCAGCCGGGTGTCGTCTCCCAGCGACGATCCGCCCGCCGCGTGCAGCCGCGCGAGTGCGTCGAGAAGCCGCTCCTCGGGGTGCGTCATCACCCAGCGCAGATGATTCTTCTCCGGCGTCTCGCACCAGTAGGCCCCCTCGACGCCGCTCAGCCGGGCCGTCGGGATGGCGGCTGAATTGGCACGCTCCAGAGAGGCCGCGACCTCACCCGTGGCCGCCTGCTCGGCGTCCTCCACCCAGAACTCGAAGCCGCTGTGCACCTCGGGCGCGAACGGAGCCTCCAAGTCCAGAAGGTCCTGGAGCCGCGGCCCGTCCGGCGCGGGGCGCCCCGTGTCGACGGGCGAACCCGGCTCGGCGGCCAGCGCGCGCTGGAGGGTGTCGGCGAGGTCGCGGCTGATGTCGCCGGACGCCGTGTCGTTCTGGAGGCCGAGCAGCACCTCGCCGTTGTCACGGCGCAGCGCGGGCCACGCCATGGGCAGCACCGTCGCCAGCTTCACCACGGGCACGCCCTCCGGCAGCCCGTCCTTGAGGGTCAGTTCCACCGTCGCGGCGGGCACCAGCTCGCGCAGCGCCACCCAGTCGGCCTCGCCGGGAAGCCCCTCGAAGGGGCGGTGGACCAGTTCGGTCACGGCGTGGGCCGCTGCCCTCCCGTGACACGCCTTGTATCGGCGGCCCGAGCCGCATGGACACGGTTCGCGCGCGCCGACGACGGGCACCTCCCCGTCGACGAGCTGCGGCGTCGCTGCCTTGGTCTGCGGTCGGCGCTTCTTGGCCATGGCGTGCGGTTCTCCAGGTCTGCGGACGGACGGTTCGAAGTGTCGCCGCGAGCCTAGCCGCTGAGCCCTCCCGTACTCCGGCAGGACGTGTCGGGCGCCGGGTGCCGGGCCCGAGGGGGAGGGGGTGGGGCGGGGCTGTGCGCACGCACCGTGTCCGCGCGGGGCCGCACGAGGCCGCGCCGGGAGGGGCGGGGCGCGTCGGAGAGGGGGATTCGCGCCGGGAGGGTGCGCGGTACGGGCGACGGTGAGCGACGGCGCGCGTGGACACGGCGACCGTCGCTCCCGGTGCGGCTCGCCCGGTGCTCCCCTAGCGCAGCTCGTCGATCGAGGCCAGGTCGAACCCGAGGCTGTCGGCGAAGCCGTTGCCGTTGCCGCTGTCGTAGCCGTCGCCGAACCCGTTCTCGGAGGCCAGCACGGCCCAGACGGTCACGCCCTTGGCCTCGTCGCCGTCACCCATGCCGTCGGGCAGTTCGTGGACCTCTTCGTCGACACCCCAGTCACGGGCGAGGGCCGTGATGATGGCGAGGCCCCTGCCACCACGCGCCGTCACCGACGGAGTGGCTGGAAGTGGTCGGGTCGGACCGCCACCATCCGTGACGGAGACGGTGAGTTCGCCCTTTGTGTCGCGGCTCCAGGCCGCGCGGATGCACTGGTCCTCGCTCAGCGGCCGTGCGTGCCGGCACGCATTGCTGAGCAGTTCGGAAAGAATGAGCACCGCGTCTTCCACGACCGGATCCGGCGCACCGCTCGCGAGTAGTTCCTCGCGCATTCTGCGCCGCGCCGCTCCCACGCCCGCCGGACCATGGAGCACGGCCATGGTCGACGAAGTAGGCACCTCCTGTGCCACCACCAACGCCACCCCCGAGACCTCCTTTGCCCCACGCCAGTGGGATGAATGCCCCCATGAAGTGGATCGGAAACCGGCCATCCATAGTCTCTTGACGCATTCGCAACGATCGAATACGGAGCGAATGCGCCGGTGCACTCCAGGTGAGTGCGGGATGAAACTCTTCGCGGCACATGGGGTCACGTGCGGAAAGTGCCCGGGAATTCCGCACTCACGCATACGCCCGCGGCGCGGGCTCAGCCCGGGTCCCGGGCCCCGGCCTCGGCGAGCTGGGCCAGCACCCGCTGCGGACGGTTGGTGATCACCGCGTCCACGCCGAGCCGTACGCACAGCTCCACGTCCCCCGGCTCGTTCACCGTCCATACGTGCACCTCGTTGCCCGCGCGGTGCGCGCGTTCCACGTACTCCGGGTGCGCGCGCAGGATGCGGATGCTGGGCCCGGCGATCCGCACCCCGGGCGGCAGCCTGCCGTCCCTGTGCCGCGGCAGCAGCAGTTGCATCAGGAACACGGTCGGAATGTGCGGCGCCGCCGATCGCACCCGGTGCAGGGAGCGGGCGGAAAAGCTCATGATCCGTACGGGCGAGGTCACGGGCGAGCGCGCCAGCAGCGCCAGCAGCCGCTCCTCGACGTGGCCCGCCCAGCGCGTCGGGTGCTTCGTCTCGATCGCCAGCCCCACCGGGCGCGGCGCCTCGGCCACGAGCCGCAGCAGCCGCTCCAGCGTCAGTACGGAGGTGCGCTCGGAGTCCTCGCTGTCCGGGGACTCGTACTGGTCGGTGCCGGGGCCGCCCTTCCAGGAGCCGAAGTCGAGCGCGGCCAACTCGGCCAGCTCCAGCGCCGATACGGCGCCCCGGCCGTTGGACACCCGGTTCACACGGCGGTCGTGCACACAGACGAGATGGCCGTCGGCGGTGAGCCGTACGTCGCACTCCAGCGCGTCCGCGCCCTCCTCGATGGCCTTGCGGTAGGCGGCGAGGGTGTGTTCCGGTGCCTCGTCGGACGCGCCGCGGTGCGCGATGACGGAGATCGGGCGGGAAGGAGAGGCCCGTGACCCCGGGCGGATCTCATAGCTCACCGGGTTATCGTGCCACCGGGACCCGGATGGCTGCCCCGTGGGCCCGCTGCGGATGCGCTCAGTACGTGTGGCGTAAAGGATGACAGTCCACAGGCGCGCGACGACTTACGCCCGTCTGACACGCCATGGGAAAGGCTGTGTACGGATACCCGAATACATGAACCTCCGTCCCTGCGATGTCGTGTACCTGAGGAGAGAGTTGTGAGCACCGAGAACGAGGGAGCTGCCGTCACACCGGCGGTGGGGCCGACACCCACGCCCCCTGCGGTGCCGGACAGGGATTCCGAAGAGAGGACAGAGAGGACGACCGACCTCCAGGGGGCCGCCGCCCAGGCGTCGGCGGCTCCGGGCCCCGCCGAGTCCTCCGGCGGCAGCGGCGGCAGCGGCGGCACGGGCGGTACCGGCGCCGCGCGTGCGGATGCCGCGCCCGGCGTGCCCGGCACGCCTCCGCTCCCCGCCTCCGCGCCCACCGTCGCGGACGGAGCGGGGCAGGGCGGCCCCGTCATGAGCAAGCCCGAGCCAGACGCCACGCCTCCCCCTCCCCAGCAGCCCCCGGCCGCGCCGATGGGGCACGCGCCGCCGCCGCCCGTTCCCGGCTCGCCCGGAGCGCCTGGCGCGCCCGGCGTCGGGGACACCGCGCAGTGGGGCGCGGGCAGCGGCATGCCGCCGTACGGAGGCGGTCCGGGTGGCCCAGGGGGCCCCGGCCCCGGTGGTCCGGGCGGGCCCGGCGGCCCTGGTGACCCGCACAACCCGTGGGCTGCCCCGCCCGCGCCCGATCCGGGCAGGAAGCGGCGCTCCGGCGGTCTGATCGCCGCGGCCATCGCGGTGGCGCTCGTCGCGGGCGGCATCGGCGGCGGCCTCGGCTTCGTGGCGGCGGAGCGCGGTGACGGCGGGGGCTCCACCACCATCTCCTCGGACTCGGATCCGAAGACGCTCAACCGCTCTCCGAAGTCCGTCGCGGGCATAGCCTCCAAGGCGCTGCCCAGCGTCGTGACGATCAACGCCGCGGGCGGCAGCGAGGAAGGCACGGGCACCGGCTTCGTCTACGACAAGCAGGGCCACATCCTCACCAACAACCACGTGGTGGCCAGCGCGGCAAACGGCGGCAAGCTGACGGCCACGTTCTCCGACGGCAAGAAGTATTCGGCCGAGGTCGTGGGCAAGGCCCAGGGCTATGACATCGCGGTCCTCAAGCTCAAGAACGCGGACGACCGCAAGCTGAACCCGCTGCCGCTCGGCAAGTCCAACGAGGTGCAGGTCGGCGATGCCACGATCGCCATCGGCGCCCCCTTCGGCCTCTCCGGCACGGTCACGACGGGCATCGTCAGCGCCAAGAACCGCCCCGTGGCCTCCAGCGACGGCCAGAGCAGCAGCGCGTCGTACATGAGCGCCATCCAGACGGACGCGTCCATCAACCCCGGCAACTCCGGCGGCCCGCTGCTGAACGCGGAGGGCGCGGTCATCGGCGTCAACTCCGCCATTCAGCCCAGCGGCGGCGGGGGCGGCATGGGCGGCGAGTCGCAGTCCGGCAGCATCGGCCTGGGCTTCGCCATCCCCGTGAACCAGGCACAGCGCGTCGCGGGCCAGCTCCTCAAGACCGGTGAGCCCGTCTATCCGGTCATCGGTGCCACGGTCGAGCTGAGCGAGAGCGGCGACGGCGCGACGATCGCCGATCAGGGCGAGGGCGGCTCCGCCGCCATCCCCGAGGGCGGCCCGGCGGACAAGGCCGGTCTGAAGTCCGGCGATGTGATCACCAAGCTGAACGACACGGTCATAGACAGCGGCCCGACGCTGATCGGCACCATCTGGACCCACGAGCCGGGCGAGACGGTCAAGCTGACCTACAAGCGCGGCGGCCAGGAGCACACGGTGGACGTCACGCTCGGTTCGAAGAAGGGCGACGACTAGCGGATCGGGATCGCCGCACACCGCGTCGTGCCGCCGCTTCCGCCCCGCCCCTGCTTGGGGGCGGGGCGGAAGCGGGGCCTGCTCGCGCGCCCGCACCTCCCTGCCCGGAACCTGGCCGGGCGCCCTGGCGGAAATCCCTCACTCCCCAACTCCCGTGAAACAAGGTGGTGTTGACAGGTTTCGAGGAGGGCGGCAGCCTTGAGAACTGTTGAGTCCAACAGGACAGGAGGGACAAGAGTGAGAACTCTCGCAACCCCCGAACAGGCCGAACGCGACTCCCAACTCCCCGTCGACATGGTCATGCCCGACCTTGATCTGACGGAATTCATGACCGACGGTCCGCCGAAACCCAAGGTGCGGCACGACGGTCGGCCCGACGTCATATGGACCGAAGAAGTCAAGTGGGTGTAGCCGAGCCCAGCGGATGCTGACCGGCACCTCAGAAGCGTGGGGCCAGGCGGTGGATCATCTCATCGCCTACCTCCCGCGCTCGATCACGCACTGGGTCATCGTTCACGAGCCGGCCGCGCAGGAGCGGATCGCCGAGGCGGTCCGGGAGCGGCTGGATTCCACGGAAACGATTGTCTTGGGGGAAACGCCTCCCGAGAAGGCAGAGGAAATCGCCCTCCGCTACAAGAAAACTCCCGACGTCGGCTTCCTCGGCTTCCATGTGAAGCGGGCGACAGTGGCCCGTCGTTTCCCTGAATACAAGGACACGATGGAGCACTTCGCCGACTGGCGGGTCACGCGGCTGAAGCTCCTCGTCGACGTATGGGACGAGAATTTCGCCGCCCTGTTCGCGGAGGACCCGCACGCCGTTCTGGAACGCTGCAACGATATCCAGGAAGCGCTTCAGGGCAGTTCGGAACTGGTCTATCAGGGACCGGAACAACCGGGTCCGAAGGGTTCCGAGGACTCCGCGAAGCCCTCCAGCCGAGTCGTCTTCGACTGCTCGGGCAGCGAATGGGTCTCGTACAGCGGTCTCGAAGCGGACGACTACGTACTGCCCAGCGGTGAAGTCGCCTGCCTCCCCCGGTCAGCGGACGGCGAACTCGCCGTCGAGGGCTGGGTGATCGGCACGGTCCCGTTCGGCCGCAAGTACGGGGCCGTACGGCCGGGCGATCTGACGCTGACGTTCGACAAGGGCCAGATCGTCGGCGTGTCCGGCAACAGGAAGCCGCTCTGCGCGGACCTCGAGGAGGCTCTCACGAGGCTGCCGGGGCTGCGGCAGGTCGGCGAACTCGGGGTCGGCCAGTCCCGCGCGGTGATCGCGGCGGCGCGGGCGCACGAGGCGGCGTACCACTGGACCGAGCGCCACTTCGGTATCCACATCGGCCTGGGCGCGGAGCTGCCCGAGACCGCGGAGTCCGACGGGGCACGCAGCACGAACCACCACCTCGACATCATCCTCTCCTCCGGCACCCTGACCTCCGGCCACGACCGCCTCCTGACCTGGTGACCGGGCCTGCGAAGGGCCCCTGAACGGGCACGTCGGCCGATGGCCGGCCATCGGCAACGGCGCATGACGGCCGGGGCACCCCCTGAGCGGGCGACCCGGCCGCCACGCCTCCCGCCACCGGATACGGGCCACCGGTCCGCTCCTCCTCACCGAGCCGCTACCCTGGTCGGGCGCTGCTCCTGACGGGGGTGGCGCGGGGAGGTGTGCCCGAGCGGCCGAAGGGAACGGTCTTGAAAACCGTCGTGAGGTGATCCCTCACCGTGGGTTCAAATCCCACCGCCTCCGCACAGGTGAACGAAGTAGCAGGTCACAAGGGCCGCCCGGTCTCGCCGGGCGGCCCTTCGTGCGGTCGGCCTGTCTCACCCCGTTCCCGTCTGTCTCAGTCCTGACCAGCGCGTGCGGCCAACCTGCGGCCAAGAAATGCGGTGATCACGACGCTCTCTCGTCGCTCTCTTCCTGCTCCGCGAAGCCCTGATCGATCAGCTCGTTCATGCGGGCTTCCTCGCCGTCCAGCACCTTCGCGTAGTAGCGCTGAAGAACGGCGATGCTCTGTCCGGCCCGCCGCGCGACCTCAGCGAGGCTCACCCCGGACCGGAGCCAGAAGGACACGCACGCGTGCCGCAGGTCGTACGGGATCTGCGCCAGCGGTGAGGCCGCCTGCTCCGGGGTCAGAGCACGCTTTCGCGCCTCTTTCCAGACCGCGCCGTACTCCTGCGACCTGACCGGCCCGCCGCGAACAGCCGAGAAGAGCCTCCCGTCTTCCCCCGTTCCGAAGCGGTCGATGTGGGCCCGAAGCAGGGCCACCAGTACCGGCGGGATCGGAACGGGCCGCACTGCTCGGCGCGGCCGGTGCTTCAGCCCGCGCTCCTCGTACGGCTTGCCGTCGTCGGTCCATGCGGAGCCGACCTGGGGACGCGCCCCCGCCAGATCCAGGCGACCCCAGCCCTCGTCAGGGAGGGTGCACTGAGACCTACTGAGCACGGAGACCTCTTCCGGGCGCATCGCCGCGTAGTACATGCAGCCGAAGAAGGCTTCCAGATGCTCACCCCGTGGTCCTTGCTCACGTACGGCGACCAGGAGCGAACGGGCCTGGGCTGGTGTGGCGACGCTGCGTTCGTCCAGCTCCTCAACCGCCTTGGGCGTCTCCCAGTGCACGCGCAGCAGAGGGTTACTGGGCAGCAGCTCCCGCTCGACGGCGATGCGGAGGCAGTTGCTCAGCACGGCCCGGCGACGCTTCACCGTGTTTGCCGCTGCCGCCTTGCCGTCCAGGCGCTTCGCCAAGGCGTCCAGTACTGATCGCATTCGCTGAGCACTGTCGAGGTTGTTGAGGGGCGGTGAGTGCTTGGCCACCCACCTGAGAGCTGCTGCCTCGTCGTGCGGCGGGTCGGTCTTGCGCCGCCCGGCGTTGAAAGCCCACTGATACAGCGCCCGGCGAAGCAGTGCCTCGTCCGGTCGCCCCTTTGCCTCCGGGCAGAGCGCCACTGTGGCCAGGGTCAGGCTCTCGGCGATGCTGGCCCGGTGTTTGGCCGCAGCCCCGGGCCACTTCATGTCCACGTAGTGCCGAGCGTGCTCGTACCAGGTGGTGCGGTTCAGCCTGCGCAGCTCGCTCACGGGAAGACCGGTCTCCACGTCGAATGCCTCGCCGCTGCGAGCGGCTGTCAGCAGTTCGGATCGGCGGGCCTCGGCCAGGGTCTTCGTGACGAACGGTTCCTGAAACTCCTCTCCGTCCACGAACCAGCGAATTTGGTACGGCGCGCTCTTGCTGTTCCGCCGACGCACGTTCCAGAAGCGCACGTCATACGACTGCATATCTCTCCCACAGAAGATGGGGCCCGCCGTTCGACGGGCCCCATTGGTCGTTCGGTTGTTGGTCAGGCGGCTGCGTCTCCGCAGGAGTCCCACCAAGCGTCCAGGTCAGCGCGACGCACGCGGAGCTGGCCGTTGGGGAGCTTGTGGAGCTTGGGGGCTTGGCCGCGAGCGCGCATGCGGTAGAAGGCGGCGCGGCTCATCTCGATCTCTTCGAGGACTTCGGGGAGCTTGAGCATCTGGCGAGTGCGGGGCATGTCATACCTCCTTCTCCGGGGCGGGCGGCTGCACGGTCAGGTAGAGGCGTACGAGACGACTCGGGGGTCGGTTGGGGTAGGGGTGGCTGATTTCCAGTACGTCGAGGACGGTGGCGATGGTCTCGGCGATGCGTCGGCACTCGTCCTCGGTGCCTTGGAGGCGGATGCGCATGTGTCCGTGGACCCTTCTGGGAAATCCGCCACGTCCGCCACGCCGCCACAGCGCAGGTCAGAGGCGTGCTTGCGTGGCGGATGGCGGATCTGTGGCGGATAGGAGCCGCCACGCCGGGGCGCTGCGGTGCCCTGGCGTCGCTCGGCTGCGGGGCTGGTCAGCGCACGAGAGTCAGCGGGTGCGTGTCGGCTCCCGCCGGTGCGTGGCGGGACTCGGACGGGGTCTCCGCCACGGGTTCACCATCGCTGACCTGCGGTGTGGCGGACGTGGCGGATGTTGCGGACTTCTCAGGGGGAGGGGGGCAGTAGCGCGCCCAGGCATCCGCCAGGTCTTCCGCGTAGTAGCCCTTCGGGAAGCCCGAGGGCGTGCGAATGCCCCGGGGCTTGATGGGCTTGTTGGCGGGGGTGACGTACTGCCCGAGCAGCTTGGCCAGACTGCGCGGGCTGAGCGGCTTGTCGTCCAGGTCGGCCCATGGCGCGTCGTCCATGCCCAGCAGGCATTCGAGGATGACGGCGGTAGGCATGCGGTCGGCCCCGCAGAACACGGAATCGCGCAGATCAGTGAGGAGCCGGATGCCGAGGGAAGCTTCGTCGCCGTCCTGAGCGGCGGTCACCAGCTCCAGGCAGGCGGCGCGGCCTCGCGCGGGCCACTCCCCGCCAGCGGCATCCGCGACCGCGAGCAGCGGTTCCCACACGTCGGCGGGTCGGTCGGAGACGCCTTCGGGCATCTCCGGCCAGGCGTCGGCCACTTGGTCGCGCACCTGGTCCGCCCACTGCGCGAGCTGGTCCCGGAGCGCGTGCCCCTGCTTCTCGTGGAGACGCAGGCGGTAGGGCTCCACCTTTTCGTTGGGGGCCCGCTTGCGCATGCGGATGATGATCGAGCGAGTCAGGATCGTGTCGGGAAGCGAGCCGAGCCCCGCCATGGCGACCGCGCAGAAAGAGGAGAACCACCCGGCGGTCTGGTTGGCACCGTCCCCGACGCAGCGCAGCGACTTCGCTCCCCGCCGGTAGCCGGAGTTGAGGAAGCCGCGAACCGGCTCGTTGTCCCCGGCCTTCGGACCGAAGACGGTGTCGATCTCATCGAAGAGGAGCGTCGGCGTGCCCTCGGTTCCTTCGACCAGCCGGAAGAGGGCGTTGGCGGACGCGTTCACGAGAATCTCGGCCTGGGGAGTGAGCGTTTCTACGATCTCCAGGGCACGGGACTTCCCGGACCCGGGTTCAGGCGAGAGGAAGGCCAGGCGCGCTGTGCCGTCGAAGGCGTCGATCAGGTGGGCGTGCGCGTCCCACAGGGCTACGGCCACGTAGGCGGCGTCAGTCGGGAAGACGTTGAAGCGGCGGTGGAAGTGTTCGACCTCTGCGAGCAGCGCGGCCCCGTCGATGGCGCTGGGTGGGGGTGTGTTCATGCGGCGCTCCTGCGGTCGGTTGCCGTCGTGATCGGCGGAGGGCCGGTGCACGCGGCGCGGTGGGTGGTGTAGGTGTCGATGAGCGCGAGCACGTCGGCTCGGCCTCGGGCGTGCCATAGCTCCCCGCACGGGCACAGCGCGGTCGCGGAGGGGACCGCCCGATACGAGGGCGGCGCGATGAGGTGCAGTCCTGCCCAGGACGGCGCGCTGTCCGGGGCGCCCGAGGGCGCGCTGCGGCTCGTGCCGAGTGGAGAAGAAGGACGGCCTTCGGCCGACGGCTTGGCCGTCGGCCGGTGCTGAGGGGCGGCTGAGGAGCGGCGAGCCGGGCCCGGAACGAGGTGAGCAGGCTTTTCAGAGGGGGATGTCCGGCTCATGCTGTCCCCCGCGGCCTACACGTGCGGATGGACCAGTTCAGGGCGCTGCGCAGGGTGGCGCGGCACTGGGAAGCGGGCAGCCCCGTGGACTCTCCAGCCTTCTGAAAAGCCTCTTCGACCACGTCACGGGAGATGTCGCCCCAGGCGACGAAGCGACCCATGGCGCGTGCGGCCCGGAACAGCTCGGCTTCCCGGCCTCCCTCTTGCGCGGCGGCTACAGCCGCCGTCTCCCGCTCCAGCACGGCGTCCGCGCACCTGCTCCCCGACCGCGCAGGGTTCGGGGCGGCCGGAGAGATTCGCGGCGCGGGTACGAGCTGGTCCCGAAGCCACGAAGGGAGTGGGGCGACAGGCGCGTCCTGATCCAACGGGCGGTAGGACTGGCCGTTGACGGCGGTGCCCGGGGCGACCACGTAGCCGCCCCAAGCGCGGGTGTCGATCCCAGGGCCCAGCTTGCGCTGGGTGTTGTGCAGACGTACGTCGACGGGGGCGGCGTAGTACAGGTGCAACCCACCGCTCGGGGTCCGCACCGTGAAGGTCGCGGGCGCTGACTGTCCGGCGCGCTCGCAGAGCGCCTGGAAGGTCGTCGCGCCGTCAGGCGCGTCCTTCTTGTTCTCCTTGGCGACGTCGAGGTCGATGACGGCCAGTCCGGAGGGGCCGGTGGCGATGCCGATCCCGTACGGGCGGCGGTTCCAGCACTGCCGGATCAGGTCGGGATCGGTGGTGGCGCGCTGCTCGGGCTTGAGGTGCCCGTTGGCGCAGCGGCCCGTACGGGGGCACAGGTCCTCGCGGTGTCCGGCAGGGATCTTGGCGCCGGGGCGGAGAGGGAAGACGTGCCAGCCGCGCTCGGCTGCGGCCAGTGCCGCGCGTGCCGCAAAAGTGTCCGTCGTGGTGACGGGTTGGGTCATGATGGAGGTCTCCAGTTCTGAGAAGGGCCGGAGGCCGGAGGCGGCGGGCGCCTTGGCGGGATGACCGTCGCCTCCGGGCGTGATCAGAACGGGGGCTCTTCGCCCTGCTGCTTGGCGCTCGCGTTCCACGGGTCCTGGGCAGCGCCGTTGCCCGTGGATCCGTTGGACTGGCGCTTCTGCGTCTTGGCGGTGGCGAACCGGAGCGATGGGCCGATGTCGTCGACTTCGAGGGTGAGCATCGAGCGGTTCTCGCCCTGGTCGGTCTCCCAGTCGAACTGCCGCAGTCGGCCGTTGACGATGACGCGCGATCCCTTGCCCAGGGAGTCAGCGATGTGCTCGGCCAACTGCCGCCAGGCCGAGCAGCGCAGGAACATCGCGGTGCCGTCCTTGTACTGGTTGCTCTCGCGGTCGAAGGTGCGCGGGGTCGAGGCGACCGTGAACTTCGCCAGCGCGGCCCCGGACGGGGTGAAGCGCAGCTCCGGGTCGGAGGTGAGGTTGCCGATCACGGTGATGGGGGTTTCTCCCATGGCCATGGGGGTCTCCTTAGTGGTGAATCGTTCCGCCAGCGCGGCCGAAGAAGCCGGTGGCGACGTTGTGTTGAGTGATGTGGGTGGTCTGGGTGGACCGGCGGACGCCGAAGAAGAAGCGGACGAAGAGCAGCGCGCCGGTGAGGGAGCCCGTGGCGATGGCCAGGGCGAGAGCCGCAGTCATCAGCCCTTCGGAGGCTTGGGCGAGAAGACCGGCGCCGTAGCCGATCCCCGCCGTGGCGGCGCCCGTGCCGACGCCGCTCGCGAGGGCGATGAGGGCCGCGCCCTTGGCCCGGCCGGAGATGCGGGTGTCGATCGGCGACTGGTCCGGCGCCGGAGACTCGGGCTGCTGCGCGGTGACGAGAGCGGCGATCTGGTCGGGGCGAAGGTAGGCGGCGGCGCGCTGTCCGTTCGGCAGGATCGCGGCGACGGGCACGGCCTGGGGTGGGATTGCGGGCACCACGGGCGAGGCGGTGTAGGGCTGCTGGTGGTCGGTACGGATCAGGGTGGTGATCTCGTCGGGGGTCTCCACAATGCGCCTCCAAAGGCGGCGGGTGGCCCTCCTGTGAGCTGGAGAGCCACCCGCACGATGGTCACGTTGTGTAGCTGTAGTGGGTAGTGAGTACCGGGTAGTGGGTAGTGGGGGCGCCCAGTGAGGGCCCCTGTTCATTCCGTCACGGGGGCGCTGTGACAGGGTGCTAGTGGGTAGTGGGGTGTCGCCCCACTACCCACTATCCAGTAACTGAGTGTGATGGTCAGATGTGGTCGGGGTGGACGTAGACGGAGTGCGGTCCACGGTCCCGGTACGCGAGTTCACCGCGCTCGGCAGCGGCCTTCAGCGCTTCGCGGACCGTCTTCCGATCGCGCCCGACCAAGTCGGCGATCGCGGCGGGCTTCATGCCCATCGCTCCGGCGGACTCGATCGCGTCGACTGCCCGGGGCAGCCACTCCGGCCCAGGAGCGGCAGGCGGCGCCTGCTCGTCCTCGGCGGCCTCTTCGGCGGCCTGCTCCGTGATGCGCTCGAACTCGGCGAGGGCGTCCGCGATGGCCTTCGCCGTACGCGGATCGTCCTGGCTCACCGGCTCCGGCTGCGCCGAGTTCGGCGGCGGGCTCGGTTCGGACGGAGAAGGCTGGCCCTCCGGCTCGTCCTCATCAGGCTGCGGGTTCTTGGCCTTGTCGAGGTAGTAGTCGAAGGACCGCATCGGAGTGAGGGTGCCGATACCGCCGACCTCCGTCTCCGTCCCCGGAGCGGGCGGCGGAGACGACTCGGACGCGGGACGCTGGGCGCCGTCGGCGGTCGGTAGGTGCAGCGAGTCCAGGAGCCACGCGATGCGCTGCGGGTCCGACCAGCGCTCGTGGTAGCCGAAAGGAGCGGCGTCTGCCTGAGCGGTCTCGTCCAGGTCGGGCCGGATGTCCCAGCGGGCAGCGGCGAGCTGCTCGATGTCCTCGCGCGGGGAGCCGTCCTCGTGCTCGTCCTCGTCGTTGGCGAAGTAGACCTTGCCCCGCTCCGGCCCGACGCCTCCGGCCTGGGCGCGGTCGGCGTCCAGCAGGTAAAGGCAGCCCTGATTGGGGAGTTCGGCGAGGTTGACCTGCTGGTAGTAGTCGGGGAAGACGAACTGTCCTTCCGCCTTCTGCCGGAACCGCATGCCGATGACGGTGTCGTACTGGCTCGCGATCTCCCCGCCACCGGTGTTGGGCCCGGTACCGCGCTGGACGGCGTCCACCACGTCGACAGCGGCCTTGCGGCCCTTCTTCAGCAGCCGCGTCTTGGCCTTGAGCGCCTCCGGAGTCCAGGCCATCAGGTCCGAGTTCTCGTCGGAGAGCACGATGACGGCGGGCTCCTCCGGCTTGGGCTGGATCTTGCCGCCCTTCATGCGTCCCGCGCGTCCGTCCGCGATGGCCAAGGCGGCGTTCAGCAGCCGGACAGCTTCACCGGGGCTGGTGGCGACCCAGTCCAGGATGGGGCGGTCGATCAGATTCCCGTCGACGTCCTTCCACTGCTGTGCCCAGGGACGGAGCCACCTCTTGGCGGTGTTGCCCTGGGCCATGTCGATCATCCAGATCACCGCGTCGGTGCAGCGCGTGAGCAGGGAGATCAGGACGTGCAGCAGGACGCTCTTGCCCGAGCCCTTCATGCCCGCGACCAGGATCGAGTTCTGCCGGAACAGGATCTCGATGGGCTCCCCCGACTCCAGCAGCCCGAGCGTCAGCGGCTCGCGGATGGTCAGCGGGTGGTCGTCGGCGGGCAGGTCGATGGTCTCGGCAAGCACGTTTCGGGTGGACACGTGCAGCCACGCCTCGGATGCCTGCGGGGTGGGCTCCAGACGCAGAGAGCCTGTGCGCAGGTCGCCCTTGCGGACCTCCAGCGTGGGCAGCAGCACGAGCAACTGCTTGGCGGTGGTCTCGGTCAGGCGCAGGTGCAGCTTGTAGCCGCCGCGAGTGGGGACCGACTTGCCCACCTGGACGCCGCGCGCCCCGGCCTCGTCGAAGAGCCGCGCCCATGCGACGGCGTCGCCGGTGGCGGCGCCCGCTTCGGCCGCCCACTGGTTGGCGATCTCGTCGGCCCGGAGGCTGCGGTCGATCGCGTAGAACGGCGTGAGCGCGGCCGTCACCGTAGCGAGGGCTGAGGCAGAGGCGAGCGTCCAGGGCGTGTGGTGGGCGGTGAAGTTGAACCACGCGCCCGCCGCAGTGGTCCACGCGGCGGTGAAGCCGGTGTGGAACCAGCGTCGGGCCGGGTGCTGCCCGCCGGTACGCAGCCACCGGGAGACTGCGGCGGCGGCGATCCCGGACAGCGAGCCGATACCGATCCAGCCCAGGGGCAGGACGGTCCCGGCCTCCTGGGCCAGTCCGAGTCCGAGCCCGCCAGCGTAGAGGGTGGCGGATGTGAACAACGGCGTGGAGATGACGCCGTGCCGCCAGGGGATCGGCTCGTGGGAGCGGGGTCGGCTCAGCATGAACTCTCCATTCGTCGTGGTTGAGCCGGGAGGACCGAGGACGGGGCGGGCCCGGCAGGAAGCCGGGCCCGCCCGCGCGCGATCAGTTGTTGGCGGACTGGTCCCACTTGGCGCCCTGCGGGGTGGGGTTCTCGATGTTGTCGATCTGCTCGGCGTGGATGATCCGGTACAGGGTCGGAATGGACTCCAGCCGTCCGGCCAGCGCGTACGCGTAGACGGAGGTGTCGTCGTACGCCTCGGGAATGGCGGCGTTGACCTTGAAGTTCTCGCGGCTGCTCATGGCGGCCATGCGGATCACGTCACCGATCGCGTTCTGCACATCCGTGAGGGCGTGCATCACCGACTCGTAGCCGACCATGTTGTCGGCGGGATTCAGCACCATCATGGCGCCCGCGTTGCGGACGGTCTCGGCCGCGTAGCGCAGCGGCATCGTGTGTTCGATCGAGCCCACGGGGACTCCCTTCGAGGCAGGGGCGGTGATCTTTCCGGGGTGGGAGATGGGCCGGTGCGACGCTCCAGCGGAGCGGGTACGGCGCCGGTGCGGGGCCGTCGGCGACGCGGCGGCTGAGGCCGGGGAGCCGCCGCTGGTGTGCTGGTACATCCAGCGGTTCAGCCAGCCCAGCGTTCCCGCCCACGCGAGGACGCGCGCGGCGGGCGTGGTCAGGGTGTGGAAGACCCGACTGAGCGGGCGCAGCCAGTTCGGCCCGATCGTGCTGTAGCGCACCGAGCCCAAGGCCATGTGCGCGTTCAGCACTCCGCGAGTGCCGTACCGCCATGCCCGTGCCAGCAGCGGGGAGCCGTAGCGTCGCGCCGCACGCGCGGCCATCCGGAGCGGGGCCGCGGCCTGGCGGAGGCGTTGCCGGGTCAGCGCGCTGGTGTGCTTGCGCAGCTTGCGTCCGGCCCAGTACGAACCGCGTCGCGCCATGCTCATCGGCGCGGGACGCGAGGTCGCGGACCGCCGCTTCTTCTTCCCGCTTTTCCCCGGCTTCCCGGCCTTCTCGCCCTTCCGGCTCTTCTTCGGCTGAGCCTTCAACTTGCGGGGATCGGGGGTGGTGGCGGCGTCCTGGTCCCGGTTACCGAGAGCAGCCTTGCCCAGCTTCTTCGCGCTCTTGCGGGCCTTGGAGGAGAGCGGAGAAGTCGCGGCGCGGGGCGAGGTGTCCTTGCCCTGCCCCTTCATGTCCGCGCTCCTCCCCGCGCCCTTCGCTCCGCTTCCAGGACCACGGCCGGACGTACCGCCAGCGTGCTTACGGTTCGGGTGCTTCCCGAGCCTGCCCAGGCCGCTGCTGGCCTTGGAGCCGCTACCGGGGCGGGGCAACTGCCCCGAGCCCGTCCTGGCTCCCGCCGCTGCGGGCTTCGTGCTGCGGGGCAAGCGGCGGCCAGTGCCGCCGGTGGCTGCGGCGTTGCGGCCCAGAGCGCCGGACTGTCCCGGTCCGCCGGGCCGCTGAGGTGCGGCGTTGAGCCGACCGGCAGCGGCGGGCCTGTTCTTCGCTCCGCTCAGCCCCGAGGGCTTCCGAGAGGCGGCGGGTCCGCCCGTATCGGCGCCTGTCGTCCGTCGACCGGGCTTGGCAGCCGAAGAACGCGGCGAGGACGTCCCATTGCGGGAGCCGGTGCGTGATCCCGCACGGCTCCCGCGCAAGCCGCCCCCGCTCCGGCCCGATCCTGTGCCGGGAGAACGCGCCCGGCCTGGGGAGGAGCCGAGTCGGCCGGGGCGCCGCGTACGGCGTCGGGACACTGCCGTCACCGTGCCGACGGCCACGGCAGCGCAGGTGATCAGTCCGAGAACGACGGCGGAGAGGCCGAACTGATGGATGAGCCAGCACAGCCCGATCACACCGGTGAGGATGCCGCCGGGCGCCAGGACCCCTCCCAGCGTCTCCGTCGGTTCCTGCGTCTGCTGCCGTGCGTTCGGCTTGTCTGCCGGTGGCGTCTCGCTCGACTTGCCCGTCTTGGCGTACGGCTTCGTGGTCGTGGGGTGCGGTGCGGGTGGGGCCTGCGCTCCGGCGAAGGGCACCGTGTCGGTGTCGGTCATAGGCAGGGGCTCCAGCTTCAGTGAGAAGGGCTGGTAGAGAAGGCACCCGGGGCGACGGGCGATCGGATGGCGGGATGACCGCAGCCCCGGGCGGGAGTAACAGCAGATGTGGGTTCAGGCGGCGCGCGAGACCGCGTCCGGATAGGCGCAGGAGACACAGATTCCGAGCGAAGTGGGGATGCAGTAGCCCGCGTCCGTGCGGCACTGCGGGCAGGTACGCCGCGCGAGCATCGCCTTGGCCAGCGCCGCAGTGCGGGCAGGTGTCATGGGCCGGACCGGCTTCGCGCCGTCGACGTCCGCGCATCACCTGCGCGACGGCCTCCTGCCCACCCGGACGTAAGCCACGGGCCCGTAACTGCCGACGCGTGGCCAGCCCTTCCGGGGCCAGGCGCCAGGGGTACGAGGGAAGACCGTAGATGGCGCCGGTCGGATCGTGGCCGAACATCAGCCGACGCGCGCTTCGGCCAGGGCTTCGTCACCGCGCGGCTGCGCGGCGAGCTGCGCGGCACGCGCGGTACGGAAGTCGCGCAGCCAGTTGCGGGCGTTGCCGGCATCGATTCCGAACCGCTCCGCCAGCTCAGAGGCGGCTGGTTCCACCTGCCCGCCGGAGGCGGCCAGCGCGGCGAGATAGTGCTGCCAGCCGGACTGCTTGGCCTGCGACCGGAACAGCGGCCCTTCACCGGACAGCGCCGCGTCGGGGGCGCCCTCGGACAGGGGGACGAGGTCACCGCGAAGGCGGTCCCGCAGGGTCAGGGCTTCACGTACTTCGCTGGTGAGCTGCCGCAACGCCTGCTCCCGGGCACTGACCTCACGCCGGACCTCCTCGGCTCGGGAGCCCAGTTCCTCCAGCGCCTGGCGACGCTCGACCGTCGCCTGCTCGATTCCCTCCAGGACCTCGCGAGCGCGGTGTTCGGCCTGCCCTGTCTGCTCCCGTACGGCGGCGAGAGAGGCGTCCGCGCGCTGCCGCGCGTCCTGCTCCTCGCGCCGCGCGTCCGCCGCGCGCTGTCGCGCATCCTCCGCTTCACGCTGGAGGGTGCGCAGTTGCTCGCTCGTCCGCTCGCGCTGCGCGGTGGTCTCTTCCAGCTCCGTCCGCGCGGCGGCCAGCTCATCCGCCGCGCGCTGCCGCGCGGTCTCGGCTTCCCGAAGCGCGGCTTCCGCGCGCTCCCGCGCGTCCTCGGCCTCCGCCGCTCGGACAGAGGCGGCGTGGCGGTCGGCGGCAGGCGTGACCGCCAGCCCCTCGATGAGGGCCAGCACGGCCGGAGGGTCGGTGTAGTCCAGCAGGGCGACCTCGTCGGCCCGGGTGAGGGCGGCCAGGCGGCGCACCACGGCGAGAGCCTGGCCGGTGTCGGTGGCCACCTCCGCGCGGTCCAACGCCTTCTGCGCCCGGCGTCGGCGTCGGACGATCCGCCGCCGTGTCCGTTCAGCCGCACGGGCAGACGCGTCTTGCCGCACGTCAGCCGCCTCCAAGACGGTGCGCAGGCGGTAGACGCGGTGTGCGGCCTTCTGCGCCATCGCGGCCCGCGCGATGGCGGACGAGGACGAGCGGGCGTCGAGCCCCAGGAGGGCGAACAGCGCTGCCCAGCCGTGCTGCCAGACCAGGGCCAGCAACCGGGCGGGGCCCGGCCTGGCGGTGTCCTCTTCGCCGTCCTCACCGTTGGCGCGGGTGCCGAGCTTGGCGCGCAGTTGCAGCTCGATGAGCCAGGTGGCCAGCGCCGGAATGGCGGCCAGGACCGGCCGCGACCACCAGTTCGGGGCGTGGACGGCGTTCATCGCGGCGGAGAAGGCGACGAGCGTCCAGGTGGTGCGGTGCATCAGCCGCAGCTCCCGCGTCCACCCGGCCTTCGGGTCGGCGGCGCGGTAGAGCATGACCAGCAGCGTCATCTCCGCAGCGTCGAACACGGCGATGAAGGCGACGGCCAGCACGGGCGGGAGCTTCGCGGTCTCACCCGCGAAGCCCCACAGCCCGTGCACGGAGACGGCCACGCCGCCCAGGGCGACCACGGCCTGCGGCCCGATCCCGGACAGCCATCGTGAGCGCCGTGCCGCCAGGTGCGTGGCGATCAGCGCGGCCAGCACGAGGCCGGTGGCGGCCAGCGGCCACCAGTCGGGCAACGCGCTGACCGCGTCGTGCAGATCGAGGCCCATCACCAGCACCGCCTACGGCGCTCCGGGCGGGCCTTGAAGGCCAGCCACGCGAGGAAGCCGAAGGTGAGGGCCGCTCCGAGGTGATCGAAGGCGACCGCTGTCACGGCGCCCAGGACGAAGCCCCAACGCAGCAGCGCACCGAGGGGGTGACGACGGGGGCCCGTGCCACACAGCGGGCACAGGTAGTGGTGACGGCGGGTCGTGCGCATCAGACGACCTCCTTCGGGTCTCGGGCGTCGTGATGGTTCGCCACAGCGGCACGGGCAGCCAGCAGCCGACGATGGGCCCGTCGACGACGCCGTTCGTCCCAGCGCGTGGCGGGCCTGTCCAGCAGAGCGATGTCGATGTCCAGCAGCTCGATCTCCGCAGCGATGACGGCCAGTTCGGCGGCCGTGGGTACGGCGTCGTGGTCGGACACGGCGACCAGCGGGTTCATGGCGGTTCTCCGGTGGTGAGAAGGCTGAAGGGAGAGGCCGCTGCCGGTGGGCGTAGCGGTGGCGGGATGACCACCGGCAGCAGCGGAGAACGTGGGGAAGAAGCTGCGGTTCAGGCGGCAGCGTTGACCCAGGCGAAGGGCGCCAGCGCGGCGGCGCGCTTGTAGACCTCGATGGCCTTGCCCCCGTGACCGGGCGAGGGGTAGACCCGCGGCCGGACAAGCGAGGCGTACATGCGAGCGGCGTGGTGGACGCAACCCGTCGCTTCGTCGCCGTGCTGGTCCACGACGCGCACCACGGCGTGGGCGCCCTCGCACGGGCTGGGGTCCTCCGAGTGCGCGGCGGCGCACCGGAGGGTGGTCACGGTCGAGGCGGAGGCGGGAAGAAGAGCCGGGCGCAGGGGAGCTGTGCTCACGAAGGATCTCCAGTTCTGAGAAGAGCGGGGGAGCGCGCCGCCGCTGGCGCGGAGAAGTGGTGGCGGGACGAGCCACCGGCGGCGCGTGGGGCCGGGGACTGTCCGGCTCCCTGCGACCTCGTCCGCACCGTGCCGGTGCGGACGAGGGAGGCAGCCGTCAGGCGCAGATCAGCCCGACGAAGAAGAGGCACGGTGGTGGGCGCCGTCCCGGCCGTCGCGTCGACCGTTGACCGACGCGTGCTCGGGGGCGAGCTGGCCAGTGACGTGGACGCCGCCGCCGTTCTGCTTGGCCGAGTACATCGCCTCGTCTGCCCGTCGCAGCAGGACCGGCAGCTTTGGCGCCGGATTCCCGGCGACGACACAGGCACCGATGGAGGCGCCCACGCACAGCCGCTGTCCCTGGTGGTCGATCGGAACCCGCATCCACTCGTGCAGAGTGGCCAGCGCCGACCGCAGCGTCACAGGATCTGCGGCGGGCACCACGAGGGCGAACTCGTCCCCGCCCAACCGCGCCGCCATCCCCGTGCCGGGGCTGTGGACGGTCAGCCATTCGTTCAACCACGCCCCGCTCTCGCGGATCGCGGTGTCCCCGGCTGCGTGCCCGAAGGTGTCGTTGACCTGCTTGAAGCCGTCCAGGTCGATCACGACGACGGCGCATGGGCCCTGGCCCAGCATCCGGGCCGCCCGCTTCTCGAAGGCGTGCCGGGTGTGCAGTCCGGTGAGCGGATCACGTCGGGCCGCCTCCAGACGGCGCCGCATGAACACCGTGTGCGCGCTCCACGCCGCCACCAGGGGGCCCGCCGCTGCGGCGGCCGTCAACAGGCCGCTCATCGCGTGTCCTTGGCCGCTGCGTCCTGCTGCGACTGCTCGTTGCGGCGCCGAAGGTCTTCTTCCATCTGCCGCTGCTGCTCGGCCGTCACCGGGAACCACCCCCGGCCAGGACGCGCCGCAGCGCCTCGTCCATGTCGGGGTCGGAGTCGGTGGGGTTCGCCGCGAACGCGGCGCGTGCCATGCTGTTCCTCACAGGTTCCTCCAGTTCAGGGCCTGTAAAGCGCCGTCCTGGGGTGCCACCCGGGACGGCGCGCTGCATGTGCGGACTCATCAAGCGGGCAGGGAGATCCGGGCCAGAAGGCCGCGAGTGCCCTGCCTGCATGACGAGCGGCAATCGGGGGCATCGGCCCCGGCTGCCTCCCGCAGGTGCGGCATTCCGACAGGCCCTCTCCAGGTGCCTGTGTGCCGCCCTTACGCGTCGTACGGCCAGTTGCCTCGGTCTTCGCGCCCGTCTGCCCGATCACTCGGGTACGGGGATGCTTCGCTCGCTCAGCACGGCAGCGCCGGTGTCACCCGACGCGGCCACCAGCCGCACGTCCGGAGATGTTCTGGCCTCTCCGGGCGCCGTATCGGATGCGTCCGCCACGCCCTGTGGGCGTTCCGCCGGTCACCTTCCTCCGCTCTCGCGGAAGACCCTTCGGACCTCGGGGCCTCGGTCACCCCCCTTACGGAAGGCCCCCGTGGCGTGTCACCCGGCGCAACGAACGCATCTCCAGTTCTCAAGGAACAGCCCGCCCGTCGACCTCCAGCTCCGTCAGGAGTTCTCCGGAGACCGTTGAGCGGCACGCGCCGTCGGGGCCGAGGCCCCGACTGGTGCGCACCAGAAGACTGCATCTGGTGCGCACCAGAGTCAAGCGGTTCGGAGATTTCCCCGGCCGACTCGTCTCCGCGGCGTGCATCCAGAACACGACGATTCGAGGCGCGCCGGTAGCCAACCGGCCTTCACGACGGGGCGGTTAAGGGATGCGGTTAACCCCTGACGACCTGCGGCTATGTGCGGCATGCTGGGAGAGCGGCGCTGACACCTATTGCCGGGAGCGGGGCAGATGGCCAACGGACTGCGGGCTGCACGCGGGGCGCGAGGGATGTCGCAGGAACGACTCATCCACGCCATCGAGGCGTACGCGCGTCAGCACGGGAGCGAGATCGCCGGTACGGCGAGCCTGCGTACCTACGTCTCCGAGTGGGAGAACGGCAAGCGCAAGATCAACGACCACTACGCGGGGATTCTGCGGGCGCTCCTGGGCTGCACCGACGAGGAGTTGAGGGGCGAGCAGCTCGCATCGGTGCCCACCCTGCCGCCTTCCGCCGACGGCTATGACGACCTGCTCAGCCGCATCGACTCCGCGCGCAGCGTCAGCCAGTCCATGGTGAAGGCGTTCATGGACCAGACGGAGCTGCTGCGCACCATGGACCGTCAACTGGGCGCGGCCAGCCTGGTCGATCAGATGGGCAGCCACCTGGCGACCCTCGAAGAGGCCCTGACGTTCGCGGTGCTGCCCGACACGCGTCGTCCTGTCGCGGTCGCGCTGACCGGGGCCGCGACTCTCGCCGCGTGGCAGGCCCTGGACGGCGGCTACGTCGAACGGGCGTGGCGCAACTACGAGCTGGCGAAGCGGGCCGCGCAGGAAGCGGACGCGCCGATGTACCTCGTCCACGCCATGGGCGAGCAGGCGTACGTCCTCGGAGAGGCCGGGCGGCCCACCGACGCCGTGAAGCTCGTGCGCTACGCGCGGGAGGTCGGCGGGGAGCGGCTGTCGCCCCGGCTCCAGGCGTGGCTACACGCGGCCGAGGCCGAGCTGTGCGCGAAGGCCGGTCAGCCGGACGACTGCCGCCGTGCGATGGACCGGGCCTTCGCCTGCCTCCCGGCTGGCGACGAAGCGCGGGACGAGGACATGCTGAGCATCTTCCTCAACCACGGCCACCTGACACGGTGGCGCGGCAACGCGCTCGCGCTCCTGGGCGACGACGAGGCGGTGGACAGCCTGTACGCCGCGCTCGACTCCGTGGACACCACCTTCGTCCGGGCGCAGGCGGGGATGCGCTGCGACTTGGCCCACGCGCATCTCGTACGCGGTGAGCGGGACCAAGCGCGGCAGCATCTCCAGCAGGCCCGGCTGCTGGCGAAGCGCACGGGGTCCGTTCGTCACCAGCGCCGTATCGACCTGCTCACTGGTCGGATGTAGAAGCGCCGGCACCGGTGCCGCGGTTGGCCAGCACGTGCAGCAGCGCGATGAGCGTCCCCGAGCCCATGAGGTCGCCGCGGCGCATCAGGCCCCGGATGTCGGAGAGCGGGACCCATTCGACGTGTCCGGCCTCTTCGAGGTCCGTCGGCTCGCCGACCCGCGTCGCACCGCGACCGACGAAGATGTCGTGCGGGGAGTCGACCATGCCGACCATGGGCTGATAGCTGACGACGTGCTCCAGGGCCTCCGGCCGCCAGCCGGTCTCTTCTTCGACCTCGCGCAGCGCCGTTTCCTGTGCGCTCTCGCCCGGGTCCACGATCCCACCGGGCAGCTCCCAGCCCCAGGACTGCGGGACGAAGCGGTAGCGCCAGAGCATCAGGACGCGGTCCTGGTCGTCGATGACGGCGGCGACGGCCACGTGGTGAAGCCTGACTACGTGGTGCTCGAAGCGCTCAACCCCAGGGGGCTCGACGTCGACCAGGTCGAGGTTCACCCACCGGTTCTCGTAGACACTGCGCTCACCGTGGATCTTCCACGGCTCCAGCCCTTCGGGCGTGGGCGTGCTGACGCCTCCGGCGACGCGATACGAGCTGCGGCCGTGAACCTCCAGATGCCCCTCGGAGACGAGACGCGCCAGCACCTGCCGCAGGACGGTGCGCCGGACCGGCAGCACCTCTTCGAGCTTGCGCTCGCTGGACAGCTTCTCTCCTGGCTTCAGCTCACCCGAGTCGATCCATCCCCGGATCTCGTTGTACGCGGCCGTTGCCTTCGGACCCATTTGCAGAGCACTCTCCAGTTCATCGGCTGGTGCGTGCCAGCGTAACTGCGGGCCGCGGTGGACGGCACCGGCACCGCCCGTGGCCCCTTGCGGTGGTACGGGCGGACACGAACGTGTTGTGTGTGGTTGCTGCGCTGCGTTCCTCTTGACGACCTGTGTGCCCGAGCTGAGCCTGAATACGCGACCGTGCAGCGGTCCGGGGCGAAGGAGCGGGAGATGGGCGACCCGAACGAGATCAACGGCTACAACCTCTACGACAACGAGATCATCTCGGAGCCCGAAGACGAGGGCGACCAGGCAGAAGAGGACGAGGAGTGAAGAGGGACGAGCAGGGGCGCAAATGGGCCCAGCCCTTCCACCTCAAGCTCCCTCGTCAGGTCGGCGCCAAGGTGGGTAAGCATCTGCGCCACGGGGATGTCGCGCGCATCGGGGACCGGCTCTTCCACATCGATGACGTCTTGGACCACGAGGACGTGACGAAGCGGCTACTGCTGGGGCGCTGGGACGGGACGGAGGGGGTGGACAGCTCCATTGTGGAAGCAGAAGAATTCTACGAGGTTGGGTGAGGTTCGCCTCGTCGCACGCACCAAATTCCTGCCGTTTTCGGTGGAGAACTCTCGCAACGATTGCTGCGATCTCAAGTTGCGGAATTTTTCCTACCCAGTGCGGCGTCCAGGCTTTAGAGTCATTCGCCATCTCGCCATTCTAGGGTGAGAGTGTCTTGCGGCACCATCACTTTCGGGGCCAGCGAAGATCGCATATCGAATCCGCATCTACCAGGGCGAGGCGAAAATTTTTCAACGAGGGAGTACGCAAGGGGGCCTTCGTGGTACGCCCCGACGTCCCCGCTGGCTGCCTCTGGCCCGGTGCATCGTCGAGTACGGATGAGCTGTACGTCGGCCCACCACGCGGACCGCAGAAGTGGTAGGCGCCCTTTCCGAGATCAGTGGCATCTGGTAGGCATCTGCTGATTCGTACTGTTCCTGTAGCCGGTCGCCAGTCAGTATGATGCCCGACGGAGCAATCATCCCATCCAAGGTGTTATATATGATTAATCCCTCGCAAGGGTTCAATTGGCATCAGCTTCCCCCTTTCTTTCAGGATGCTGATGCCGGTTCCATCCGCTCGAAGCGCCGCTACTTCGGACAGCTGCGCGCAAGCCTTTTGCTGTTGTTTCTGGCAGCCTTGTGCGGGGCAGCCACGTTTAATATCCAAGGTATCGATTGGGCTGGGGCGTTAGCTGCACTAGCATTCATTGGTTCGATCATCGTCAGACTTTATATTGAGCAGCAGCGGGATGAGCGACGATGGTATGAGTGTCGCGCTGCTGCGGAATCCTGTAAGACGCTTTCTTGGCGTTATGCGGTGTGCGGCGATCCCTTTCCTGAATCCATGTCGGCCAATGATGCTCGAAGGCTATTTCTTAGTCGTTTGCGAGAAATTAGCTTTGGGCTTGAGATCGTAGACGTCTCCACCGGTACTGATGTGAATGAGGCGATGGAACAATGTCGCAGCAGCAGTAGGGCTGAACGTATCGAAATCTACAAAACCAATCGTCTGATGGAGCAGGTCGACTGGTATTCACGTATGGCGACAGTTCGTGATAAGGGTTCTCGCAGGTGGCGGAGCTGTGCGCTAGCAGGAGAGTTGCTAGGAATCATAGCGGGAACGCTCAAGGCATATGGTGTTGTTCCGATTGACCTTTTGGGGGTAGTGAGTGCAGGCGTCGCGGGAATGACAGCATGGTTTCAGGCTCACCGGCTCGACACAGAAGCAACCGCATACAGCCTGACTGCTCGCGAGATCAGGCATATCCTTTCCCTCTTGGAGGAGAATGCAGATGCGGACCAGTGGGCTAAATTCGTGAGTCAGGCGGAAACCGCGATCTCGCGAGAGCACACCATGTGGGCAGCGGGTCGTAGGCCAAGAGCGGATCTGGCAGAGTGAGGTTCTGGTGATGACCGGCTATTGAATTTCAGGAAGTTTGACTAATTTCCATGAATGGTGCTCTGGCAGGTCGATTGACTTCAGTGTGAAGATGAGCCGATTGGCGTCTCAACTTTCGCCGATCGCACGGCGAATCCTAAATTTAGGGCCCGTGCCTCGGAATCCTAACCTGATGGTGAGCTGGCAGCGTGGCAGCGGCTGGTGCGGTGATTTATGGGCGTTCCTGGACCCCGTGATGGGAGCCAACTGCACCACGACGAGGCGACACTGGATGGACGTGGCGGACGGCTTAACCGTCATCGCAGCAGGTGAATAGGTGGACCCTCTTCCCGTCGCGCGGCGTCCTCGGTTTCTGGCGTTTCAACAATGACAGTTGCGAACATTTCAAGTGCACGCTCAGGGCTCTGCTTGATTTTTGATTGACGCCCGAGATGTTCGACTTCTATGTAGCTATGCGGGCAGGCTCACACGGACACGCACGAAGGCAAGTGCTTCACGTCGCGAGGAAGCCCGACGGGAAGTGCCCACCACGCCATATGGTTCTTGAGCTTCACCTTGACTCTGCATTAACCTCGGCCTTTCATGACGGTCTGCCGACTCCGTCGGCAGACCGTCATGAAAGGCCGAGGTTAACGGACAACGACGGACGTTCGAGCGGTAGTCTCCCCAGCTCAATGGGCGACGCCGGAAGCTCGCGGAGGCATCCGACAGCCTTGAGGACGCAGGTGCCGTAGGCTGAATGCCCCGCCGCGCGAAGCGAGCAAGTTGAATAGGGCGGGACTCTTCCCGCCGCATTGGCTGGGGAAGAGCCAGGACATGAACTCGAATGATGATGCTCAAGCGGCAGCTCGGGAGTTGGCACATCGAGCGCACGAGACTCGGTTCATAGGGGAGCCCAAAGAGTGGCGAAGGTTCTTGCGAGGCGCAGACCAGCGGTCCAGCTCCACCGGGCCGTGGATCGACCGTAAGGCCAGCCCCTTCGAGCGGACCGGCTGGCGCGTACGAGCAGCCGAGTTGCACGACGAGGAAGCGTTCGCCGTCACGTACTGGGTCTGCAATAGGTGCTGCCGCGCGTGGGTGGAGTGGCCTTATACCGCACCTGACTACCAGCGCTGCGGTCTGGCCAGAGCTGGCCTAGCGGCGCTGCGCTCCGACAACCCAGGGGTCGCCTGGCACACATTAGGAGGACACGAACGGGAAGCCGTTCCGTTCTGGCAGGCGATGGGTGACGACGTCCCAGGAAGCTATGAACCGCGAGAGTCGTGCGAGCACGATCCTCAGAATCATGGTTAGGACGATGCCTAGAGCAGTTGGCTGGGTGCGCGTACTGGGACTCCACGGCCAACCTGCGGCCAAGGTGCGGGGGACCGGCGCCCAACGACACACGTATTGCCAGGTCAGTAGCGGTCAAAGGCTCGCAGAGCGGCTGGTCTTGAAAACCGTCGTGGCGTAACCCGTCACCGTGGGTTCAAATCCCACCGCCTCCGCGTAGCTGATTACGTCAGCATCACCGCACGTCAGAAGGGGTGCCCCGAATCGGGGCACCCCTTCTGCGTTACGGAGCGTGTCAGCCTGTCCCACCTGATCCCACCGTTGACCAGCGTGTGTGGCCGACATGTGGCCAACCTCCGCCGAGGGCGCGTGACGTGGTCACGGAGGGGGAGGCGTGAGGCGGGTGGTGACCAGGGTGAGGGGTGGCCAGTTGAGGCGGCCGTGGCGGGTGACGGCGTAGGCGCGCAGTTCGACGTGCGGGGCGGTCAGGGGGAGGAGGCGGACGTTGGGGGACGGTGCGCGGTCCGCGTGGTCCGTGGGGAGGAGGCCGACGCCGAGGCCAGCGGCGATCATGTCCTGGACCAGGTCGAGGCTGTCGGCCCGGTGCGTCACACGGGGGTCGAACCCGGCCATGGAAGCGATCGTGCGGACCACCGTCTCGTCCGCCGTGTTGCGGGAGTTGACGATCCAGTCCTGTGCGCGGAAGCGGGCGAAGACCTCCACCGCGCTCTCCGACGGCGACGGCGACGGCGACGGAGACGGCGTGTGCGCGGGGACGCCCAGGCCCCATGCCGCTGTCCACAGCGGCGTCGACTTCACGGTGGGGTCGGCGGGCGCGGGCGCGAGGTTGTAGTCGTAGGTCAGCGCGAGGTCCGTCTCGTCGGCGGCCAGCACCGCGAGCGCTTCAGGGGGTTCGTGCTCGCGGATGAGGACCCGCACCTGTGGGTGGCTGTCCGCCAGCTCGGCGACGACGGGCAGCAGATGCGTACGGATGGCCGTGCTGAACCCGGCGATCCGCAGCGTGCCGTTGGGCTCAGCGCCGGGGCCGAGGTCGAGGCGGGCGGCCTCGACCGCCGCCAGGATGGTCACCGCGTGCTCGGCCAGCCGACGGCCCGCGGGGGTCAGCCGCACCCCGCGCCCGTCGGGCTCCGTCAGCGCCGTGCCCGTCTCGCGGGACAGGGCGGCGAGCTGCTGGGAGACCGTCGACGTGGTGGTGCGGAGCACATCGGCGACGGCACGCATCGAGCCGAGCCGGGACAGTTCGGCCAGCAGCTCCAGACGGCGCGTTTCCATGGCTCCATTGTTAAGC
Organism: Streptomyces daliensis; assembly: GCF_054782395.1. Lineage (NCBI taxonomy): Bacteria > Bacillati > Actinomycetota > Actinomycetes > Kitasatosporales > Streptomycetaceae > Streptomyces > Streptomyces daliensis. The sequence goes on along the minus strand of NZ_BAAGSO010000005.1, from coordinate 1,089 downwards.
AATCGTGGACGGACCGTCCATGATCGGCACGTGGACAGGGATGGTTCGCAGATCGTCTACTCGGGGTCATGTCCTCCTTCTCTCCCCCGGGATCCGAACCTCTGGCCTCGGGGCCTCGTCCCGTCTTCGCCTCGTCCGGGCCCGGCAGCGGTGCCCTCATGGCCGTCGCGTCCATGGCGTGCATCCAGCTCGGGCTCGCCGTCTCGGTGCAGCTCTTCGACCAGCTCGGTCCGCTGGGCGCCGCGTGGCTGCGCCTCGCGTGGGCGGGTGTGCTGCTGCTGGTACTGGTGCGGCCCGGACCCTCCGCTTTCACCCGTCGCGGGCTGCTGGCGTGCGTGGCACTCGGCGTGGTGACGGGCGGGCTGATGCTGCTGTTCATGCTCGCGGTGGCCCGTATTCCGCTGGGGACGGCGAGCGCGCTGGAGTTCCTCGGGCCGCTGGCCGTCTCCATGTTCGGTGCGGGAGGCGGGCGTGGGCGTGGGCGCGGACGCAGGGCGTGGGCGCTGCTGGCCGCCGTCGGGGTGGTGCTGCTCACCGAGCCGTGGCACGGCGGCATCGACCCCGTGGGCGTCGGGTTCGCGCTCGCCGCCGCGGCCTGCTGGGCGGGGTACATCCTGCTGACCCAGCGCGTCGGTGACCAGGTGACCGGGCTGAAGGGACTGGCGGTCTCGATGCCCGTCGCGGCGCTGGTCGCCACGTTCGTGGCCGGACCAGGCGAGCTGGCAGGGGCGCTGACCTGGCCGTTGATCCTCACCGGGCTGGGTCTTGCCGTGCTCCACCCCGTGCTCCCGTTCAGCCTGGAGTTCCTCGCCCTCCGCGGGCTGACGACCACCGCCTTCGGCACCCTGATGAGCCTGGAACCGGCCATCGCCCTCGCCGTCGGCCTCGTCGCGCTGGGTCAGGTGCCGGGTGCGGCCTCCGCGGTCGGCGTCGTGTGCGTCGTGATCGCCGGTATCGGCGCGATCCGTACGGGCCGACGCGACACCGCTCCCGCCCCCGGTTCCGGCTCCGGTTCCGGTTCCGTGACGGGGTCCGACGCTGGCTCCGGCTCCGGCTCCGGTTCCGGCTCCGGTTCCGGTTCCGGTTCCG
>NZ_BAAGSO010000004.1:0-14022 GCF_054782395.1 Streptomyces daliensis | reverse complement strand
GTCGGGTTTTCGGCTGCCTGTACATACTCGTCGCCACCACTTGCGGGGACACCCCACCACGTCCCCTCCCACCCGGTGGCCAGCTATCCGCCGGTGCCCCCTCCCGTTGTCCCCACGCTGTGGACCGGCACCCCATCGGCACCCATGCGCCCGTCCCCGGGCGCCTCGCCAGAGGGGCCCAGCCTTGTTGTGGGCAGGCGTCCCGCTCGGCGAGGGGGCACCTCCCAGCGGTAGCTGGGGGAGGGTGGGCACAACCCGTGCCACCGGCCCGCACCCGCGCAACGAAACCCCAAGGGGCACCGGGGTTGCGCCCCCGGCAGGGGTGGGCATCGAGGCGGCCCGCGCTGATGTGGCGTCCCCTCCCGGGCAGGGCCCCTGGAAAGGTCGCATCGAAAATCGCGGGGGGATTCACGGGGGCTCGGGGACAATGGGTGGGTGCGGTATTTGGTGTTGGGGGTTGCGGAGGCGCGGGGTGCGCAGGGGGAACCCGTACCGGTGGGAGGCCCCCGCCTGCGCGCCCTCCTCACCGCGCTGGCGATGCATGCGCACCGTCACGCCCCCGTCCCGGTGGAAACCCTCATCAACGAGGTGTGGGCGGACACCGACACCCTCCCCGCCGAGGCCCCCGCCGCGCTCCAGGCGCTGATCGGACGCCTGCGTCGCGCCCTGGGCAAGGACGCCGTCCACTCAGGGCCCGGCGGCTACCGCCTCAACGCCGCCCCCGACGACATCGACCTGTTCCGCTTCCAGCGCCTGGCCCGCGAGGGCGAACGTGCCCTCGAAGAGGGCGACCCGGCCGCCGCCGTCGGCCTTCTCCGCGAAGCCCTCGGTCTGTGGCGTGGCCCCGCGTTCGCCGACCTGCCGGACCGCGACGTCCCCGCAGCCAGCGCCGAAGCGCTGCGGCGCAGCGCCAGACAGCACCGTCTCGCCGCCGAACTCGCCCTCGGCCAGGCGGCCCAGGCGCTGCCGGAACTGCGCGAGCTGGCCGCCGAGAACCCCCTCGACGAGCCCCAGCAGGTGCTTCTTCTCCGTGCCCTGCGCGACACGGGCCGTACGGCCGAGGCGCTGGAGGCGTACGAGGCGGTGCGGAAGGAGATCGCCGCGCGCCTCGGCGCCGACCCGGGCGCGGAGCTCCGCGCCCTGCACGCCGAACTGCTCGACGCCTCGCCCGTGACCGCGACCCCGCGCGGGCCCGCCCCCCAGGGCCCTCCGGGCAACCTCCGCGCCCGCCTGACCAGCTTCGTCGGACGCGAGGCCGATCTCGACACGCTGCGGAACGACCTCCGCCGCTCCCGCCTCGTCACCCTCACAGGCCCCGGCGGCTCCGGAAAGACGCGGCTGTCGGAGCAGGCGGCGGCGTCGGCCGTCGGCGCGTCGGACACCCCGTACCCGGACGGCGCCTGGCTCGTGGGCCTCGCGCCCCTGGACCACCCGGCCGCCGTGCCGGGCGCCGTCCTCAGCGCCCTCGGGCGGCGCGAGACGTCCCTCTTCGGCGGCATGGAAGCCCCGCGCGTCACCGGGGACGACCTCGCCGACGAGGCGACGCTCCGTCTCCTCGACCACTGCGCACACCGTCGGCTCCTGCTCGTCCTCGACAACTGCGAGCACGTCATCGACGCCGCGGCCCACCTCGCCGAGATTCTCCTCGCGCGCTGTCCGGGGCTCACCGTGCTCGCGACGAGCCGGGAACCGCTGGGCGTGCAGGGGGAGGTCGTGCGCCCCGTCGAGCCCCTGCCTCCCGTCTCCGCGCGCCGCCTCTTCGCGGACCGCGCCGCGGACGCGCGCCCCGGCCTCCGTACGTCGACGGACTCGCGCAGCGCCCCCGGCGGGGACGTCGAGGCCACCGTCGAGGAGATCTGCCGCCGTCTCGACGGGCTGCCGCTCGCCATCGAACTCGCCGCTGCGCGGCTGCGCTCGCTCACACCCCGTCAGATCGCGGACCGGCTCGACGACCGCTTCCGCCTGCTGACCAGCGGAAGCCGCACCGTACTGCCGCGTCAGCAGACCCTGCGCGCCGTCGTCGACTGGTCCTGGGACCTGCTCGACGCGCGCGAGCGCACGGTCCTGCGCCGTCTCTCCGTCTTCTCGGGCGGCTGCACGCTCTCGGCGGCCGAGTACGTCTGCGCCGACCCCGCACCCGCCTCCGAAACCGACGGCGCTCTCGCGGAGGAGAGCGTTCCCGAGGACGCCGTCCTCGGCATCCTCGCCTCCCTCGTGGACAAGTCCATCCTCATCGCCGACCCGCCACCGGCCCCGGCCGACACGGGCGTGCGCTATCGCATGCTGGAGACGATCCACGAGTACGCGAAGGAGCGCGCCGCCGAGCACCCCGTCGACCTCGCCGCCACCGAACGCCGGCACACGGGCCGGATCAGGCGCTTCGTCGCCGCGGCCGACGCCCGTATCCGCTCCGCCGAACAGCTCACCTGGCTGCCCCGCCTCGAAGCCGACCTCGACAACATCCGCGCCGCCCTCCACCGCACGCTCCACGCCCCGGACGTGCCGGAGGAGCGGGAGGCGGCGTTCGGGCTCGTCCGCGACATGGGCTGGTTCTGGTGGGTGCGCAACTACCGCGAAGAGGGCGCGGGATGGGTCGCCGCCGCGCTGGAACTGCTGCGCGACGTCCGCGACGGCGACGGCGACGGGGGCGGGGGCGGGGATGGTGAGGACGAGGACGAAACGTACCTGTACCGCGAGTTCCAGCTCCTCAGATACTTCCTGCTCGCCGAGTACCAGAGCCAGGAACCCCCGACCCTGCCCGACCTCCTCGACGTCGCCCGCGACCTCCTGGACACCTTCACCCGCCCCCACCCGCGCTCCGCCGCGTTCCCCGGGCTGCTCTGGCCGTTCGCGGCGCCGCTGCTGCACGGCGGCAGGGACGCCGTGGAGTACATGGACGTCTCGGTCGCCAGTTGCCGGCGCTTCGGCGGCCCGTGGGAGCTGGCCGTCGCGCTGCTCTTCCGCGCCCACGCGCACGTGGACCTGCCGCGCGGCCTGCTCGGCATGCACGCGGACATCCCCGAGATCGAGGCCCTCGCCCAGTCGACGGGGGACCGCTGGCTGCTCGGCCAGGTCCGCGGCCTGCGGGCCGAGGTCGCCGTGCAGCACGGCCGCTACGAGGAGGCGCGCGCCGAGTACGCCACCGCGATGCGCTACGCGCAGGAACTCGGCGCGCTGACGGAGATGCCGTTCCTCCTCGTCCGCATCGCCGAGGTCTGGTACCGCCAGGGCGACAGCGAGGAGGCCGGGAAGCTGAGCGTGCGCGCCGTGGAGGAGGCCGAACGCCTCGGCCTGACCGACGCGTGCATCTACGCCAGCTTCCTCCGCTCCCTCATCGCCCTCGACGACGGGCGGACGGACCTCGCCCGCCGCCACCACCGGGAGGCGGGCAGACGCGCCGCGATCGGCACCCTGCCGACCATGTTCGACACGGCGATGGGCGCGCTGGAGGCCAGGATCACCGCGGCCGAGGGCGAGCGGATGGACGAGGCCGTACGGCAGGCGCGCGACGCCCTCGCCCTCGGGCTCTCGACGGGCACGCCCGAATCGCAGCTCGCGAACGCGCTGCTGTCGGCGGCTGCCGTCGCCCTCCAGGCCGGGGCCCCGGAGACGGCGGTCCTGCTGGCGGACGCGTCCCGCGACGTACGCGGCGAACTGGACCCGGGCCTCCCCTCCCTGCGCCTGGACGGTGACATCCGCGCCCGCGCCGGGACCCGTACCGGGCCCCGCGCCGAGCTGCCGCAGCCCGGGGAGGACGCGGAGGACGCGGAGCCCGCGAAGGACGGGGAGGACACCGCGTACGCCACCTACGCCGCGTACGCCGACCAGGCGGAACGCACCGTCCGCCGAGCCGTCACGCTCCTGGACACCCTGCTCGACGGGGACGGGGACGGGGACGGGGTCAGCGGCAGCTGATGCGCGACTGCGCCCAGTCCGCGAGCGTCACCGCGTCGAAGCCGGAGTGCGGCGAGACCACGAGCCGCATCGTCTTCACGCCGCTGAGCGGCACATGCACGGGCACGGCCTTCTCCCCGCCCCGCACGACGCCAGAGCGCCACAGCCGCGCCCCGTCCCCGTACACGGAGAACCGCACCGCGCCGAGGCCCGCCATCATGTCGTCGACCCCGGCCACCGCGTCGTACGCCGTGCAGGGTCGGTTGAGGTCGATCGTCACGGACGACGGCGCGTGGACGGTCACCCCGTGGCCGTACGACGTACCGCCGATCCGCATCCCCCAGCGCTGCCACATCCAGCTGCTCACACCCGTGCGCACCGTGGGCTCGTCGTTCTCGCCGGGGTTGAGGATGTCCCACTTGAGTGAGTTGAGCTGGTAGTCGGCGGGTGGCGCGGGAGACGGCGGCTTGGGCGAGGGCTTCGGCGGCTCGGGAGTCGGGGTCGGGGTCGGCGTGGGCTTCGGGTCCGGCTTGTCCGGTTCGGGCTCGGGCTTGTCGGGCGCGGGCTTCGGCTCCTGCGGCTCGGGCTCGTCCGGCGTGGGCTTCGGGTCCGGCTTGTCCGGCTCAGGGCCGGGCTTGTCGGGTGCGGGCTTCGGGTCGTCCGGTTCCTCGGGCGGCTCGGAGGGCGCGGCGGCGGGGGCCGAAGCCTTGGCCTCGGGCTTGGGGGGAGGCTGCTCGTTCCCGCTCAGCCCCAGGGCGAGCGCGACGCCCGCCACCGCGGCAAGACCCGCGCCGATGCCGATCTTCGCGGGGGTGCCCAGGCCCTCGGAGGCGGCGCCCCCCGAGCCGCCCGCGCCGCCACCGGAACCGCCCGCACCCGCGCCGCCCGCCGCGGCAGCCGCACCACCGGCACCGGCGGCGGCCGCCGCTCCCGTGCCGGAGAGCAGCGCGCCGAACGCCTTGGCGCCGCCCGCCGTCGCGAACCAGCCGATGAGCGCCACCGGAACGAGCACGCGGATGTGCTCGTTGAGGTGCGTGACCTCGGCCGCCGCCGCACGGCAGCGCTCGCAGTGCTCCAGGTGCTTGCGCAGACCGAGTTCGGCCCGCATGCGCAGCCCGCCGCGCGCGTAGGCGCCGAGCCGGTCCGCGTAACGGGCGCAGTCGCCGCTCTCCGAGGGCGAGGTGAGCGTCCGGCTCACGTGCGCCTGGAGGTACGCCTTCTTCAGGTTCTCGCGCGCCCGGTGCGCTGCCACGGCCGTCGCGTTGTCCGAGAGGCCGAGCAGCGGCGCGACGTCCTGCGGCTTGGCGTCCTCGACGGTCGTGTGCCACAGGACCATCTGGTCCTTCTCCGACAGGCTCTTGAACGCCCGCACCACCAGCGTCTGCTCGGCCTCCTGCATGGCCCGCACATCGGCGCCGAGGTCGAGCGTGTCGGCGTCGGAGGCGGCCGCGGCGGCCGAAGCGGACTGCGCGAACACCGCGAAGTCCTCGACGAGCTGCTCGCGCTTCCGCGTCCGCGTCCACGCCGCCGCGACATGCCGGACGGACGTGAGCAGATAGGCGCGTACGGATGTCTCGGGGCCCTTGCCGCCGCGTACGGCCTGGAGGGTGCGCGCGAAGACCTCGTTCGTCAGGTCGTCGGCGGTGTCCGCGTCCCGGCAGCACGTACGGGCGTAACGGCGCACGGCCTCGGCGTGCCGACGGTACAGCTCGTCATAGGCCCCGGTGTCGCTCTCGCGCATCCGCGCGATCAGCTCGGCGTCGGAGGGGCCGCCGCCGACGGGCCTGGCATCGACGGGGCGCTCGGCGCCGCGCTCCGTCGGCTCCGTGGCCGCGCCGGAGGCGGCGGAGGCGGCCGGTCCGGCCGCACGGTGCTTCCCCTGGCCCCCTCGCCGCTTGCGCTGCTTGGGTACGTTGCCGACGCTGCTGTCCACATCGCCCGTGCCCGTGCCCGTGCCCGTGCCCGAAACCGCACCGGACCCGGTACCGGATCCCGAACCGTGGCGCGCGTCTGCCGCGTGCCCGCCCTCGGGCGTGGACCCGGGGCCCAACGGGCCGCCCTGCTCCGGGACATGCGGTGACACGGACCCGTCGGTCCCGGCCTGCTCGCCCGAATTGCCCGGTTCCTCGCGTCCCTTAGCACCCATGGCGCAAGCCCCCGTACACGCTGTAGCACCCAAACACCGGGCAAGCGTGCCACACGGAGGGCGCGCGGGAACCGGGGAGTCCTGGCCTTCCACCCGTCCGGGGCCGGTTCGCACAGCGCTCCGGAACGCCTCGCCCGTAACCCGTACGAGCGGACCGCCCCCGCCCCCGCCCCGCGAAACCGCCTGTACGGGGCATTGCGGACAAGTCCCCGCGCACGAACTCTCCTGCGCGGACGCGGACGCGGACGCGGACGCGGACACGGCCCATGGACGGGACACGGCCACAAGCACAGCCCCGCACCCGCGCACGGGATCCGTGCCGCTACGAAACCGAGCCGCACCAGCTCCGAGCCGCACGGGACCGCGCCGCCGAAGCGGCGCGACCCGTGCACCCTTGCCGCTGCTATTGCCGCTGCCGCCGTCCCGCCCCGCACGTCCCTACGACGTGTGGGGCGCGGCGGACAACGTGCCGACGGCCGTCGGAGAACCGTCAGGTCACATCCCGCGCCCGCTTCCCGCGCTCTGCGCGGGTTACGCGCTGGGCCTGGACCGCAGACCCTCCAGCAGGATGTCGAGCAGCCGCTTCGAGGCGGCGGCCTGCTGTGCCGCGTCGGGCAGCGACGGCGCGGCCGTCGCTATGACGAGCAGCACATCGCCGACCGTCACATCGGTGCGCAGTTCGCCCGACTCGCGTGCCCGCTCGACCAACTGGCCGACGACGCTGAGGAGTTCGGCGGCGCCGGTCTCCTCCTCGAAGCCGTCCAGCTTCTCGGTCTCCAGCGGCTCACGCTGCTCGACGAGCCGCAGGCCCGGCTGACCCGGCTGTCCCGGGTGACCCGCCTGCACGGGCTGCCCGGTCTGCTGACCCGGCGTGCCGAAGCCGTCCTCGGACGGAGGCTGGCCGATCCCGAGCGGGTGCCCGTTCCCGTTCCCTTCGTGCTGCGCCTGCCGCTGCTGCGGCACACGCGTCGTGGAGTCCGCCGCCCGGCCCTCGGCCCGGAGTATGCGCGGCGGCAGCAGCCGTCCGGCGCCCGAGGCGACGGAGGTGCGCAGGAACCTGGACAGTGCCGCCCAGGGCTCGTTCTCCTGCCCCAGCGCAGACCGCGCCTGCTCGGTGAGCCGCGCCGTCTCCTCCTCGGCTATCCGCCGGACCAGAACGTCCTTGCTCGGGAAGCGGCGGTAGACCGTGCCGACCCCGACCCGCGCGCGCCGTGCCACGTCTTCCATCGGCGCGCCGTAACCCAGCTCGCCGAAGACCTCGCGTGCCGCGCGCAGTACGTGCTCCAGATTGCGCTGTGCGTCCACCCGCAGGGGCGTCGAACGCCCGCCCGCGCCACCGGCGGCCGGGCCGCCGACGCCGCTCACACTGCCCGCGGGGCCGCCCCCTACGCCGCCGTCAGATGCCGACGACACAGCGGCCGTACCGAAATGAGAGGTGTGAATACCCTGAATGTGCATACGTGTTCCCCCGGTAATGAATGTCTCCCCCCGGAGACCCCCGCCCTGTCCGGTCGTTGGTACCGGTGCTCCGGTCATCACGCACCGCACCCCGACCCGGATACGAACATAGTTGAGCCCAGGTCAAGAGAGAAGAGGGCAGTTCCTCACGGACCGGTCCCCGATCGGAGTACGGCCGAGATCCACCCGTCCCCGCCGTCTCGCGCGCTCCCTTCGCGCCCCCACTGACCTGCAGGAACGTCGACGCACGCGCGAGCCGGAGCGAAGCGGACCGCTCACCTCCACCGGTCACACATTTCACGGGACCTGTGGACAAACACGGGGGCTCGGGTGCGTCATGGACGGGTGACGAAGGCGACGAAGGAACCCGCGCGCATTCTCGTGGTCGGCGGCGGCTACGTCGGCATGTATACGGCACTGCGCCTCCAGAAGAAGCTGAAGCAGCAGCTCAAGCAGGCCGAGGCCGTACCGAAGGGGGCTCACCCCGGAGTCCACCCGGGGGTCGGCTCCGAAGCCCGCTCCGGCTCCGGCTCCGATGCGGACGCGGACGCCCTCCCGGACGGCGTGGAGATCGTCGTCGTCGATCCCGAGCCGTACATGACGTACCAGCCGTTCCTGCCCGAGGCCGCCGCCGGTTCCATCTCTCCGCGCCACGTGGTCGTCCCCCTCCGCCGCGTCCTGCCCCTGTGCAAGGTCGTCATCGGCGAGGTCAAGAGCCTCGACCACGAGCGGCGCGTCGCCCGCGTCGAGACCCTGGCCACCGAGGAGGAGGGCACCGGCGGCGTCGAGATCCCGTACACCGAGCTGGTCCTCGCGCCCGGCTCCGTCTCGCGCACCCTCCCCGTTCCCGGGCTGGCCGAGCACGGCATCGGCTTCAAGACGGTCGAGGAGGCCATCGGCCTCCGCAACCACGTGCTCGAACAGCTCGACATCGCCTCCTCGACCCGCAACCCGGAGGTCCGCGACGCGGCCCTGACCTTCGTCTTCGTGGGCGGCGGCTACGCGGGCGTCGAGGCGCTCGGCGAGCTGGAGGACATGGCCCGCTACGCCTGCCGCTACTACCACAACCTCCGTCCCGAGGACATGAAGTTCCTGCTGGTGGAGGCCAGCGACAAGATCCTGCCCGAAGTGGGCGAGGAGATGGGCGCCTACGCGCTGCGCGAGCTGCGCGCCCGCAACATAGACGTACGGCTGGAGACCCGGCTCGACTCCTGCGAGGACCGCGTCGCCGTGCTCAGCGACGGCTCCCGCCACCCCACCCGCACCGTCGTGTGGACAGCGGGCGTCAAGCCGCACCCGATCCTCGCCGCCGCCGGCCTCCCCCTCACCGAGCGCGGGCGTCTCAGGTGCACCGCGCGCCTGCGCGTCGACGGCACCGACCACGCCTGGTCGGCTGGGGACGCGGCGGCCGTGCCCGACCTCATCGCCGAGGAGAAGGGCGCGCCCGGCGCCCTGTGCGCCCCCAACGCGCAGCACGCGGTCCGCCAGGCGCGCACCCTGGCCGACAACCTCGCCGCTTGCCTCCAGGGCGCCGAGCTGTCCGACTACCGGCACTCCTACGCGGGCTCGGTCGCCTCCCTCGGCCTCCACAAGGGGGTCGCGCATGTCTACGGGCGCAAACTCAAGGGCTACCCGGCGTGGTTCATGCACCGCGCTTACCACCTCAGCCGCGTCCCCACCTTCAACCGAAAGGCCCGGGTGCTCGCCGAATGGACCCTCGCGGGGCTCTTCAAGCGGGAGATCGTCTCCCTCGGTTCCCTCGAACACCCGCGCGCCGAGTTCGAGCTGGCCGCGGGCACGGGACGCCACCCGGAAGCGAGCTGACGGCCGTGCGACACGCGCCGAAGCGCCCTTCCAGCACCCCTTCCCGCAGCTCCGTCCGCGCCTCCTGGAGACCCCCGTCAGCCGCCCGTGTGCGAACGCGGCTCGGCTGACGTAGACCTGACGTACACCTGACGCACAAACCAACGTCCGGGTGAATGTCCCGCAGGACGGAACTGCCCGTGGGGCAGCGGCGTCTGAGGGATGTCACCGCTGTGGGCCACACTGGACGTGTGACCATGGGTGGGCCCGTATCTGCAAAGAGTGACCACCGCGAACGACGCGAGGAATCGGACGACCGTGAACTTCACGCGCTGGAGCGCCCGACTGCCCGGCACACAGCGGCGCACCGCTGCCGCCCAGGCAGCGACGAAGGCGCAGCAGCAGCCGTCCGACAGCGGCTCGGGTCCGGGCGGTACGGGCGCAGGCACAGGTACAGGCACCGGGCCCGACCCAGGTCCCGCCTCGGCCTCCGCCGAGGGCGGCGGCTCGGTTCCGGCCGCCCGCGCCGAGCGGACGGCGCACGCCGATGACGCGGGCCTGACCACCCGTGAAGGCGCCGACGCCGAGCCAGGTGCCGAATCCTGCGCCGATTCCGATCCCGATTCCGACCCCGTTCCGGAACCCGGCGCCCCCGGCGCCGACTCACGCCACGAAGGGGCGCACGCCGGAGCGGACCGCAGCTCACGCACCCAGAAACAGGAAGAAACCCAGATCAACAGCCCGGCGAACACCCACGAATCCACCCCGCACGGCACCCAGACCAGGACCCGCCTCAAGACCCGCGCCAGGAGCAGGGCCGAAGCGGAAGCCGAGGCCGCGGTCCAGGCAGCCGCCGAGGCCGAGGCGCGCGTCACCCGCAGCATCGACGCGCTCTCCGTCCACGATCTGCTGGGCCAGGTCCCTGCCCTCGTCGCCGTCGTCCACGGCCCCGAGCACCGCATCGCCTACGTCAACGACGCGTACGCCCAGGTCTTCGGCCCCCGCGCCCACGGCGCCGCGGCCCGCGACGCCCTCCCCGAACTCGTCGAGCTGGGCCTGCTGCCCCTCATGGACCAGGTGCTGCGCAGCGGCCGGTCCCGCACGGTCAAGTCCAGGCGGGTCCCCGGATCGGGTGAACCCAGCGGACCGGGCGGACCGGGCGAACGCCGCGCGTCCCGCGGGGGCTACTACACCTTCACCTGCACCCCGATCAGCGCCACCGAGGGCGACGGCGTGCTGATCTTCGCGTCGGACGTCACCGACCAGGTCGAGTCGGCCGAGCGGCTGCGCGCCAGCGAGCGCCGCCAGCGCGAGGCGGCCGTCACCCTCCAGCGCAGCCTGCTCCCGCAGGAACTGGAGCAGCCGGACGATCTGCGCGTCGCCGCCACCTACCAGCCGGGCGGCACCGAAGCGGCCGTCGGCGGCGACTGGTACGACGTGATCACCCTCGGCGGCGGCCGTACGGCCCTGGTCATCGGCGACGTGATGGGCCGAGGGGTGCGCGCGGCGGCCGTGATGGGCCAGCTGCGCACCGCCGTACGCGCCTACGCGCGGCTCGACCTCCCCCCGCACGAGGTGCTCCAGCTCCTGGACGGCCTGGCCGCCGAGATCGACTCCAGCCAGATCGCCACCTGCGTCTACGCCGTCCACGACCCCAACGAGGGCCGCCTCCACTACGCCTCCGCCGGCCATCTGCCCGTCCTGGTCCGCGATCCGGACGGCACCGTCCACCGCGCCGCCGAGGCGACGGGCCCGCCGCTGGGCACCGGCGGCTGGCTGCACACCTCCGGCTCGCTGCCCCTCACGCCAGGCTCCGCCGCCGTCCTCTACACCGACGGCCTCGTCGAGCGGCGCGACGCGGACATCGACGAGGGAGTCGCGGCCCTGGAGCACGCCTTCGCGGGCGCGAGCGGCTCACCCGAGATCATCTGCGACCGGCTGCTGCGCGCCCTGGGCATCACCGCCGAGCACGACGACGACGTCGCCGTCCTCGTCATCCAGCACCCGGAGCGCGACGGGCAGGACGCCGAGCTGTTCCACAACGCGGCGCTCGACCTCCTCGGCGGCACCGAGGCGGCGCCCCGCGCCCGCGCCTTCGCGTCCGGCGTGCTCACCTCCTGGCGCTTCCCGCCCGAGCTGCACGATCTGGGCGTCCTCGCCTCCAGCGAACTCGTCGCCAACTCGCTCCAGCACGGCACCCCGCCCATGCGCCTGCGGCTGCGCCGCACGGACCGGCGCCTGATCGTCGAGGTCACCGACGGCGACGAACACCTGCCGCGCCGCCGCCGCGCCGAGCCCGTCGACGAGGCGGGCCGCGGCATCTCCATCGTCGCGACCATCGCCTCCGCCTGGGGCTCGCGGCGCACGCCGGGTGGCGGCAAGGCGGTCTGGTGCGAGTTCGCGCTGCCGCAGGGCGGCGCCTGAGCGCCCCGGGCCGCCGCTCAGCGGCTTCAGCGGTTCAGCCGATCAGCCGACGGACGCGGCCCGGGAGCCCTCGGCCGCCTCGCGCACCCCGCCACCGCCCTCGGACAGCTCCCGCGCTGAGCGGGCCGCCACGACGACCGAGCGGTACGGCCTGTCCTGCACCGGCGTCAGCCGCCCGCCGAGCCACAGCGCGAGCACGCTGATCCCGAGCGAGCAGACCACCAGCATCACGATGTACGTGCCGTAGGCACCGCCCGCTGCCAGCAGCCCGCCGACGGCCGGACCGACGGCCAGCGCCATCTGCTTGACCAGCGCGAACGCCGAGTTGTACTGCCCCACGAGCCGCGCCGGAGCCAGATCGGCCACCAGCGGCGCGAGCGTCGGCGACAGCATCGTCTCGCCGAGCCCGAACAGCGCGTACGTGGAGATCAGCAGCGCCGTCGCCACCGCCTGCGCCCCGTGCACGAGCCCGGAAGCCCCCGCGGCCAGCCACGCGACGGTCCAGATCACGCCGACCAGCGCCACGACCCGGCTGCGCCGGTGCCGCTCCACCAGCCGCAGCACGACGAACTGCGCCAGCACGATCACGGCGGTGTTCGCGGCCAGGGCGATGCCCAGCGTGGACGTCGAGATGCGGGTGACTTCCACCGCGTACGCGGAGAGCCCCGACTCGAACTGCCCGTAGCAGGTGAAGAACAGCACGAACCCCAGCACGCACAGCAGCACCATCGGCTTGTCCCGCAACAGCACACGCCACCCGTCACGCGGCTGCGCCACGGCACCGTCGTCCGCCAGCTCCCGCATATCCACCCCGCCGCCCTGCGGCAGCCGCACGGTCGCGAGCACCATGGGGAGCACGATGAACATCGCGGCCTCGACGACGAAGAGCAGCGTGAAGCTCGACGGCTGCCGCTCGTCCACCAGCAGTCCGCCGATCAGCCCGCCGACGCCGAGCCCCAGATTGTTCAGGAAGAACTGCGTGGCGAAGGCCCGCGACCGCGTGGCGGCCGTCGAACACGAGACGATCATCGTCGCCAGCGCGGGCTGCAACACCGCGATGCCCGCACCCATCAGCGCGGACGACGCGACGACGGACGGCGCGGCGGTGGAGAGCCCGAAGCCCAGCGCACCCAGCGAGGCGAAAGCGGACCCCGCGTACGCGACGGGCATCGGACCGCGACGGTCGATCACCCGCCCCGTGAAGGGCAGCACGACCAGCGCGGCGGCGGCGAACACGGCCAGCACAGCACCCGCTGTGCCGTCCCCCAGCTCCCGTACGCGCGCTACGTAGACGAACAGAAACGGCACGGTGAAGCCGTTGCCGAACGCCACGAGGGCGTTCCCGAGCTGGATCCGGCGCAGGGCTGCGCCCATCGCGGTGGTCACACTCACCTTCCCTAGGTTCTGGGTCCTGTCCGGGGCCCGGATGGGGCCTGAGTGACAGGAAGACTTCAAAGCTAAAGTTCGAAGCTAAAGAGTACATAGAGCAAGCCTTCAACGCGAACTCGTTCCCGTGGGATACTCCGCCCCATGCCGGACCGACAACCGACGCTCGACGAACAGATCGCGATCTACCAGCGCGAGTACCGCGACCTCGACCCCCAGGTGGAGAAGGTGGTCAACGCGCTCAGCCGCCTCGACCGCCGCATGAGCGTCGCCTACGGGCGACAGTTGGCGATCCTCGGACTCAGCAGCCCCGAGTGGGAGGTGCTGAAGGAACTGGTCATGGCGGGCGAGCCCTACCAGCTCTGGCCCGGCACCATCGCCAAGCGCCTGGGTCTCACCCCGGCCGCCATGACCCACCGCATCGACCGCATGCTCGGCCAGGGTCTGGTGACGAGGGAGCGGGACGAGGAGAACAGGGTCCGCGTGATCATCGGCCTGACGGACGAGGGCCGGGAGAAGTGGCTCCAGGTGATGCGCAAGGCGTCGGTCTTCGAGGAGGACCTCCTCCAGGACCTCTCGGGCCAGGAGCGCGGCCAGCTCGGCGAACTGCTGACCCGCCTGCTGCGCCGCGTCGAGGACGCCCAGCCGGACGCGAGCGGCCGCCTGACGGACCTGGACTGAGCCGCCGACAGGCCCCAGGGCTTCGGTTGACACACACGGAACCGATCCGTAGTGTTCTCCGGGTTGCCACAGAGCTGTAACGGTTCTCCGGCAACACCTTCTGCCGTCCGACGGCAACCACTACTGAAGTTCGATTCCCCTTCTTCGCGGGGCCTCTTTCGGCGTGCCGGAATTGGTTCGAGGAAAGCCCGATTTTGAACGGGCCGGGGAAATCCTCTAAAGTAGTGGAC
>NZ_BAAGSO010000003.1:0-13874 GCF_054782395.1 Streptomyces daliensis | reverse complement strand
AGGGGCGATGACGGCACCGCGAATACCACGGTGGCAGTCGCCAGTGCGGCCCGTTGCGAACCCTCCAGGGGCGATGACGGCATCGCGAGGTGCCACAGCAGCCCGGCCATGATCGGGCGTTGCGAACCCTCCAGGGGCGATGACGGCTAGGAATGCGCGCCCGCGACGGCCACCCATTCCAGATGTTGCGAACCCTCCAGGGGCGATGACGGCCCGAGGGTAAAGTCGCAGCTCAGCGCGGTCTCGGGTCGGGATTTCAGCTGCCGATTTGCAGCGGTGCGGCGGTAGTGCATCTGTGCTGGTCAGAGCGTCAGGGCTTCTCTGTGCTGGAGAACGGGTCCGCATTGGCCCTCCAGGGCTGATGATGCTCGCCGAGGGCGGCGCCCCACTAGCTCTCAAGGTTGCAATCTCTACAGAAGTTGCGGTCTCCGCAGAAGGATGAATCGTGCACTTAGCGGATCATCTGCGGTATAGCACATGAAGAACTCCAGCAGAGCACTATGCCGGAAACCAGGCGTGCTTACCCGCACCGGCTCTAGGTTCCTTCCCCATCAAGGCCCCAGTAGTAGTCAAGTGAGGGGGAGGGGCGATGCGCGTGCGGGTGCATGTGGATACCGAGTCGCCGAGTCTTTCGTGGGAGGACGTGCACGGGCCTGCCAGGGCGGTGGTCTACGGCTTGCTGGGCAGTCAGGATGCGGCGTTGGCGCGGTCGCTGCACGACAACGGGTGGGGCGGGCACTCGCTGAAGCCGTTGGGGTTGACGAGTCCGCAGTTCAAGGGGGCCCGGAAGAAGGCCGGGGTCTACACCACCTCGCGGGACGGGGCGGTGTGGTTCGGGTCGCCGGTGCCGGAGATCGCGGCGGCCCTGGTGGCCTCGCTGGCGGCGCGGACAGAACTGGTGTGGGGGGCCACGCGGTTGCGGGTGCGGGGGCTCACCGTGGATGTGGCCGCACCGCACAGCGGCGAAGAGGTGGAGCTGACCAGCGCGACGCCGGTGGTGGTCAAGCACGAGAGCCGCTACCTGCTTCCCGGCGAGGCGAACTACGTGGAGCGGCTGGAGCACAACCTCGCGCACAAGGCGGACGTGCTGGGTCTGCCGGCGCCCCGTGGGCTGCAAGTGCTGGAGGCGGGGCCGCGGCGCCGGTTCACGGTGCGGGGCTCGCCGCGGATCGGGGCGTGCGTCCGCATCCGTATGGAGGCGGACGCACGGTTCGTGGACGCGTTGCGTTCGTGGGGCCTGGGCCTGGACACGGTGCAGGGCTTCGGGTGGATCAGGTGAGTGCGCCCGCGGTGGAGGGCGGCCCGCTGGCGGCCACGGGGCATCCGCTTCAGCGTGCCGGTGCCTGGGCGGTGGCGGTGCTGGCGGGCCGGGAGCATCCGCGGGAGGTGTCGTCGGGTGATCTGGATGCGGTGGCCGGGCAGTTGGTGCGGGAGATCTCTCTGGCGGCGGTGGCCGGGAAGGAGAGCGCCGCGTACGAGTGGTGGAAGGTGCTCTTCGCGCTGTTCCCGAATTCCAAGGCCACCCACTCCAAGCGGAGCGGCGACCGCACTGTCCTGGAGCCGCAGATCGAGGCCATGTTCGCGCCGGACGACGGGACGGGAGCGTTACCGGAACGTCCGTGCACGTACTGCGGGGCGCCGTCCTCGGTGGTGTGGACGAAGAGCACGCTGGCGATGTTCGACACGAACAAGGCGCTCAACACCCTGCCGCCGGGTGTGCCGGGCTGGCCGGTGTGCCGGGGGTGCCGGATCGCGGCCTGGGCGCTGCCGTACGGGGCGTGGGTGACGGCGGGTTCGGCGACGGTGCTCTCCTGCGAGGAGGAGGCGGTCGAGCGGGCGTTCGCGGAGCGCAATGTGCGCAGGGCGCGGCGTATCGCGCTGGCCGGGTTCGGTGCGCTGCGGCCCGGAGGGCGGGCGGAGCGGGTGGTGCTGGCCGCGCTGCGCGCGCAGAGGGTGGAGTCCCCGGCGGCGTCGACGCTGTGGAGTTTCAAGAACGACAACCAGGAGCCGTGGCTGCGGGTGACCCGTGCGCGCCGGGCCGTGCCGCTGTTCCTGGCGACGGTGGACGGGAACGAGCCGCTGCGGCGCGGCTGGCACATCCTGGAGGCGGCACTCACGCGCCGGGACCAGGAGGGCGCGGTGATCGCCAGCGGGGCCGATGAGACGGCCCGGCTGCTGTTCGAGGCCGAGGACGGCCGCTCCCGCACGCTGCTCTTCCAGCTTCACCAACTGCTCCAGGACCCGAAGCGCGCCTGGAGCCTGAGCCAGCGCGAGGCGCTGACGCGGCTCGCCTTCGACTACGCCGAGAGGGTTCTTGGCATGGAACCGGATCTGGAAGCAGTTGCCGTCTTGGTGGCGGACTGGATCGAGCACGGCAGCGGCAGCCCGCGAGGGCGGCTGGCGGAGTACCGCAATGTCGTCCTGAGCGACTACGGGCTGGGGCAGCTCCTGATCAGGGCCCACTTCCGTCTCACGCTCGACGGGCGCCCGGTCGCTACCGGGCCGGAGGGGTGGAAGCCGCTGATCGCGCGGCGTCCGCGGGCGTGGGAGAGCCGGATGCTGCTGGCCGCGCGCGTGTTGCAGCTTCTCCAGGAGCGGGGGGTGGTCGTGGGCGAGAGGAGCGCCGACGAGGACGTCGAAGAGACCGTCCAGGAGGAGCCGGGCTTCGGGCAGTACGACGACGATGACGATGAGTGGGGGGGCGGCGTAATGGCGTATCTGGCGGGGAAGATGGTGCTGGCCATCGAGGCGGGGGCACCCAACAACGGCCGGGGCGAGGAGACGAAGGCGAAGGTGAAGTTCGCCCGTGTCCGCGGCAGGGTGCACCCCTACATCTCGGCGCAGGCGGCCCGCCGCTGGGTGCGGGACGGCATGGTCGAGCTGGGCTCGTCGGCCTCTCCCGTGCAGCGGGTCGGAAAGCCGCAGGGCAAGGCGCAGAAGGCGAACACGGCGGCGAACCCAGCGAAGTACCCGGATGATGACCTGTTCGGCTACATGCGGGCCGGGGCCAAGAAGGACGACGCGGCCACGACGCTGCGCGACAGCCCGTTCATGCTGGGCACGCTGATGTCGGTCGAGCCCGCCCGGCCGACCGAGGACTTCGGGGTGATGGCCCGTGGCGTGGTCGAGCCGGTGCTGCACGGGCACGAGTTCTACACCGCCGACCTGGCGGCCCCGTTCCTGCTGGACGTGCCCCGTATCGGCACCTTCACCATGCCGGACAGCAATGGGGCCGGGCGGCCGAACTATCTGAGCCAGGAGCAGGCGCTCCAGGTGGCGGAGGCCGTCAAGACGGGCGCGAAGGCCGTCGAGTTCCGGAGCCTGCCCGCCGTGCGGCTGCCGATCGCCGAGCGCCGGGCGCGCGCCGCGCTGCTGCTGGAGTCGCTGGCGCATCTGTCGGGAGGGGCGAAGCAGGCGCTGCACTACGGCGACCGCGTCCCGTCGCTGATCGTGCTGGTGCCCTTCAAGGGCGGCATCAACCCGCTGGCCAACTTCATCGACGGCGTCGAAGGCAGTGGCCTGCGGGTGCGCGGAGAGGTGCTGCGCGCGGAGCTGGAAGCGTGGGACGGGGAGTGGGAGGCCCCGGTCCGGGTGGGCTGGCGCCCGGGTTTCCGGGACGATCTGCGGGAGGCGTTCGCCAAGACGTGCCAGAGCGAGATCGACGCCGGTCAGATCGTCATCGACCATCCGCGCACCGTCCTGCGCACGCTGGCCGACGAGTTGCGCGGCGGAGGGCTCGACGGCTGGTTCGACGACCCGGAGCGGTGACCCGCATGCCGAGCGAGGAGATCAGCGGGTGGCGGGCGGAGTTCTTCGCCCCCGTCGCCTCCTTCCGCGATCCGCTCTTCCCCGGCCTGTCCCACGGCCTGCCGCTGCCGCCGCCCTCCACGGTGCGAGGGCTGCTCGCGGCGGCCACGGGGCAGGTGTCCGAGCCCTGCCCGGTGGGCATCGCGGCCTGGGCCGAGGGGAGCGGCGTGGACGCGGAGACCTACCACCCGATCGCGGCCGACGGCTCCAACCCGGCCGTCTCCGGCAAGGTAAAGGCGATCAAGGGCGGTATGACCATCCGCGACCGCCCGTTCCTGACCGACGTGCACCTGACCGTCTGGCTGCCGGGCCCGGAGGGCGCACGCATCGCCCAGGCGTTGCGCCGCCCGCGCTGGCCACTGCGCCTGGGCCGCTCCCAGGACCTGGTGCATCCGCTGACGGTCCGGCCCAGCACCCTGCGCAGCACGGAGCAGGCCGTGGTGGGACACGCCCTGGCCCCGCCCGACGGGCACGAGGCGCCGGAGGCGATGGTCTACCGGATGGCGTCAGGCATCTCCCCCGACCGCCTGCACACGAGGTGGGCGGATTACCTGTGGTGCGAGGTGCCCCTCGGCCGCGCGGCGGTACGCGAGGCGTACCAGGACGAGGAAGGCCAGGCGGTATGGCTGCTCACGGGGTGACGAGCGGCTCGCGGGGGGTGCCCGTCGGTGTCAAGCGCACGCTGGCGACCGTACGGGCCAAGTCCCGGCCCGTGCACGATCCGGAGCGGCTCACCACCCACCTGCTGACCGTGTACCGGGCGGTCGAGCAGATCGAGGACCGCGTCGGCTGCCCCGGCCTCCTCGCCGAGGCGACGGGCTTCTGGGACGAGGTGCGCGCGGCTGCGCTGCTGCACGATACGGGGAAGGTGGCCGAGGGCTTCCAGGACCAGCTCCTGCCCGGCGGAATGGTCTGGGGGCAGCGGCACGAGGTGCTCTCCCTCGCCTACGTCGACCTCCTGGCACCGGCCGCCGGCTGGTCGCCGCGCCAGCGGCGGACGGTCGCCACGCTGGTCGCCACCCACCACCGTGCCCTGTTCGCCTCGCAGCAGGGGAGGCCGGGAAAGGAAGCGCTGACCCAGCTCTACACCTCCCAGACCTTCTGGGCGCGCGCCTTCACCCGGCGCCCGCTCCCCGGGGGAGGAGAACAGGTCCAGGTCACCCCGCGACTGAACCGGGAACTGGTCGCCTGGCTCTCGGGCGCCCTGGCCCTGGACCACCCGCCCGACCCGGCGGGCCCCACCCTCGCGGAACGGGCACAGCACCTGTTCAAGGAACTCATCGAAGCGTGGCGCGGGCCCGTCACGCCGGATACCGGGCTCCTCACCGTCCTCGCGCAGGGCGCGCTGACCCTGGCCGACCACGCCGGGTCAGCCCACCAGGACCTCCAGAGCCACATGCCGCTGACCCCCGACTACCTGAAGCGGCTGCCCCACACCCCCCACCCCCACCAAGAAGCCGCGGCCGAGACCGACGGGCACTTGGTCCTGATCGCCCCCACCGGCAGCGGCAAGACCGAGGCCGGTCTCGCCTGGGCCGCCCGGCAGCTCACCCTCATGCCCGGCCGCCCCCGCCTGGTGTGGACCCTGCCCTACCGCGCCTCCCTCAACGCCGCCCGCACACGGCTGGAGGAGGCCGAGGCCCTGGAGCCCGCGCCCGGACAGGAGCAGCCCGACATCGGCCTGCTCCACGGCACCGTCGCGCACACCCTGCTCACCGAGGCGCTCAACGACTGCCCCGACCACGCCCAGCAGGAAGCCACCGTCGCGATGGCACGGCAGGCCCGCGCCCGCGCCGCCGCCATGCGCCTGTTCACCCAGCGGCTGCGCGTCGCCACCCCCCACCAGCTCCTGCGCGGCGCCATCGCCGGACCGGCCTACTCCTCCGTCCTGCTGGAGCAGGCCAACTCCCTCTTCGTCCTCGACGAACTCCACGCCTACGACCCGGAGACGTTCGGGCGGCTGTGCGCCGCGATGGCCCTGTGGGAACGCCTCGGCAGCCGCGTCGCCGTCCTCTCCGCCACGCTCGCACCCCCGATGACCAACCTCATCGACGACAGCCTCCACCACCCCGTCACCCTCCACCGCGCCCCGCCCGGCACCAGCCCCGAACGCCACCGGATGGTGACCGACGAGCAGCCCCTCACCGCCCCCGACAGCGTCGCGCGGCTGCGCACCTGGCTGCGCGAGGGCTACAGCGTCCTCGCGGTGGCCAACACCGTGGCCACCGCCCAGCAGCTCTTCCAGGAACTCGCCGAGGACGCCCGTGCCGCCCGGCCCGACGATCCCGACGCCGCCCTGCTGCTCCACTCCCGCTTCAAGAACGCCGACCGCGCGGACATCGAGCACCGGCTCCTGAAGCGCCACCGCGAGCGTGAGCCAGACATGCCCGCCCGCCGTGGCGGGCTGGTCGTCGCCACCCAGACCGTCGAGGTCTCCCTCCAGCTCGACTTCGACCGCGGCGCGGTGGAGGGCGCCCCCATCGAGTCCGTCGCCCAGCGCGCGGGCCGCGTCAACCGGCGGGGCCGCCACCCCGAGGGAGTGGTCGAGTTCCGCGTCCACCGGCCCGCACGCCACCTGCCCTACGAACGGGACGCCATCGAGGCTGCCTGGGACGCGCTGGAGACCCATGCGGGCACCAGCACAGGCGGTTTGAGCGAACAGGACATCGACCGCCTCCTCGCCCTCGTCTACGCCACCGAATGGGGCGAGAAATGGGCTGAGCGCGCCCGCGACGCCCGTGACGCCTTCACCGACAGCTTCCTCACATTCCACGACCCCTTCCACGACCGCACCGAGTTCGCACAACGGCTCACCAAGGACTTCGACAGCGTTGATGTCCTGCACGCTGACGACGTCGAGGACTATCGCGACCTCGTCCTGGGCAAGGACGGCGACCCGCTCCTGGGCGCCGGTTTCCTCATCCCCCTGCGCTATGGCCACGTGGCCGCGCTGCGCGCCGCCGGGCTGGCGGACTTCGACCGGAGGCTCGGCGTGCACGTCTTCACCCCTCCTCACGACGATCCTCTTTACGACGAGACCGTCGGCCTGCTCCCGCCGGAAGAGCCGGAGACCATCCTGTGAACGCCCCCGACCCCGACTCCGCCCCACCCGCACAGGCCGCGGCCGTCGGCGGAGTCCACATCAAGTACCTGCACCACTGCCCCCGCCAACTGTGGCTCTACGGGCGCGGATACCGCCCGGAACAGCGCAGCGACCTGGTCGCCCTCGGCGAAGTCGTCGACGAGACCACCTACACGCGCCGCCGCGACGTCGACCTCGGCGAAGCCAAGATCGACTGGGTGACCGCAGGCGCGATCGTGCACGAGACGAAGTCCTCCCGGACCCCCTCGCCCGCCCACGCCGCCCAGGTCCGCCACTACTGCCTGCTGCTGGAACGCCGCGGGGTCACCGTGCGTGGCGGAACCGTTCACTACCCCCTGGCCCGCCCACCACCAACATCCCCCCCGGGACGCGGCGGCCCGAGCCGAGGCCGAAGAGGATGAGTCCCGGGCCCGCTCCGTCCTCGGCGCCGCGCAGGCTCGTCATCAGCCCTGGAGGGCTCGCAACACTACTGCTGGGAGACTGATGCCCGCCATCGGCCGCACCTACCGGCTCGCCGAACCCTGCCGTATCCGACGCGAGGACAACAGCGTCCGCATCGAACGCCCCGACAGCGGCCCGGTCCGCATCCCCATCACCGACATCCGCGACCTGGTCACCTTCGACCACGTCGACATCAACACCGCCGCCCTCTCCCTGCTCAGCCGCAACGGCGTCACCCTCCACGTCCTGGACCACTACGGCAACCACGCAGGCCACTTCAGCCCCTCGGACTCCATGGCCTCAGCCAGCGTCGTCCGACGCCAAGTGGACCTGACCGCCGCTCCCGACACCCGGCTGCCGATCGCCCGCTCCCTCGTCCTGGCCACCGCGCACAACCTGCGCTGGGTCCTGGACACCGAACTGCTCGACGCACCCCTCGCCACACTCCGCGAAGCCCTGCCCACCTGCTCGGACACCGACGAACTCATGGGACAGGAAGGCAACTTCCGCAGAACAGCCTGGGCGGTCCTCGACACCCAGCTCCCCGCCTGGCTCAGGCTGGAGGGCCGCACCCGGCGACCTCCCACCAACGCCGGCAACGCGTTCATCAGCTACCTCAACGCCCTCGTCTACACCCGCGTCCTCACCGCCCTGCGCACCACACCGCTCCACCCGGCCATCGGCTTCCTCCACTCCGACACCGACCGCCGCCGCAACACCCTCGCCCTCGACCTCTCCGAACCCCTCAAACCCCTCTTCACCGAACGCCTCCTCAAACGGGCCGCCAGCCAGAAACTCCTCAAGCCATCGGACTTCGAGACCGAGGTCGGCAAAGCATCCCTCAGCAAGGACGGCCGCAAGAAGGTCGCCGCCCTGATGAAGAACGAACTCGCCACGACCGTCTACCACCGCTCCCTGAAGCGGAAGGTCAGCTACGAAGAGATCATCCACCTCGAAGCCCTCAAACTCGTCCGCACCTGCCTCGAAGAGACCCCCTACAAGCCCTTCCGGCCATGGTGGTGACCGACATCTTCGTGATCCTGGTCTACGACACAGCAGTCGAACGCAACCCCAAGGTCCTCAAGACCTGCCGCAAATACCTCCACTGGACCCAGCGCAGCGTCTTTCACGGCGAACTCTCGGCCGCCCAGTACCGTGCCCTGATGACGGCCCTACGCGGCGTCATCGACCCCGATTACGACAGCATCGTCACCTACAGCGCCCGCTCCCCCGACCTGATCGAATCCGGCTCTCTCGGCGTCTCCCTCGGCGGCCCCGGAGACATCCTCTGACCAGCGCAGATGCACTACCGCCGGACCGCTGCAAAAAACGGCATGGCGGCGTGCTTCATCGCCACGCTGACCTGCGCCTTTACCCTCGGCTCGTCATCCGCCCTGGAGGGCTCGCAACCAGCGCCCTAACTGCGCCTCCAACGCGTCGATCTGGCTCGTCATCCGCCCTGGAGGGCTCGCAACTGTCCATGAGGGTGGTTATCAGGGTTACCCCTCCCTTCTCGTCATCCGCCCTGGAGGGCTCGCAACTGGACGACGGTGTAGGCGTAGGTCACCCCGCCCGCGGCTCGTCATCCGCCCTGGAGGGCTCGCAACGAAGGCCGCGAGGCGGCGGCGTATGTCGCTCACCGCTCGTCATCCGCCCTGGAGGGCTCGCAACCGGGGTGCGCGGCCTGTACCTGGTGGATCGCCGCGATCTCGTCATCCGCCCTGGAGGGCTCGCAACGCCAGGACCTGCTTGCGGAGCTCCTCGCGGCGGTCCCCCCCGCCATCAGCCCTGGAGGGCTCGCAACACGCCCCACGCGGTGCAGTGCGTGCGGATCATGCGGCCTCGCCATCAGCCCTGGAGGGCTCGCAACGCGTTACGGGGCGCGTGCGTGCATGACGGTCATGGTCTCGTCACCAGCCCTGGAGGGCTCGCAACAGTGGTCGAACGACGGCGGCCAGACCTGGGCCCCTGCTCGTCACCAGCCCTGGAGGGCTCGCAACATGATCCCGAATATGTGGCGTACCTGCGCGGGGACGCTCGTCACCAGCCCTGGAGGGCTCGCAACGCTGCGGCTACCGCTGGCTCCGGGACGGCTGCAATCCTCGTCACCAGGCCTGGAGGGTTCGCAACAGTCCCATCGGGGGCAGCCAGCCGAGCCGGGCGGCGGCCAGGCCGTCATCCGCCCTGGAGGGCTCGCAACGCACGCTCCTGGTGGGCGTGGGCACCGTGGCCGCGGCTCGTCATCCGCCCTGGAGGGCTCGTAACCGCTCTGGTGCGCCAGCCGCGCTTCGGCTGGTCCGCTCTCGTTATCAGCCCCGCAGAGTTCTAAGCCGCAGGTCGCGCACGCTGCTGGTGGGGAAGCGCCGCCTGTCCCATGGCGCGCTCGATCGAAATCTCGATCACGACCCGTTCCGGGTCCGGGGCCGGGGTACGTCCGTACCGCCGCGCGTACCGGGAAACCGCGTCCTCGACCGCGGCAGAGTCTGTGAGGACCTCGGCCGTTCCTTCCAGGGTCGCCCAGCGGCCACCGTCGACCTGGCAGACGGCGACGCGGGCTTGGTCAGCCGCCAGCACATTGGCGACCTTCTTGCTTGATTTGCGGGTGATAACCCGAGCGGTGCTCGCGGCGGCGTCGACAGTCACGCCGACCGGCACTACGTGTAGGCGGCCGTCTGGGCGCAACGTAGTCAGAGTGCACAGGTGGTACTCATTCAAAACTCCAGGTAGTCGTCGTCCTAGAGCTGCATTACAGCGGACATGGCCGAAAGGGTAATAGCGAGGGATGCCCGGAGTGCCCGATAGTGGCCATGCCCACAAGCTGCCCGCTATGAGCCATTTAGCAATTCTTCATGCGTTTCGGTGATCGGGCTTACCCGCCTCGAAGGTGTCAGGTGGGTCACATCGGGTCCCACTTCTGGCGGGACTGTCATGGGCATAACGGCACGGAAAGTGCCAGGTCAAACAGTCACGCAGGCGTTTGTTATGGCGTTTTGACAGGTTATGAGTCTCGGATGAGCTGTTGCTCTTCATCGCTTCGGTGCCTGTTTTCCGTCACACGTAGTTCGGTAACTTGGCGTCCGGTCTGAGCCGGGCGGGCTTTCATCGAGTCGCTCGGCGGTTGCCCCGTTACTGGTTCGCTCTAGTGATGTCTGGGCTACGAGCTGTGATGAGGCGCCTGTGATGGGGGCCCTCTCGATCAAGCCGGGCAAGGACTGTTTGCGCCGTTTGTGCGCAAGCGGTGTGTCTTCACACGCTCCTGCTCGCGCAGAGGGCTGAGGGCCACCAATGCGGGTGCGGAGGCGCTCGGCGGGGGGACCATGAACCGCCGGTAGAAGGGCATAACTCATGTGGCCAGGCAAGAACGGTCGCGGCGCATCTGATCACGCGGTTTCTGCGCATCACGGTGCTGACCGATCGCTGTGGCGTCGGCGCACGGCCACGAACCGGACGGTGGAGAGGGATCTGCACCGCCTGATTCGCCGAGAGCTGCGCGACCTCGGGATCCATCCCCCGCTGGATGTCGCAGAGCTGTGCCGAGCCCTGGGCAACAGGCGTGGACGTCCTCTCTACCTTCGGCCGGCGCCGCTGGAGACGCCCGGTCCCTCCGGCGTCTGGGTCGAGTACGAGGACATGGACGTGATCCTCTACCAGCAGGAGACGACGCGTCTGCATCAAGAGCACATCATCCTGCACGAGGTCGGCCACATCCTCGTGGCCGAGAACGAGGCGGCGGACGCCGCAGCCGTCGGAACCGCTTCCGGTGATGCTGATCCGCAGCTCGACGGCGGCTTCGTCGAGGGGTGGGCCAACGCGCTCCCGGCGTTCGACCCGAGCATGATCAGGCGCGTCGCCCGGCGCTGTTCGTACGAGGACGGCGAGGAGTGCTCCGTCGAGCTGGCGGCGACGATCGTCCTCGAATGGTCGTCCGTGCTGGACGGTTCCACCCCGCTGTCGGACGACCCGGCGCTACGACGGGTGGAGTCCGCGCTCGGTGACCGCCGCGGGTGGCTGTAGCTGTGGACGTCCTGCTCCTGGGGCTCGTCGTCGCTGTGGCCTGGAAGCTCTGTCAGTGGAAGCGGTCCCCTGGTGGCGCGCCTCTGCGCTCGGTGACGCTCTGCCTGCTCTGCGCCGCGCTGTCGTATCCCGTGGCCATGCCCGGAGGCGCATCCGGCGTCGATACCGTCGCCGGACACGGGACGGCGAAGCTGATCCAGAACGTGCTGCTGCTTCTGACGGTCTACTTCTTGATGTGCTTCTACCTGTACTCGGCCGACGGGCCTGGTGCGCGCCGTCGCGCCCGCCGTGAAGCCGTCATCGTGGCCTTGGTCGCGGTGGCGATCACCGTGGCGGCGCTGTCGGTGCCGCATGAGGTCTTCGCGGGCTCCTTCAGCACCGCGGACATGACGGTTCCGCAGATCGCCTTCTTCTACGTCACCGCGGGCCTGTACCTCATGTACGCCCTGGGAGCCGCCGGTCTCTGGACCCGTCGGTACGCCGGTATGTCCCGCCGCCCCCATGCCACCGGTCTGTGGATGGCCGCCGTCGCCCTGAGCAGCATGGCCGTGGCCTGCGCGGTCCGTGCGGTCATCGTCGCCATCCGGTGGACCGGCACGAGCGTGCCGCATCCGCTCATGTCGGCGGTGGCTTTCCTGCTGGTGGCCTCCATCCTTCTCTTCGTCGCGGGAGTCACCTACTCGGGCGCCCGCGCACGGATCACCTCCACGCGGCTCTGGCTACGGCACCGTCGTGACCACCGCCGACTGCGCCCGCTGTGGGAACTGCTCTCCGAGACGTACCCGGAAAACGTCCTGCGGCCCGCGTCGACGACATGGTGGGACCGGATGCGCGCCCGTGGGGTGCACCGGCGCTACCACCGTCGGATCGTGGAGTGCCGTGACGGCCTGGTCGGCATCAGCCCGCATCTGACCGACGAGGACGACGACGAGCGCGCCGTCCTCGATCTGGCTCCCGCCGAGCTTGCCGCCCGCCTGCGCCACACCTCCACCCGCATCGGCCAGGGCGGTATGACTCCACGCCGGGCCCTGTCGCTGGCAGGCGCACCGGGAGATGACCGCCAATCGGACGTACAGCAACTGATCGCCGTAGCCGACGCACTGCGTACCGCCGCATGATCCCCAGCGACGAAGGAGACGAGATGCTCATCACGGGTGACCGCGTACTGATCGACTCGGGGACCTACCTGGAGAACGGCGCGGTCCTCATCGAGGGCGATTCGATCGCCGCCGTGGGGCCGCGCGACCAACTCCTGGCGCAAGTCGCTGACGACGTCCCCCGGCTCGCCTTCTCCGGAACCGTCCTGCCGGGGCTCATCGACGCCCACGTGCACCTGGCCTTCGACGGCGGCGCCGACCCCGTCGCGTCGCTCCAGTCATCGACCGACGAGGCCCTGCTCCAGGACATGCGCCTTCGCGCGCAACAGCTTCTGCGCAGCGGCGTCACCACCGCCCGCGACCTCGGCGACCGTTCCGGCCTGGCGCTTCGTCTGGCTGCGGAGACTGCCGACGGCCGTACGCCAGGCCCTCGAATCGTGCCCGCGGGCACCCCCGCGACCACGGTGGGCGGCCACTGCCACTTCCTCGGCGGGGAAGTCTCGGGGGAAACCGAGGTCCGGGACCTCGTGCGGCGCAACCTCGCGGCTGGGGCCGGGGTGATCAAGGCCATGGTCACCGGCGGGGGGCTGACCAAGGACGGCCCGAAGAGCTTCGAGAGCCAGTTCTCCACCGAGGAACTGACCGCCCTCGTGGACGAAGCACACAAGGCCGGTGTGCCGGTGGCGGCGCACGCGCACGGTGCCGACGGCATCACCGCGGCCGTGGAAGCCGGTGTGGACACCATCGAGCACTGCACCTGGATGACGAGCACTGGCCTCGACCTCCGCCAGGATGTCCTGAAGCGGATCGTCGAACAGGGCATCACGGTGTGCCCCGCCGTCAGCCCGCACTGGGCCATGCTCCCGAAGATCTTCGGCGAGGAACGGGCGACGGCGATGTTCGACGTGGTCCGGCAGATGGCGGACGCCGGTGCCCAGCTCATCGCCGGAACCGACGCCGGAGTCCAGCGCGCGGGCTTCGACGGCCTCGTCCCGGCCTTGTCCTTCTACGCTCACCTCGGCCTGCCGAACAGCTCGATCATCGACATGGCAACGTCCGCCGCTGCTGCCGCGCTCGGGCTGGGCGAGTCCACCGGCCGGATCGCTTCCGGCTACCGCGCCGACCTTCTCCTGGTCGACGGCGACCCGCTTGCCGACCTTGACGCGCTGAAGGTCGTCCGGGCGGTCTTCGCCGCCGGACGCCGGCACGGGCCGGACACGGGATCAGAGCAGCAGCAGTCGATGAGTGGGTGAAGAGGCCCCGAGGCAAGCCAAGAGGGGGCACGGGGTTGGCATCCTGAACCGGTGTACTGCGGGCTCTTGAGCGGGGGATCGTGTTGCGGGGCTTCACGCGGACGGATTCCCGGTACGTATCCTGCGCCTAGTGGGATGCATGAGGGTGGTTCGTCCAGT
>NZ_BAAGSO010000002.1:0-89816 GCF_054782395.1 Streptomyces daliensis | reverse complement strand
CCGCAGCTTCCGCAGCGCGAACGCGAACCGCGAAACCGGCCCCGCGCCCGGATCCACCGGACTCTCCCGACGCGGCATCCCAGCCCCCTGCCCGACGGTGACGTTTGACGCGCGGAAACCTACGCACCCGGTCCGACCCTGGCAAGACCCCTCAAAAGCGACCCCACGCACCCAAGCCGCCCACGCCCGGTCCGGCCGTCGCGTTGTTGCTCGGGCTGGACGGACCTGCGCAACAACAGGCGGACGCCGAAGACTTTTCCCCGGAGCGGTCGCCCGGACCGCAACGGGGGGGTCCGGGCGGCTGCCCCGGTTCGCCGTCCGGGCAACGGGGGAGGCCGGACAGCCACGAGCCGGGGCGCGGGCGGCCCCGCCACCGGCTGTCGCTCCGCGGGGGCGGCCCGGGACGCACTGACCGGGACGCGCCGGTGACGCCATGGGGACGGCGTCACCGGGCCCCGCCGCACGGGCGAGGGCCGGCCGCACGGGCGAGGGCCATGAGTGGCGCCCGGCAGCGGACGCCGGGCCCGGCGAGGAGCGCGGCTCCCGCCGTCAGCGGTACGCGTTCCCGACGGGCTCCCCCTTGCACGGCCACGGCCAGGGTGGCGCGGTCGGCGGGAAAGTGGTGCCCGCGATTCCGCCAGCGTGACCGATACCCCACCGCACCGCCTTCGGCCATTGTGCGGCGGCCTTCTTCCGTGGCCGCCCGGCGCCGCGAAACCCTGGCCACTCGGACCTCGCCCCTCGACGAAAGGGTGTCCCCCGTGTCTCCTGCCTCCCCGTAACCCGACGCCGGCCCCGTCGGCCCCGTCGGCCCCGTCGGCCCCCGCTGATGCGGGCCCTGGTCACCGGTGCCGCCGGTTTCATCGGGCCCCACCCGTGCGACCGTCTGCTCGCCGAGGGGCACGAGGTCCTCGGGGTGGACGCCCTCACCGACACGTACGACCCCGCGCTCAAGGAGCGCAACGCCGAGCGGCTGCGCGCGCGGCCCGCTTTCACCTTCCGGGGCGAGGAACTGCTCGGGCTCCCCCTCGCGAAGCTGCTCGACGACGCCGACGTCGTCTTCCATCTGGCCGGTCAGCCCGGCGTCCGCACGTCCTGGGGCGAGGAGTTCGCCACCTACGTGCGGCGCAACGTCCTCACCACCCACGCGCTGCTGGAGGCCGCCAGGGCCGTCGGCGTCGGCCCGCCGCGCAAGCTGGTGTACGCCTCCAGTTCGTCGGTGTACGGGCAGGCCGCTTCCTACCCGACCGCGGAGACGCGGCGTCCGCGCCGGTGTCCCCGTACGGGGTGACCAAGCTCGCCGGTGAGCAACTGTGCGAGGTGTACCGCGAGACCTTCGGCGTCCCCACGGTGGCGCTGCGGCTGTTCAGTGTCTACGGGCCCTGTCAGCGCCCGGACATGGCGTTCGCCCGGCTGGTGCGTGCCGCGGCCCGCGACGAGCCCTTCACCGTGTACGGGGACGGCTGCCAGACCCGCGACTTCACCTTCGTCTCCGATGTCGTGGACGCCCTGTACCGCGCCTCCCTGTCGGCGTTCGCGGGGGTGGCGAACGTCGGCGGGGGCAGCCGGGTGTCGCTCAACGAAGCCATCGACGTGCTGCGGTCGCTGGCGGGCCCGGTGAAGGTGGAGCGGGTGGGGACGGCGCCGCGGGACGTGCGGGACACCGGGGCTGACATCTCGCTGGCCGCGCGTGCCTTCGGCTACGTGCCGCGCGTGGCGCTGCGGGACGGTCTGGCCACGATGCTCGACGAGCACTGGCCGGGCTGGCGGGAGAAGGGGACAGGGGCGGGGCAGGGGGCGGGGCAGGGGGCGGGCTCGTGAGCGGCCCGGTCGCGGGCAGGATCTCGTTCTGCGTGACGTGCAAGAACCGCCTCTGGCAACTGCGCCGGACCCTGCCGGAGAACCTGGAGCGCGCCGAGGCCGACGGCAACGCCGAGGTCGTCCTCGTCAACTACGACTCGCGCGACGGCATGGACGAGTGGGTCCGCACGTTCCGGCCGCACATCGAGCGCGGCCTGCTGCGCTATCTGCACCTGCGGGACGCGCCGCACTTCCACATGTCGAAGGCGAAGAACCTCGCGCACTTCGGGGCCACGGGTGAGTTCCTGGTCAATGTGGACGCGGACAACTTCATCGGTGACACCGTCCCGGCGTGGCGCGCGCAGTGGGCGCGGGCCTACGACACGCTCATCCACGGCTTCGTCGCCGAGACCGACAAGGGGCAGGTCGGTGAGCGGGACGGCCTCCCGGCCGAGGGCAACGGGACCAGCGGACGCATCGGCCTGCCCCGTCGGCACTTCATGGCCCTGGGAGGCTACGACGAGGAGATGCTGCCCATGTCCCAGCAGGACGTCGATCTGATCGACCGGGCGCGGGCATCGGGGCTCGCCGTCGTGCGGCTGCCGCAGCCGGGCCGCGCCTCGATCCCCAACAGCATCGAGGACAAGCTGCGCGACACCGGGCTGCCGTTCGGCTGGGAGGAGATGCGGCGGCACAACCTCGAACGCCGCCGCGAGAACCTGCGGCTGGGCCGCCTCACCGCGAACCCGGGGCGCGTCCCCGTGCGGGTCCTGGTCGACTTCACGCGGGAGACCGAGATCTGACCGGTGTCCGAGGGGGGCGGCAGTCGTCAGAGCGCCGACCAGTCCCCGCTCTCCGCGACGGAGCGCAGCGGCACCTCGTCGGGCTCGGGCAGATGGAAGCCCTCCAGCCGGTCGCCCGCGCCCAGCAGTTGGCGCTGTACCGGGGTGAGCCCGGCGAGGCGTTCCGGAGAGAGGTCGTACGGCTCGATGGGGCGGATCCAGCGGTAGGCGTACGCGTAGAACAGGGTCATCCGGATGTGGCCCGAGCGGTTGGCGCCGACGGTGTGCCAGAGCCGGGAGTCGATCAGGATCGCGGATCCGGCCGGGGCCAGGACGGGCACCGAGCCGGGCGGGCGCGGCCCGGTCGGCCGGTCCGTCGACGGCCCCGTGTGGGAGCCGGGGATCACCAGCGGCCCGCCGCCCTCGGCACCGGCGATATCGGTGAGCGGATAGGAGACCTTCACCGAGAGCAGCGGCAGCGGATGAGGCAGCGTGTAGGTGATGCCTTGCAGGTCACGGTGCCAGTTGAAGGGGTACTCGAACTCTTCGGGCAGCGATTCGTTGCGGTCGAGGTGGGAGTGGTAGACGAAGATGTTCGGGCCCAGTGCCCCGCACACGGCGGGCAGGGTGGTGGCCAGCGCCAGGGGTTCGAGGAAGGCCGGTTCCAGTTCCTGGATCGCGAACAGCATCCGGCGGCGCGGCGTGTAGTAGTCGCGGGCGCGGTCCCGGAACCGCTCGTGCGCGCGGTGCGCCGCTTCGGAGAGGCGTTCCAACAGCGGCGGGGAAAGCGCGCCGGGAATCACCTCGTATCCGTGTTCCGCGAGGGTGGGCGTCCGTACCGTCGACGTACTGGTCATTTCCCGTCTCCCGTCCGCATCCTCCGTGGATGATTCCCTGTCGCACAAGATTGCTTGGCAAGATTTCTTGGGAAGTGACGCATCGCCGGGGCAGAGAAGGCCGGCCGATTCTCCGTTCACTGTAGACGCGGACCCCATCGGGCGGAGGATCGCCTCTTGCGAATGGCCTGATGTGAGCGCAGCACACACGATTTCCGGTACGGCTTTTCGCGGCCCGCGCCAGGGCGGTTGACGCCCTTCGGGCAGGGGCAGGCATCAGGAACCCGCACCGAGAACACGCGCAATCCCGGAGAATCGTTCGGCGACACCGGAGGAATCGGTGACGAATTCACGCTGGCAGCACCAGGAGGAGATACCGGGGGTGCGCCTTGAGGTCGATCCCGCGCTCGCGGCGCGCGACCGCGCGTGCCCCGTCGGACGGATCAGCCTCTCCGGCGGCCGTCCGGCCTGGCTGGTCACCGGCTGGGCCGAGACCCGGCGGCTGTTCACCCACCCGGCCTTCAGCCGCACCCTGGCCACCGGACTGCCCGCGAAGGGGGTCGAACCGACCTTCATGCTGGACATGGATCCGCCGCGCCAGTCCCGTATCCGCAGCAGGGCGGCGGGCGCGTTCACCCACCGCCGCGTCGAGCGACTGCGTCCGCGCTCCGAGCGGATCGCCGAGGGGCTGCTCGACGCCATGGCCGCCGAGGGCGAACCGGCAGACCTCGTCGGGCAGTACGCGCACCCGCTGCCGCTGACGGTGATGTGCGATCTGCTGGGCGTGCCCGCCTCGGACCGCGAGGTGCTCCGCCCCTGGTCGGAGGTGCTGCTGTCGCTGACGGCCCATACGCAGGAGGAGATCGACGCCGCGTGCGCGGGGCTGGACGCCTATATGGCCGAGCTGCTGCGGCGGCGCCGGGCCCGACCGGCCGACGACCTGCTCTCGGCCCTGGTCCACGACCCGCGCCAGAGCGGCGACGACCCGCTCACCGAGGACGAACTGGTGCATCTGAGCGTGAGCCTGCTGGTCTCCGGCTTCCCCGCGACGGCCAGTCAGATCACCAACTTCAGCTACACCCTGCTCAGCAGCCCCCGGCTGTGGCGGCGGCTGCGCGACGATCCCGCGCTGCTGCCCCGCGCCGTGGAGGAACTGCTGCGCTTCGTCCCGCTGGGGTCCGACGCGGGGCTGCCCCGCGTCGCCACCGAGGACGTGGAGATCGGCGGACAGCTCATCCGGGCGGGCGAGACGGTCATGGTGTCGCGCCCTTCGGCCAACCGCGACGAGGCGGTCTTCGCCCGACCCGACGAGATCGACCTCGCCCGCGCCGACAACCCTCACCTGGCCTTCGGGCACGGCATCCACCACTGTCTGGGCGTGCACCTGGCCCGGATGGAACTACAGGTCGCCCTCGGCCGCCTCCTTGCGCGCTTCCCCGGCCTGCGCATCGCCGTGCCCACGGACGAACTGGTCTGGCGGACGGGGCTGGTGGTGCGCGGGTTGCGGGAGCTGCCGGTGGCGTGGACGGACGGCTGAGCGGACGGCCGTGGTCACGGCCACGGGGCCGACGAGCCTGTCCGGTCGGCCGGCCGCTCACACGTGCCCGAAATAGTCGCGGTGCGCCACCACTCCGTAGGCGTAGTCCAGGAGCGTGCCCCAGCTGAACACGGGGAGGTCCAGGTGCCGCTGGACGGCGCGGGCGAACGGCTGGACGGCACCGCACTCCAGGACCAGCGCACCCATCGAGGGGTGCTGGTCCCTGAACTCGGTGGCCAGGGTGACCACTTCGCGCTCCACGACGGCGTATTCGGCGTGCCGCTTCGCGGGGTCGGGCTCGTTGTAGAGCCGCACCAGGGTCGGGCAGTGCCCGGATTCGACGATGCCGGTCACCGGATATCCGGCGTGGTCGTCCGGCGCGATGCCCACCGCCTCCAGGTGACCGCCGGTGAGGTGGTCGCGGAAGGCCACCATGAGCCCCACCGTCCGGTGCGCGCCGACGACGGCCCTGGCCAGCGGTGCTTGCAGCAGACTGGACATGAAGACCGGCACGTCGAGCGCGTCGGCGACCGTCCGCTGGAAGTACGCGAAATAGCCGCACTCGGCGGCGACCGCCCGGCACCCCAGGTCCTGGAGCCGCCGCGCCGACGCGATGACCGGCTCCACACAGGCCGACTTGTCCCGCTCGAAGATCAGCTCGTCGAATCCGATTCCCCTGGCGATGTCGTACTGAATGGGGAACGGGTACGCGCTCGGGTTGCGCATGTCGCCGGGGAACCCGGGATACACGTCATCGACGAGCATGATGCCGAGACCCATTCCGTAGGCGAGATGCTGTTTTCTGGACCATATTTCGGTCAGCCCCGTGTCACGGCCTGAGTACCACATCGCGCTCCTTTCAGGTATGCGCCGGAGATACGCGATCGGCAGAAAAGCGGCCTGTGCGCGTTCCGGTTCCCGCCTACGCTGTCCCCATGGATTACGCCATCGCCTTACCTTTCGGCGGCCCGGGTGTGGTCGACCCGGAATGGGTCGGAGAATTCGCCCGGCACGCCGAGTCGTGCGGATTCGAGTCCCTGGTCGCCGCCGAACACTCCGTCATGGTGAGCGGCACATCGAGCACCTACCCGTACAGTCCCGACGGGCGGCTCCCGGTCGTCCCCGACTGCCCGGTCCCCGACCCGCTGGAGCTGCTGAGCTTCCTCGCGGCACGCACCGCCACCATCGGGCTGGCGACCGGCGTGCTGATCCTCCCCCACCACCATCCCGTCGTCCTGGCCAAGCGTGCCGCCACCCTCGACGCGCTGTCGGGCGGGCGGCTGCGGCTGTGCGTGGGTGTCGGGTGGCTGCGCGAGGAGACCGAGGCGTGCGGGGTGGACTTCGCCACGCGCGGCCGGAGGGCGGACGAGCAGGTGCGGGTGCTGCGCACGCTGTGGTCGCACGACGGGCCCGAAGGGGCCACGCACGAGGGGGAGTTCTTCCGCTTCGAGAGGGTGCTGTGCCGCCCACGGCCACGGCGGGCCACGGGCATCCCCCTCCACTTCGGCGGGCACAGCACCGCCGCCGCGCGCCGGGCCGGGCGGTACGGCGACGGGTTCCAGCCGCTCGGCGTCGAGGGTGCCGAGCTGACGCGTCTGGCCGGGGTGATGCGGGACGAGGCGGAACGGTACGGGCGTGACCCGGACGCGCTGGAACTGTCGCTGTACCGGGGGCTCGGGGAGCTGACGGCGGAGGAGGCCGCCGGTCTGGCGGATCTCGGCGTCCACCGGATCGTGCTCCAGACGGGGGCTGGCGCCGAGGCGGACCTGGAGCGGCACAAGGACGCGATGTCCGCGTGCGCGGCACGTCTCTTCGCGGACCGCGCCCTCCCCCGTCGCGACGTTCCGGGCCGCGACGTTCCGGGCCGCGACGTTCCGGGCCGCGCCACGGCACGCTGATCCCCGCGCACCGGACCGCGCCGGGTGGCGCCACGCCGTCATGTCGCCCGGCGCCGACGCGCGGTGAGCCACACCCCGGCGCTCGGGCGGAGGTTCGTCGCGACGGTCAGCGCGGGGGTGCGGCGCGGGTGCGGGGCGAACACGTAGCGCTGGAGGGCGTGGGCCAGGACGAGCAGCCCGAGCGTCATGGAGAACTCCCGCGCCACACAGCTCCGGCGCCCGCCGCCGAACGGCATCCACGCCTGCCGGTGCCGCGCCCGAACGCCACCCGCACCACCGCCCGAGCCGGCGCCCGTCGCGAACCTCCGGGGGTCGAACCGTTCGGGCGCCTCCCAGATCTCCGGATGGGTGTGGATGCGGTGGATCAGCACGACCACGACGGTGCCGCCCGGGACGAGGACGCCGTCGATGACGTCGTCGCGTGCGGCGCGGCGCTGCACCCAGTACGTCGGCGGGCACAGGCGCAGCGCCTCTTTCAGCACCGTCCGCAGATACGGCAGCGCGGCCAGGTCCTCGAAGCGGGGGCACCGGCCGCCGAGGGCACGGTCGAGTTCGGCGCGCGCTGTGTGCTGGACGTCGGGGTGGCGTGCCAGCAGGTGCAGCGCCCAGCTCACCGAGATCGCCAGGGGTTCAGCGCCGAGCAGCAGCGACACCGCCTCGTCCCGCAGCCCCTCGGCGTCCAGCTCCCGCTCGGCCGCCGACATCAGGTCGACCAGCTCCGGACGGCGGCCCGGACCCTCACCGCCCAGGTCCCGGCCCCGGTCCCGGTCACCGTCACGGCGGGAGACGACGTCCAGGACGGTGCGCTCGATGACCCCGATCGCCCTGCGCTGGCGGCCCCGTCCGGGGAACGGGAGCCAGGCGGGCACGGCGGAGGCCAGCATGCCGACCCACATGTAGTTCATGATCTGGTCGAAGGCCCGGTCCACGCGCCGGATCTCGTCGTCCGAGATCGGCGCCCCGTACAGCAGCTCGGCCAGCGCGCTGGTGACGGCCGCGGTGACGCGGGGCACCACGTCGAGCCCCGTTCCGCCCGCGCCCGCCGACGCGGGCAGCCAGTCGTCGGCGCGGTGGCCGACGAGCCGCGCCATGTAGTCCGTCATCGACTTCAGCGCCGCCTGCCGGAACGCGGGGCCGACGAGGTCGCGGCGGCTCTGCCAGTGCGCGTCCTCCACGTCGATGGTGGACAGCCCCTGCCCGGTCAGCGGCAGCAGCGTGGCCCGGAAGCCGGTGGCGCCGCCCTTGTCGCGGTAGTTGTCCGCGTGGTCGACGAGGATGTGGTGCGCGTGCCGGGGGTGCCCGGCAGCGACCAGCCGGGTGACGCCGAGGTCCAGCTCGTAGAGGTCGCCGTGCGCGCGCCCCGCCTCGGCCCAGAACGACTCCTTGCGGCGCATCAGGTCCGGCAGACAGCCCAGCACCGGCCAGGTGCGCACCGTGGGCAGGTCCCGCAGGGCCGTCGCTGAGCCCGTCATGCCGCCCGCGTCCCGGTCAGGATGCCGTGCGGGGTCCAGGTGGGCAGCGGGATGCGGCGCAGCTCCGTGAACCCGGCTGCCCGCATCGACGCCTCGTGGCGCGACCAGGGGTAGATCATGCCTCCCTCGGCCGGGAGCGAGGCGAAGTAGACGCTGTCCAGCGCTGCGATGAGCGGTCCGTCCCCGGTGTCGTCGGACATCGAGTTGAACACCGCCACCCGGCCGCCAGGAGCCAGCGCGGTGTGGGCCTTGCGCAGCAGCGCGGTGTTCTCCTCGGGGGTCCAGATGACGAGCTGGTGGGCGAAGAGCACGCAGTCGAAGCCGGTGGGGAAGGGGTCCTCCAGGATGTCGGCCGCGCGCACGGTCACCCGGCCCTGGAGACCGGCCGCGCGGATGGCCTCCTCTGCCAGCGGCACGGACTCGGGGATCTCCAGCACGGTGACGCGCAGGTGCGGGTTGGCCTGCGCGAGGGCTGTCGCGTTGACGGCGTCGCCGCCGCCGCAGTCCAGCAGCGTGCGGGCCCCCGACAGGTCGAGGTGGCGTACGAGGTGCGCGTTGGCCAGTTGCGACCAGGACCGCATGTAGCGGTAGAAGACCTCTTCCATGTGCGGGTTCTGGGAGAGCCTGCGGTAGAGGCCCGTGCCGTCCCCTGGCACCCGGCGCAGTCCGACGTTCGTGTTGTGACGCAGCGAGTCGGTGAAGTCCCGCTGGCTCTCGTACACGACGTACTGCTCGAAGGCGACGGTGTTGACGACGTGCGTCCACTCGTCGCGTTCCATCAGGTCGGTGATCTCCGCCGACAGGCGGCAGGTGGGCCCATCCCTGTGGACCAGGCCCAGCGCGGCGCAGCCGAGCAGCAGGATGTCGCCCGCGCGCTCCTCCAGGTCCAGTGCCGTGCGGATGTCCTTGCTGGTGAGTGGTCCTTTTTCGGCCAGCAGCTCGAAAAGGCCGAGTTCGCATGCCGCGTTGAGGTACTGGAATGCGGCGTGCCCGAACAGGATCATGGAGAATCTGTCCGCGTTTTGCGTGAAGACCGAGCCCTGGGCTGCGGGTCCGGTCTCGCCGGAATGGGTTCCGTAGTCCTGATCGGCTACCACTGCGCCTCCTAGGCGGAGCGTTCGGATCGGGGTGAATACCATTCGGGTGACCTTGTGCGAGGGTGCCCGCCGGATTATTCACTGTCAACTGCGCCCGGTGCTCGCACGGTTCCGGCCCGACCGGCGTAATATGCTCGGCCCCTTTCGGCCAATATCCGAAGGCGGCATGGATTTCGCCCCGCCTCCGCCTGTTCACTCGTTCTGTTCACTCGTGTATCAACGCACCCTCCTCCGAGAAGGGCCGATGCGAGATGTCCGTACACAGCTACGACGAATGGTCACCCCTGCGAGAGGTCATCGTGGGTTCCGGTCTCCGGTACGACGCCCATGAAGTCGAGCTGTCCTTCAAGCTCTTCTTCCACGACGTGGCGGGGCCCTTCTACTACCCCAGCTACGGGGCACCGGTTTCGGGCCGTCTGGAGCTGAAGAAGCAGTACGTGGAGGAGCTGAACGAGGACGTCGAGGAGCTGGCGGCGGCGCTGTCGGCGCTGTCGGTCACCGTACACCGGCCGAAAACGCTCACCCGCTCCGTCGATTTCCGGACCCCCTACTGGGCGGCGAGCTGCGTTCCGGCGCTCAACATACGGGACCAGGCCATGATATTGGGCGACGAGATCATCGAAACGCCTCCGCAGATCCGCGCCCGGTACTTCGAGAACGATCTGCTGAAGCCCGTGTTCTACCGGTACTTCGAGCGGGGCGCGAAATGGACCACCATGCCGCGCCCCGTGATGACGGACAAGTCCTTCGACATCTCCTACGTGTCAGGACAGAACGCTCCGGCCCTCCAGGAAATATCCGATCCGGACTCCTCGGAGTTCGACGTCGGATTCGAAATGCTGCTGGACGCGGCCCAGTGCATGCGATTCGGCCAGGATGTGA
The DNA here is from genome assembly GCF_054782395.1 of Streptomyces daliensis. Taxonomy (NCBI): domain Bacteria; kingdom Bacillati; phylum Actinomycetota; class Actinomycetes; order Kitasatosporales; family Streptomycetaceae; genus Streptomyces; species Streptomyces daliensis. Next base: position 79,512 of record NZ_BAAGSO010000002.1, on the reverse strand, counting down.
TCGTGAATGTCGCGACGGAGAACCACGCACTCGCGGTGCGCTGGCTGGAACGCCATCTCGAAGGCAAGTTCCGATTCCACATCATGTACCGGTTCTCGGACAACCACATCGACAGCCTCGTGCTTCCGTTGCGCCCCGGCACCCTCTTGGTGCGCAATCCGGAAGTGACCGAAAAACTGCCCGCGCCGCTCCGCTCGTGGGACCACATCTATCCGCCGGAGCCCGCCGACAGCATCTTCCCGCAGTACGAGGACGACGACATGGTCCTCACCACCCGGTACATCGACATGAACGTCCTGTCCGTGGACGAGAACACGGTGATCGCCAACTCGCTCTTCCCCGACCTCATCAAGGTCCTGGAGAAGAACGGCTTCACCGTCGTCCCGGTGCGGCACCGCCACCGGCGCCTGTTCGGGGGCGGGTTCCACTGCTTCACCCTCGACACCGTCCGGGCGGGAGGGCCAGAGGACTACTTCGGGTGAGGCGCCCCGGCCGGCCCGCCCGCCCCGCCCAACCCGTCAGCCCCGTTCGGCTCGTCAGGCGACGCCGCCGCACGCGCTGACGTTCTGCCCCGTCACCCACGCCGCCGAGGGACCGGCCAGCCACAGCACCGTCCCGGCGACGTCCTCCGGGGTGCCCACTCTGCCCAGCGAGGCCATGCCCGAGGCCCACGCCCGGTCCTCCTCGCGGAAGAGCGCCGTCTCGGTGAAGCCGGGCGACACGGCGTTCACCGTGATCCCGCGCGGCCCCAGCTCCCGCGACAGCGAGCGGACGAACTGCTCAACGGCGCCCTTGCTGGCCAGGTACAGCGGGGTGTGGGGCAGGTAGAGCCGGGTGCCCACAGTGGAGACGGCGACGATCCGGCCGCCGTCCGGGAGCCGCAGTGCGGCCTCGCGCAGGGTGAGGAACATCCCCTTGGCGTTCGTCGCGAAGATGTGGTCGAAGTCCTCCTCCGTGCTCTCCGTCAGCGGCTTCCACACCACGACCCCGGCGTTGGCCACGACGATGTCCACCGTGCCGAAGGCCGCCTCCGCCTCGTCGAACAGCCGCCGGACGTCCGCCTCGCGGGACACGTCAGCGCGCACCGCCACCGCCCGGCCGCCCGCCGCCCGGACCTCGCCGACGGTCTCGTCCGCCGCTTCCGCGTCCCGTACCCAGTTCACGGCCACCCGCGCCCCGGCACCGGCCAGCGCGTGCGTCACCGCCCTGCCGATGCCGCGCGAGCCGCCCGTCACCACCGCGCTCCTGCCGCTGAGCGGGCGGGGGCTGCCGGAGGGGGCGGCGACGCCGGACGGAGCAGGGCCGACGGAGAGGACGGGGCCCGCGTCGGGGCCTTGGGGCGTGTCACCAGACAACGGGCAGCTCCCGGATTCCGTAGACGAACTTCTCCGTGGCGAAGGGGAGGCGCGACACCGGCCCGTCCAGGCGCAGCCCCGGCAGGCGCCGGAACAGCGCCGGGTACGCCACCTGGAGTTCGAGCCGGGCCAGGTGCTGACCAAGGCACTGGTGCGGCCCCTCGCCGAAGGCGAGGTGGCGCCGGACGCCGGGACGCCGCGTGTCCAGACGGTCAGGGCACGCGAACACCTCAGGGTCCCGGCCCGCGAGGTCGTTGGCGCAGATCACCGCGTCACCGGCCCTGATGACGTGTCCGTGCAGGGCGATGTCCGCGAGAGCCACCCGGCGTCGGCCCATGTGCGTGACGGACAGATACCGCAGCAGTTCCTCGACGGCCGCCTCGACCCGCTCCCGGCCGCCCTCCCTGACCACGGCCAGCTCCCCGGGGTGCTGGAGCAGCACGCACGTGCCCAGCGCGATCATGCTCGCCGTCGTCTCCTGACCCGCCGCCAGCAGCAGCCGCGCCTCGCGCGCGCACTCCTCGCGCGTGGTCCTGCCGGAGGCCAGGTGGTCCGTGGCCAGCCGGCTGAGCAGATCGTCCTCGGGAGCGCGCAGCTTGCGCTCGATCAGCTCCCCGAGGTAGCCGGTCAGCGCGCGGGAGGCGGCGAGCGCGGCCTCGGGCGCGCTGCGGGTGTCCACCACCACGGCGTTGGCGTCCTGGAAGAACGCCCGGTCCGCGTACGGCACCCCCAGCAGCTCGCAGATCACCTTCACGGGCACGGCCTGAGCGAACGCCGCGACGAGGTCCACGGGCGGGCCAGCCCGCACCATCGCGTCCAGCAGCCCGTCGACGATCTCCTCGACGCGTGGCCGCAGCGCGGCGATCCGCTGCGGGGTGAACTCGCCCGTGAACCTGCGCCGTCGCACCGCGTGTGCGGGGCCGTCCATGGTGATGAACGTACGGTTGTGATCGCGCGTGGCGTCCTCGGCGGCGCTGACGGCCGGGTAGGCGGGCCGGGTGTCGTCCGCGCTGAGGTGCTTGCTCCGCAGCAGCGCCACCTGGTCAGCGTGCCGGACCACCAGCCAGGCCGTGGCGCCGTTCCACAGCGTCACCCTGGACAGCGGCGCGTCGGCGTGCAGCCCGGACCGCTCGGGCGGCGGATCGAAGGGGCGCCGCGCGGCACGGCGGGTCGTCCAGGCGCGCGGCGGCGGGGGTGGCGTCGTCATCCTGCGCCCTTTCACACGGCGGACGGCGGACGGTGGGCGGTGGGCGATGAGCGGTGGGCGTTCGGTGCGCGGACGGTCCGGGCGGACCGTAGCCCAGGGCGCGTCGGGCCGGAAGTGCGTCCCTGCTCCGGGGAGCCACTTCCGGTCACCGTGGGGCCAGCGGTGCGCGCGCCTTCCCCCGACGTCGGCCGTCTAGGCTGATCCGGCCCGTACGGACATGAGCGATGCGAGACGACGCGGGGAGGACCGATGGACGTCCGCCAACTGGAGTACTTCCTGGCGATCGTCGATTCCGACGGCTTCAACCGGGCCGCCGCGGCCCTGTACGTGTCGCAGCCGTCGCTGTCCCAGGCCGTCCGCGCGCTGGAGCGTGACCTGGGGTCCGCGCTGTTCCACCGGATCGGGCGGCGTGCGGTGCTCACGGAGGCGGGCAAGGCGCTGATCGAGCCCGCCCGCGCCGCCGTCCGCAGCCTGGAGACCGCCCGGGCGAGCGTGGCGTCCGTGCACGAGCTGCGCGCGGGGCGGCTGGATGTGGCGTCGATGCCGTCGCAGGCGGTCGAACCCCTCACGTCGCTGATCCGCGCGTTCAGCGACCGCTATCCAGGGGTGGTCGTGGCCGTGAAGGCGGTCTTCACGGCGCGCGACACGGTCGACGCGGTGCGCACCGGGGCCGTCGAGCTGGGGCTGCTGGCGACTTCCGGGCCGCTGCCGGAGAAGGAGGTCAGCACGACCGCTCTGGAGCGGCAGCGGTTCGTCCTCCTCGTCCCGCCGGGCGACCCACTGGCGCTGCGGGACGACGTGTCGTGCGAGGACCTGGCAGGGCTGCGGCTGATCGTGGGGCAGCCGGGCACCGGCATCCGCGCCTACGTCGACTCGCTGCGCGAACGGGGCATCGCGTTCGAGGTGGCGGCGGAGATCGAGCACCGGGTGGCCCTGCTGCCGCTGGTGCTGGCCGGGGTAGGGCTCGCGGTGGTCACCGAGTCCTGGCGGGACCTGGCCGGGCAGGCGGGCGCGCACGTGCTGGACATCGAGCCAGCGACGGCGCTGAACGTCGGCCTCGTCAGCCGCCGCGGCCCCCTCTCCCCCGCCGCGACGGCCTTCCTGTCCACGGCCCGCGCCCGGACCCCGCACACGTAGCGATACATGTGGCGGCACACGTAGCGACACGCATAGCGATCCGCACCGCTGATAGGCGCCGCTTATAAGGCAGATGCGAACTGCGTCTTGGACGCCGCGCCGAGGGCGTTGCTGGAATCGGCGCCATGACGAACCACCGCACCACGACGGACCACCGCATCGCCCTGATCCCCGGCGACGGCATCGGCGCCGAGGTCCTGCCGCCCGCGCGCCAGGTCCTCGACGTCCTCGGCCGCCGCCACGGCTTCACCCTCGGCTACACCTCCTACGACGACTGGTCGTGCGAGCGGTATCTGCGCGAAGGCGCGATGATGCCCGACGACGGCATCGACCAGCTCCGCGACAAGGACGCCATCCTGCTCGGCGCGGTGGGCTACCCCGGAGTGCCCGACCACGTCTCGCTGTGGGGGCTGCTCATCCCGATCCGCCGCAGCTTCCGCCAGTACGTCAACCTCCGGCCGATCCGGGTCTTCGAGGGCATCGGCAGCCCCGTGCGCGGCGCGGTACCGGGCGAGGTCGACTTCGTCGTCGTCCGCGAGAACGTCGAAGGCGAGTACGGCGAGGCCGGCGGGCGGCTCAACCGGGGCTTCGAGGACGAGATGGCCGTACAGGAGGCCGTGTTCACGCGCGCAGGCGTGACCCGTGTCCTGGACTACGCGTTCCGGCTCGCCGCGCAGCGAGGGGGCAGGCTGACCTCCGCGACGAAGTCGAACGGCATCGTGCACACCATGCCGTTCTGGGACCAGCTCGTCGCCGAACGGGCCCCGCACTTCCCTGATGTGGCCTGGGACCAGGAGCACATCGACGCGCTCGCCGCCAAGTTCGTCCTCGAACCCGCCCGCTTCGACGTCGTCGTCGGATCGAACCTCTTCGGCGACATCCTCAGCGACCTCGCCGCCGCAGTCGCCGGTTCCATCGGCATCGCCCCGGCAGCCAACCTCAACCCGGAGCGCGCGTTCCCTTCCATGTTCGAGCCGGTCCACGGCTCGGCTCCCGACATCGCCGGGCAGGGCGTCGCCAACCCGCTCGGCGCGATCTGGTCGGCGGCCATGATGCTCGACCACCTCGGCCACCCGCGTGCGGCCAAGGACATCACCGACGCGATCGCCGCGACCCTGGCCAAGACCGACACCCGCACCCGCGACCTCGGCGGTACGGCCACCACGGCGGAGTTCACCGACAAGCTCCTCGAACTGCTGTAGCGCGACCGCTCCCTGACGTCCCGTCACCGGACTCCCCCGGTTGCGCCCCGTTCTCGACGAGGAGAAACGACATGGCAGCACCCGCAACCCCCGTACCACCGCAGAAACCGGCGCGAGCGCAGACGCATACGCAGACGCAGACGCAGGCGCGGACGCACACCGAAGTGACGAGGAAACCCTGGTACCGGCAGCTCTACTTCTGGGTGCTGACCGCCATCGTCACCGGCGTTCTCACCGGCTGGCTGTGGCCCTCCGTCGGCACCGCCCTCGAACCGGTCGGCACCACCTTCGTCGCCGCGATCAAGATGCTGATCACGCCGATCGTCTTCCTGACCATCGTGGCGGGCATCGGCGGCGTCGACAGTCTCGGCCGGGTCGGCAGGGTCGGCCTGAAGTCCCTGCTCTACTTCCAGGCGGGCACCCTCGCCGCCCTGCTCGTCGGCCTCATCGCCGTCAACGTCTTCCAGCCCGGCGCCGGTGTCCACGCCCACCCCGGAGACCTCCGCCTGGAGGGGGACGCCGGCCAGTACGTCAAGGACGGCCGGCACCAGGACTGGTGGCACTTCCTGACCGACCTGGTGCCCTCCAGCGCCGTCGGCGCCTTCGCCGAGGGCAACATCCTCCAGGTCATCTTCTTCTCGGTGCTGTTCGGCGTCGCGCTCAAGGCCGTCGGCCCCGTCGGCGAACCTCTCGTCGACGGCGTCCAGCGTCTCAGCACCGTCGTGTTCAAGATCCTGCACTATGTGATGCTGGCCGCTCCCGTGGGCGCCTTCGGTGCCATGGCCTACACCATCGGCGAGTACGGGATCTCCACCCTGACCAGCCTCGGGCAGCTCATCGGGCTCTTCTACGGCACGTCCGCGTTCTTCGTGATCGTCGTCCTCGGCGCGGTCATGGCAGCGCTCAGGCTCAACATCTTCCGGCTGCTGCGCCACCTCCGCGAGGAGTTCGTCCTGGTCCTGGGCACCTCGTCGTCCGAGAGCGCCCTGCCCCGGCTGATGATGAAGCTCGAAGGGCTCGGCGTCCGCCGCGACATCGTCGGACTCACCGTCCCGACCGGCTACTCCTTCAACCTCGACGGCAGCTCCCTCTACCTCTCCCTCGCCGCCGTCTACATCGCCCAGGCCACCGACACTCCCCTGAGCATCGGGCAGCAGCTCGGCCTGCTCGCCGTCATGATCCTCACCTCCAAGGGGTCGGGCGGCATCACCGGCGCGGGCTTCATCGCGCTCGCCGCGACCCTCTCCACCGTCGGCACCGTCCCCGCCGCCGGGATCATGCTCATCTTCGGCATCGACAAGTTCATGTCCGAGTGCCGCGCCCTGACCAACCTCGCGGGCAACGCCGTCGCCACCCTCGTCGTCGCCCGCTGGGAGGGGGCGCTCGACACCGCACACGTCAACACCGTCCTGCACACGGGCAAACCCCCACCACAGCCCGAACCCGAGCCGGAGCCGGACCAGGGGCCCGAGCAGGACCAGGCCGTCGGCCTCCCGGCGGGGCTGCCGACGAAGACGTGACCTCCCGGGGAGGGACGTTCGGGGGAAAGGTGGCGATGTGCCGCGCCAAGCGCAGCACCCAGCCCCTCGACCACACCGCCGAACAGCTCCAGGCCCTCATCGCCGTCGCCGTGGGTGACTGACGGGGTAGACCGAGAGCCCGAAAGCCCGCACCCGCCCCACTGATCCCGATGGCCCGCAACCGCTGACAGAAACTCAGATGTCCTCGGCGCACAGCGCGGTTAGGGTCGGCCGGTGCCCGAGCTGATACGGCTACATGCTGGCCATGCCCCGGCGGTCCTGGCTTTCGAGCTGGCGAACCGCGCCTACTTCGCCGCTTCGGTCTCCGACCGCGGCGACGCCTTCTTCGACCGGTTCACCGACAGGTACCACGCCTTGCTGGCCGAGCAGGAGGCGGGCAGCTGCGCCTTTCACGTGCTCGCCGCCGAGGACGGCTCGGTCATGGGCCGGTTCAACCTGTACGACTTCGAGGACGGTGCCGCCGAACTCGGCTACCGCGTCGCCCAGCACGCCGCCGGGCGCGGTCTGGCGACCGCGACCGTACGGGAGCTGTGCCGCCTGGCGGCGACGCGGTACGGGCTGAGCACACTACGGGCGGCCACCGCCCACGAGAACGCCGCATCCCAGAAAGTGCTGGTCAAGGCCGGGTTCGTCCCCGTCGGCCCGGCCGGGCCGACCAGCCTCGGGGGCAAGCAGGGCACCTGGTACCAGCGCGATCTGAGCCCCGGAAGCCCCTAGCTCTCCACGGCACGAAGGCCGGACACACCTGCCCGTTCTCCCCCATATGTGAGTCTTACGCCTGTTTCGCGGATAACTTGACGTAGGACATCCGTGGAACAGCCGGGAGACAGCACAGTGTCCGACTCACCGCAGCACCGCATCTTCGCCATCCTGGACGCCGACGGCGACGGCGCCATCACCCGTGCGGAATACCTCGCGCGCGTCGACCGCGTGGCCTCCGCCCTGGGCCGCGACGCCCACCACCCCGTCGTGGCCGCCTCGCGCGCCGCCCATGAGGCGGTCTTCCAGGACATGGACGGCGACCATGACGGGCGCGTGACCTTCGAGGAGTACCGCGCATGGGTGGGCCCTGACGCGTTCGAACGCGCCTGCCGGCCCGCCTTGGGCTCCATGTTCGACATCGCCGACACCGATGCCGACGGGCTCCTGAACCGCGACGAGTTCACCCGCCTGCGCACGGCGGCAGGCAACGCCGAAACGGACGCCGCCGCGGCATTCGACGCCCTCGACGCCGATCGCGACGGACTGATCGACCGCGACACCTACCTGACGGGCATCCGGGACTTCGTCACCATGGGCGACTCCCCCATGGCCGCGGCGTACGGCACGGCACACGGCACCGGGCGGCCGGTGCTCGACGCCCGGCCCTGAGCCGTCGCCCAGGCGCCCGCCCCTCGGGACGGGCAGGCATGGAACGGCCCCGCAGGCCGGAGAGAAGAACGGTCCGCGAGGCCGTCGGCGCGGGGTGCCCGGCCGGGCGGGCACCCCGTCTCAGCAGATGTTCTGACTGCTGTTGACCAGGGTGTTGTTGCGGAACGTCGTGTTGGTCCCGCAGGGGTTCTCGTTGATGGCGGAGTTCGTCACCGTGAGGTTCTGGACGGTGATGTCCGAGTTGTTGGGGAACTCCGAGCGCGCGGCGAGCCGGATGTCGCCGCCACCCGTCACGCTGCCGCCCTGCGCCGCGAGGTTCACGTTGTAGCAGTTCTCGATCAGCACCGAGTTGTTGCCGGTGTGGGAGATGTTCACCCGGTCGATGACCGCGCCCCCGCTCTCGGAGACGCAGAAGACACCGCGCCCGCCGCCGCGCGCGACGACCTCGCCGACCCTGATGTTGACGGGATAACCGCTGCCCACCCGGCCGTTCCTGTTGGCCATCCGGAACGCCGCGTATCCGGTGCCGGTGCCCGCGCCGTCGGCGTCGACCTTGGTGACGGTGGCGTTGATGGTCTGGTTCAGCAGCAGGCCGGACTCGCCGACGTTGCGCGCTGTCACCGTGCCGACGGTGAGGCCGTCGACGCCGTACGTCTCCACCGCGTGGCTGCTCGCCCCGGAGACGTACACGTTGTCGATGCGGACGTTCTTCGTCCACTGGCTGGTGTCGCCGCGGTTGTCGATCCGGACACCCAGCCCGCGGGAGAGACGCATGTCGATCTGACCGAGGACGACGTTCTGCACGTTCCGCATGAAGATCCCGTACAGCGGTACCCCGGTGACGTTCAGATGCTGGACCTCGATGTCCCGGGTGCCGCGGGAGTAGACGGGCGCCTGATCGCCGGAGCCGCTGCCGGTCACATTGATGGTGCCGCAGACGTCGAGCACCGTATAGCTCGGCAGGGACACCCTGGAACCCGCGCTGATGGAGCCCGAACCGCGCACGACGACCCGCTCCTTCGAGGTGCGGCCCGCCGTCAGGCTGCCGATGGCCGCCTGCATGGCGGCGCGCATGTCGGTGCCGGTGTAGACGACGCCGCTGCCGCGTCGCGCTGTCCATGTGCTGCCGTTCAGGACGGCCTCCGCCTGGTACGAGCCGTCGCCGCACGCCGCCAGCTCCTGTTGCGGAGCGTCGGCGGCAGGCGTCGGCTGCCCGGCGGCTGCGCCCGTGGGGGCGGCCAGTGCGCCCGCGGCGAGCAGGGCGCTGACAGCGGCGGCGGCGAAGCCGCTCCGGCGGCGGAGGGGTGTGGCAGGTCTGCGTCTCATCGTGTCTTCCCCTTTGCGGGTCATGGTTCGGGGCGCCGTCGCCGTCCGCAGCGCGTGCCGCCCGAAGAGTCGAAACGGATTCGACTGAATCGATTCACATCCAGGGTGTGCGTGACCTGAGAGAACGTGGAGCGCGACGGTGCCGGGCGGTGCGGGGGAACGGTGGGCGGGCGCTGTCCCGTGCGGGCCGTGAGTGTGGCAACGACCGGCGGGGGCGTCAACAAGCGGAACGTGAAGACCCGTTCCACAGCGGAACACGACGCCTCCGGGCACGGCCAGGGCGCGTCGGCATGGATGGAGGTCGTATGTCGCCCGATCGGCGAAGGCCGTGTGTTGCCCGGCAACCGGCAACACACGCCGGATCACGCGTCGGCTGACGGGGATTCCGCGAGGCTGTGCGGGGTGTTGAAGTCGGGCGCTCGCACGGGGTGTTGCCGCACCGCGGGATACGTGAGCGCAACGCGACCTGCTCCCGCCATGCTGACCGCGTCAAGACGCGGCGCTCTCGAAGAGCCTCGAAGAGCGAGGCCCGGGTGTCTGTCCCAGGAGGCTGAGTGTTGTGGACCATCATCTGCTGACGGCGAGATCCGCCCTTGTGCTGTTACTCGGCCTGCTCACCGGTGTGGCGGCCGGAGTGCTCACCCTGCTGTCCGGCGGTGGCACAGCGCGGAGCGTCCTGTGCGGTGCGGCGGCGGCCGGGCTCGCCGTGGGCTTCTTCAACCGGCTCGTCGCCCCCGACCTCGACGCACCCGAGGCGGTGCCGGAACACGGACGGCCGGAGACCTCGGACACCTCGGGCGACTCGGAAAACAGCCGTGGGTGACCTCCAGCCCCTCTCCCCGCGCCTCTCGCACACGGCCAGCGAACTCGCCGTCGCCCTACGGGAGTTGTTCGAGAGTCTTGACGTCTCGGTGCGGCGCTACGCCGCCCGCAGGGCCCGCGACGCGGGCTCCCTCTCCCGCTACCTCAACGGCACCCGCGTGCCGCCCTGGGAGGTGGTCACCGATCTCCTCACCGACGTCGCGGCCCACCGGGGCTACGCCCCGCTGCCGGAGACCATCGACCTCCTGCGCACCCTGCACCAGGCCGCCGTCAGAGCGAGCCCTTCCCCGCGGCACGGCGTCGCGATGCTGGAGCGGCAGCTCGCCGAGGCCGACCGCGATTCGCGGGCCTCGGCCGTCCGCAAGGACGTGCTGGGCGAGGCGCTGCTGGACCGTCGCCACCGGATCGCCGATCTCGAGGTGCGGCTCCATCAGCTCGAAGCGGACTGGGGCGCGGAACGGGCCCGCGTCGAGGCCATGACCGAGGCCGCGCCCGACATCGCCGACCTCGTCAGGGAACGCGACAGCCTCCAGAAGGAAGTCGTCCGCCTGACCGCCGAACTGCGGGACGCGGACCTGCGCCGCGACCGCGCCGAGGAGCGGTGCGCGCTGCTGGAGCGGCAGTTGCAGAGCCTGGAGGACGCACGGCGGGAGGAGGCACTTCCCTCCGTGGCGGGCCAGGTCGTCTCGCCCGCGCGGATGCCCCGCATCCTGATCGTCGACGACCAGCCCGACAACCGGCTGGCGATGACAGCCGTACTGGAGACCCTCGACCAGGAGGTCGTGGCCGTCTCCTCCGGCCGTGAAGCGCTCAAGGCCCTCCTCGACCACGACGACTTCGCCGTCATCCTCATGGACGTCCAGATGCCCGAGATGGACGGCTACGAGACCGCAGCCCAGATCAAGCGCCGCCACCGCAACCGCGACGTCCCCATCATCTTCCTCACCGCCATGGGCACCGACCCCGAACACTCCGCCCGGGGCTACGCCGCCGGCGCGGTCGACTACATCGGCAAGCCCTTCGACCCGTGGGTGCTCCGCGCGAAGGTCGCCGTCTTCACCCGCATCCACCTCGAACGCCGCCTCCACAGCCGATGACCCCGCCTCCGGCTCCGGGGCGCCGGTGCCGGGAGGCGGACCAGGGGTGCCCACGGTCAAGGGAAGCCTCACAAGTGGGCCTGACCGCCGCTCCGGCCTTGCCTATCGGCGCCGGACCTGCTCGACGAGGCCGGTCTCGTAGGCGATCACGACGAGTTGGGCGCGGTCGTGCGCTTGCAGCTTGCTGAACAGGCGGCTGACGTGGGTCTTGACGGTGGCGACGCTGATGTCGAGCCGTGCGCCGATGTCGGCGTTCGAGTGTCCTGCGGCCACGTGGACGAGGACCTCCCTCTCGCGCTCCGTGAGCGGGTCGAGCAGGGCGGGCGAGACGCCGGAGTCGAGGGCGGGGCGGTTGACGAAGTCGCGTATGAGACGACGGGTCACGCTCGGCGCGAGGAGGGCGTCGCCCTCGGCGACGGTGCGTATTCCCGCGAGCAGCTGCTCGGGCGGGGTGTCCTTGAGGACGAACCCGCTGGCGCCCGCCTTGAGGGCGGCGAATACGTACTCGTCAAGGTCGAAGGTGGTGAGGATGACGATCCGGATGGCCTCGGTGGCCGAGTCGCCGAGTAACTGCCGGGTGGCCTCGATGCCGTCCATGTCAGGCATCCGTACGTCCATCAGGATGATGTCGGGCAAGTGCCGACGGCCAGCTGCCACGGTTTCGCGCCCTGTGCTGGTCTCGGCGACGACCTCCATTTCCGCCGCGGCGTTCACGAGCACGCTGAAGCCTGCCCGTACGAGGATGTGGTCGTCGGCTATGACCACCCGGATCGTCATCGCCGGCCTCCGAATGCGGACGTCGGTAAGGGCACCGCAGGTAGTCACCGTACAAGGCCGTACGCGGCCGTGCCCGCGATACGCCCGGTAGTGCCCGTAACCCGTGCGGCCGTGCCCGCAACCCGTACGGCAGCCGCACGGCGGCGGGTCGCCGTCGGGCCACGGTCGGACCGGCGCGTACATCCAGGACTGTACGCCGACGGCCAGTACCTCCCTGGCCGGACGCCCGTACCAGACCGCAGCCTGACGACGCCGGGCCCTCCGCGAAGGCAGGCTTTGAACTGCGGGGAGGCCCGCGGGACAAGAATTCAGCGGACCGTGCAGTGCGGCGAGGCGCTGAGCCCGACCTACGTCATGAAGGCGGAGTTGTGCTCCTTTTCGACAACCATCAGATCGGGCTCCCGGGCGGAAGCCGATGAGCGTGATCGCGCGGTGGTGCTTCCGGCACCGGTTCATCGTCATCGGCGGGTGGCTGCTGCTTCTCGCGGTCCTGGCGGGCGGCGTGCGCGCCGCGGGCGGCTCCTCCTTCTCGGAGGAGTACACCCTGTCCGGCACCGAATCGACCAAGGCCGTAGAGCTGCTGGCGACACAGTTCAAGCGCACCTCCGGCGACACGAACACCATCGTGCTGCACGCGAACAGCGGCAAGGTGACCGACCCGGCCGTCAAGGCCGACGTGAAGAAGATGCTGGCCCGGGTGGCCGAGGTGCCCGAGGTAGGCGCGGTGGCCGACCCGTTCTCCCCCAAGGTCGCGGCGCAGATCAGCCCCGACGCTGAGACCGCCTACGCGACGGTCACCTTCACCGATCAGAAGCAGAACCTGGACACCGAGAACATCCAGCAGGTCGTGGACCTGGGCTCGGAACTGCGCAGCGACGCGCTACAGGTGGAGTTCGGAGGGGCGGCGATCGGGGAGCTGGAGAAGCCCTCGACGTCGAGCAGCGAACTGATCGGCATCCTGGCCGCGGCGATCGTCATGCTGTTCGCGTTCGGGTCCCTGGTGGCGATGGCCATCCCGCTCATCGCCGCTGTCCTCGCGCTGGGCAGCGCGATCTTCTCGATCGACCTCCTCACCCAGGTGATGAGCGTCCCCAGCACCGCCCCGATCATCGCCGCGTTCATCGGTCTCGGCGTCGGCATCGACTATGCGCTGTTCATCGTGGCCCGTCACCGCAACGGCATCCGGGCCGGGCTCAGCCCGGAGGAAGCGACCGTGGCGGCCATGGACACCTCCGGTCGGGCGGTCATCTTCGCGGGCGGCACGGTCGCGGTCGCGATGCTCGGCCTGCTCATCCTCGGGTTCAGCATCCTGTCCGGGATCGGACTGTCGGCAGCGATCATGGTGGCGTTCGCCATCGCGGTCGCCGTGACCCTGCTGCCAGCCCTGTTCGCGGTGTTCGGGATGCGGGTGCTCAGCCGCCGTCAACGCGCCCGGCTCAAGCGTGAAGGGCCAAGTGAGGCCCAGGTCTCCAGCAGGTGGGCCCGATGGGCCGAGTTCGTGCAGAAGCGGCCGGTGCCGCTGACGATCATGGCGACCGTGGCCATGATGGTGCTGGTGATCCCGTTCTTCTCGCTGCGGCTGGGGTCCTCCGACGCTGGCAACAACGCGGGCGACACCACCACACGTCAGGCATACGACCTGCTCGCGGACGGTTTCGGCCCCGGGCACAACGGCCCGCTGCAACTCGTGGCGAAGGTCCCCTCCCCGCAGGCCGCGACCGACTTCACCCGTCTGGGACAGGAGATCGAGAGCGTTCCGGGGGTGGCGTCCGTGCAGACCCCTCCGGCCACGCCCGCCGCGACGGTGCAGACCATGCAGGTCATCCCCACGGCATCCCCGCAGTCGAAACAGACGTCGGACCTCATCGACACGCTGCGCGACCGCGTGATCCCCGCTCACGAGGAGGACGGGCTCACCGTCTACGTCGGCGGGCAGACCGCCGTACACAAGGACTTCGCGTCCGAACTGAGCGGCAAGATGCCGCTCTTCGTGACCATCGTCGTCGTCCTGGGATGTCTGCTGCTGATGCTCGCCTTCCGCAGCGTGCTCATCCCGCTCACCGCGGCGGTGATGAACCTGCTCTCGGCCGGTGCCGGATTCGGCATCGTGGTCGCGGTCTTCCAGTGGGGCTGGGGTTCGTCAGCGCTGGGCGCGGGCCCGGCCGGGCCGGTGGAGTCGTTCCTGCCGCCGATGATGCTGGCCGTCCTGTTCGGGCTGTCGATGGACTACGAGGTGTTCCTGGTCAGCCGCATCCACGAGGAATGGCTCCGTACCGGCGACAACAACCTCGCCGTCCGGCGCGGCCAGGCCGCCACCGGGCAGATCATCACGGCTGTCGCGATCATCATGATCTGCGTGTTCACGGCCTTCGTGTTCATCGGCATGCGCATCATCGCCGAGTTCGGGCTAGGCGTGGCCGTGGCCATCCTGCTCGATGCCCTGGTGGTACGCACGATCCTCGTACCGGCGGCCATGCAGCTGTTCGGGAAATGGAACTGGTACCTGCCCAAGGCGGTCGGCCGGTTCCTGCCCCACGTCTCCGTCGAGGGCCCCGCCGATGCGCCGGCCGGCGGCGAACGGGCCCGCGCCCAGGAACCGGCCGGAGACCGCGCCCAGGAACCGGCCGATGACCACGTTTCGCCGCCTCCGGCCGATGACCGCGCCCAGGCCCCGGCGGATGACCGCGCCTCGCCCCCGGCCGATGGCCAGAGTCCGGTCCTCACCGACAAGCGCGGCGACTGACGCCGATGCCCTCCCCGTCGCGCCTCCGGCTGCGCGCCTGCGCCGCCGGGCTGTGCCTCGCGGGCGCGGCGGGCCTGGTGATGGCCAGCGAGACGACGGTGTGGGCCGAGGACACGCTCCTGTCCACCTCGGGTTTCGTGGCGGCCATGGAGCCGCTGCCCGCCGATCCGGCGGTCGAGAAGCAGATCGGGGAGCAGGTGGAGCGCCGCCTGTCCGACGCGGTCGGCCGGGTACCCGGGATCGGGCCCCGTCTCGTCGACGACGCACAGGTCCGGCGAATGGTGGCCGAAGCCGTCCCGGCCCTCGTGGACAGTGCCGCCTTCGAACGGGCTTGGAAGGCGGCACTGCGGACAAGCCACACCGAACTGGTCAACACCCTGCGGGACGACGGCTCGCTCATGACCCTGACGCCCGGCGGGCTGGACGTCACCGTCCATGTCGCCGTCGAGCAGCTGGGCGGGAAGGCGGGGCTGCCCGACCCGCTGGTATCGGTCCTGGCCTCCGAACTGGACCTGTCCTTCACGCTGGTCCAGAACCACACGATGCACCGTGCCGCACAGGCCGTGCGGTTGACCGATGTACTGTCCGGTGTGCTGGTCCCCGCCACGGTCGGTCTCGGGCTCGCGGGCCTGCTCCTCGCCCGCCGCCGCTTCCGTGCCCTGACTGCCGCACTCGCGGCGGTCGCCGCCGCAACCGGCACGGCCCGGCTGATCATCGCCTGGGCCCAGACGTCCGCGGCGTCGCGCCCGGTCGTCGCGGATGTCGCCGTACGCAGGCTCACGGAACCGCTGGCGGACGGTCTCGTCACGGTCATGGGTGTCAGCGCGGTCGCGGTCGCCGGTCTCGTCGCGGTCGGCGTCATCGTGTCCCGAAGCGGTGGGGGGTCTATCGGGCGGCTTGCCTTTCGGTGAGTGCGTCGACGTGGCTCGTGGTGTGCGCTGCCGTACGGAACTCGGGGGAGTCGATCAAGTCGTCGAGAAAGCCGGCCGTTGTGTGCATGCCGTCGCCGCGTACCGACGTCTCGCTCAGCGCCCGTCGCATCCGGGCGATCGCGGTGTCCCGGTCGGGGGCCCAGGAGATGATCTTCGCGATCATCGAGTCGTACTCCGGCGCGATGAGGCAGCCGGGGCAGGCGTGTGTGTCGACCCTGACGAAGGGGCCCGCGGGAAGGCTCAGGCCGGTGATGGTGCCGGGTGCCGGGGCGAAGCCGTGGTGCGGGTCCTCCGCGTTGATCCGGCACTCGATCGCCGCACCGTTCAGCACGACGTCCCGCTGGCGCAGGCGCAGTGGTTCGCCCGCCGCGATACGGATCTGCTCGGTGAGGAGGTCGATGCCGGTGACCATCTCCGTCACCGGGTGCTCCACCTGGATACGGCAGTTGACCTCCATGAAGTAGAACTCGTCGGTGTCGTCGGCGCACTCGACGAGGAACTCGAAGGTCCCTGCCCCCTGGTAGCCCGCGGCCCGCGCGCCCGTGACCGCCGCCGTGTGTATCCGGGCGACGAGGTCTTCCGGCAGCGCCGGGGCCGGCGACTCCTCGATGAGCTTCTGGTGGCGGCGCTGCATGGTGCAGTCCCGTTCCCCGAGGTGAACGACGTTCCCGTGCTGGTCGGCGAGGATCTGGACCTCAACGTGGCGGGCGCGGGGCAGGTAGCGCTCCGCATAGACCCGGGCGTCGCCGAACAGGGTGGCGGCGGTGGCCTGAGTGGTGCGGAAGACCTCCGCCAGCATGTCGGCGTCCCACGCCACCCCCATGCCCCGTCCGCCTCCCCCGGCCGCCGCCTTGATCAGCAGCGGATAGCCGATGCGCTCTCCCAGTTCGACGGCGGCGGCCAGGCCGAGCGGTTCGGTGGCGCCCGGCAGAAGCGGAAGCCCGTTGTGAGACATGAGTGTCCGGGCGCTCACCTTGCTGCCCAGCTCGGCCATCACTTCCGGCTGGGGGCCGATGAGGGTGATCCCGGCCGACCGGCAGGCGTCGGCGAAGTCGGCGTCCTCGGAGAGGAAGCCGTAGCCGGGGTGGACGGCCTGTGCACCGGCGTTCAGGGCGGCTTGCAGGATCACCGCGGCGTTCAGGTAGCTGCGCTTGGCCGGTGGCGGCCCGATACAGACCGTCTCGTCGGCCAGCCGCGCCGGGAGGCTGTCCGCGTCGCGGGAGGAGTGCGCCAGCACACTGCGGATGCCCAGGTCCTTGCAGGCCCGGATGGACCGCAGCGCGATCTCGCCCCGGTTGGCGATGAGGATCTTGTCGAACATGCTCATGCCACCGGACCGAGCGTGAACAAGGGCTGGCCGTACTCGACGGACTGTCCGTCGTCGGCCAGCGCTTCGGTGACTACCGCGTCGCGGTCGGCCTCGACCGGGATCATGAGCTTCATCACCTCGATGATCGCCAACTGCTGGCTGGCCTTCACCTGGTCCCCCACCTGCACGAACGGCTCGGCCCCCGGCTCAGGGCAGCGGTAGAAGGTTCCGACGCTGGGCGAGGTGACGCCGGTACCGGCGGACGGCCGAGCGCCGTTCCCGGCAGCCGAGCCGTCCGGACCCAGCACGCGTACGGGAGCCGACGCCGATTCCGCTCCGGTGCCGGACGAGCCGCCCGGCACCGGTGTGGACGGTGCGGGCGTGGCCCAGTCCAGCTCCATCTCGACGCCCCGAACCCGCACCCGTAGCCGTGCCGGTGCCCCGGGCAGCTCGGCGAGCAGCACGACGACGGTGTCCCGCACCCGCTCCAGCAGGACGGCGTCCTCGCCTCCGACGACGGCTTCGTCTTCGGCGGCGGGCCGGAGGGAGGTCACGACGCCTTCCGTTCCGGTACGAGGTCCGCGGCTACGAGGTCCGCGGCCGAAGCCGACGCCGACGCCGCCGACGCCACGTACTCGGCGCCGTAACGGGCGAACCGGGCGTGGCGGTCGGTGCGCAGCTTGTCGCCGTGCAGCCCTTCGAGGTCGTCCAGGCTTGACCTGATCGCGAGCCCGAGCGTGCGCGCGGCCGCCGCGGGATCGGCGTCCACACCGTCGGCCGGTTCCAGCAGCACGCCGTCCACCACGCCGAGTTCCAGCAGATCCCGTGAACGCAGCTTGAGCGCGGCGGCCGCGCGGCCCGTCTCGGCCGGGTCCTGCCACAGGATCGCGGAGCACCCTTCGGGGCTGATCACCGAGTAGACCGCGTCCTGCCACATCAGGACGCGGTTGGCCACGGCCAGGGCGAGCGCGCCACCGCTGCCGCCCTCCCCGGTGACCACGGCGACCACCGGTACCGGCAGCTCCGCCATGAGCTTGAGATTCTCCGCGATCGCGATGGCCTGTCCCTGCTCCTCGGCCTGTCTGCCGGGGAACGCGCCGGGTGTGTCGATGAGCGTGATCACCGGGATGCCCAGCTTGGCGGCCAGCCTCATCAGGCGGGCCGACTTGCGGTAACCCGCCGGACTCGGCATGCCGAAGTTCCGGCGGGCCAGCTCGGCCGGATCGTGCCCCTTCTGGTGGCCGATCAGCATGACCGAGCGGCCGTGGAGACGTCCCAGGCCGCCGACGACGGCAGGACATTCCCCGGACACCCGGTCGCCCGCCAGCTCACGGAACTCCTCCAGCAGCAGGGCGGCGTAGTCCAGCGTGGTGGGCCTGCTGATCCGCCGCGCCCGCCGGACCACGCCGTGTGGGTCGTCGTCGCGCAGCCGCGCCGGATCGCGCATGACGACCTCGTCGGCCTTGTCGGGGTCACCCGCGGGGGTACGCGGCCGCAACGGCTCCGGGTGCCGTGGCAGCGCGGCGCGCAACAGCTTCCCCAGCTCGGCGCGGTGCCGGTCGCGCGGGGCGATGAAGTCGATGAACCCGCGTTCGAGCAGGAACTCCGCCGTCTGGAAGTCGGGCGGCAGGATCTCCTTGATGGTCTGCTCGATGACCCTCCGTCCGGCGAACCCCAAGCGGGCCTGCGGCTCGGCGATCGTGACGTCGCACAGGGTGGCGAACGAGGCGGCCACCCCACCGAACGTCGGATCGGTGATCAGCGAGATCGTCAACAGCCCGGCCTCGTCCAGCCGGGCGAGCATCGCGCTCGTCTTGGCCATCTGCATCAACGACAGCGCGCCCTCCTGCATACGAGCACCCCCCGAGGCGGTGACCAGCAGCAACGGTGCACGACGGGCAAGTGCGATGTCCCCGGTCCTGGCGATGACCTCACCGACGACCGAGCCGAGGCTGCCGCCGAGGAACCGGAAGTCCATGCAGGCGACCACCACCGGACTGCCGTCGATCTCGCCGACGGCGCCCAGCACCGCCTCGGGCAGCCCTGTCCTCGCTCTGGCTTCGGACAGGCGGCGGGGGTACGGCTTGCTGTCGGAGAAGCCCAGCGGATCAGCCTGTGTCACCGAAAAGGTCAGGGGTTCGAGCGAACCCGGGTCCAGCAGCAGGCGTAGGCGTTCCCACGCCGTGAGCGCGCCGTGGTGGCCGCACTCCGGGCAGCATCGGAGGTTTCGCAGCCAGCGCTTCCCGTAGACCGTCGTCCCGCAGCCGTCGCACATCACCCAGTCGGGGGCCGTTTCCGTCGGCCTGGTGGTGGAGTACGCGACAGTGCCGAATGACGTGGCCGGCATCTCGTCGACGCCCCCTGTCGCGGGCCGGGCGGGGTTACCGGCCGGACTCG
The DNA here is from genome assembly GCF_054782395.1 of Streptomyces daliensis. Classification (NCBI taxonomy): domain Bacteria; kingdom Bacillati; phylum Actinomycetota; class Actinomycetes; order Kitasatosporales; family Streptomycetaceae; genus Streptomyces; species Streptomyces daliensis. Next base: position 60,296 of record NZ_BAAGSO010000002.1, on the reverse strand, counting down.
TTTCGAAGAGGGCGCTCATTTCGAGGGCGCCGCTTCCAGCAGATGCAGGTACGAGTTCACGGGGTGCATGTCCACCACGCGCATGTCCGCCTTCCGGACCACCGCCGTGATGGTCTCGGTCGTGTGCTTCCTGCCGTTGGAGTTCAGCAGGAAGAGGAGATCCGTCCCAGTGGTGAACTTGATCTCAGGACTGCCGTCGATCATGTTGGTGATGATGAAGAACCTGCTGTCCTGCCGACCCGCCTCAGCGGCGTTTCGCAGGGCGGCTACCGACTTCTCGTCAGCCCATTCGAGAATGTTCTTGAACAAGTAGACATCGGCTTCGACGGGTATCTCGTCCAGGCAGTTCCCGCCGACGATACGGGCCCGGGAAGCCAGCTCTCCTCCGGCACGCAGCCGGCTGTCGGCCTCGGCGACGACGGGCGGCAGGTCGAACAGCACTCCGTTCAGGTCCGGGTTCTTCTCCAACAGAGTGGCCAGGGTGTACCCGTGACCACCGGCGATGTCGACCAGCGTGCCGACTCCGCGCAGATCGAGCGCGGCGGCCACCGCGTTGGTGGCCAGTCTGCTCAACTCGGTCTGCGCCTTGTTGAAAACATCCGCGGATTCCGGCCACATGCTGTGCAGGTACGAGAAGAAGTCTGTGCCGTACTTTTCCTCGAACCCGCCGCGTCCGTTGCGCACGGCCTCTTCGAGATGCGGCCACAGTTCCCAGGTCCATGGCTCGGTGACCCACAGGACGTAGAACTTGAGGCTGTTGGGATCGTTCTCCTTGAGCAACCGGGACGTCGCGGTGTGCGCGTATCCCCCCGCGGTCTCGGCGAAGACGCCGTGCTGAGCCAGCGCACGCAGCAGTCTGCCCAGCATCTCGGTGTCGACGCCGATTGCCGCGGCCAGTTCCCCGGGCGTCCTCGGCTGGTCGCCGAGTTCTTCGGCGACTCCGATGCGTACGGCGGCTCGAAGTGCCGCTGCCCCCGCTGCGCTGAGTGCGAGTTCCCGCACACCGATGATCGCGCCGTGATCGGTGATGTCCTTTTCCTGGATCGTCATCCCCTGCTCCGTTCGCAAACTTCGATTTCTGGCCTGCGCAAGGTCCAAGGTAGAGGAACACCTCTCAAGAATCGGTTGAGAAATCTTTGAACGAGTGGCCGGCCCGCGAGCACCTCGATGGCTCAAGGCAGCCTCGACACCGATTCAAGGGAGATGGCGGACGATGGTCCCCACGACCTCAGCACGACCTCCCACGATCGCCTTGGAGAACGGATGGCAAAGGAACTCACCCGGGCGGCTCTTGTCACGGGTGCTACGAGCGGAATCGGACTGGCCACGGCGAACCGCCTGGCCCGCACAGGACACAGGGTGTTCATCTGCAGCCGTGACAGCGCCGCGGTCAAGGACACGGTGGAAGGGATGCGACACAATGGCTATGAGGCCGATGGCGCAGCGTGTGACGTAGGCGATGTCGCGCAGATCGAGCGGCTGGTTGAGGCCGCGACAGATTGCTTCGGCCCGATCTCGGTCCTGGTCAACAATGCCGGAAGAAGCGGTGGAGGCGAGACGGCCCAAATACCGGACGAACTCTGGCTCGATGTGGTCAACGTCAACCTGAACAGTGTCTTCCTGATGACAAAGCGCGTCTTGACGGACGGCGGCATGCTCGGCCTAGAGCGCGGACGCATCGTCAACATCGCCTCGACCGGCGGCAAACAGGGGGTCGTCCTGGGTGCCCCCTATTCCGCGTCGAAGCACGGTGTCGTCGGCTTCACCAAAGCCCTCGGCCTTGAGCTTGCAAAGACAGGGATCACCGTCAACGCCGTCTGTCCTGGCTATGTGGAGACCGCTATGGCGCAACGGGTGCGTGAGATCTACGCGGGCATCTGGGACACGTCGGAGGACGAGGTGCTCGCCAAGTTCAATACGAAGATTCCCATGGGCCGTTACGTCGACCCGGAAGAAGTCGCCGCGATGGTCGGTTACCTGGTAAGCGATGAAGCATCCGTGGTGACGGCCCAAGCGATGAACGTGTGCGGAGGGCTTGGCAATTACTAGGCGCCGTCCGCCCTGGTCCGGGGGGTGACCAGGGCGGCGCGGAGTTGCGGCCGGTGGTAACGAAGCGTTTCATCTGCCGCGGCCGGATAACCCGGCGATCAGGTCGTCCTGGGCGAGGGCTTCGTCGAGGGCGGGATCTCCATCCAGCACGGCGTGATGGAGCCGTTGCAGTCGGGGTGACGGTTCGAGGCCCAGTTCGTCCCTCATCCACTTATGAAAGCTCCGGTATCTCTCCAGCGCCTTGCCCCGGTGTCCGGCTCGGTACAGCGCCAGCATGTACAGGGCGTGCAGATTCTCATTGTCGTCATATCGAGCGGTGAGGGAGGCTAGTTCGCTGAGTGACTGGCGATGGCGCCCGCGCCGCAGCTCGGTCTCCAGGCGGCATTCCACGACCGTCAGGCGGGACTGTTCAAGCCTGGCGACCTCGGGCTCCAGCAGCCGCCCGACCTCGACGTCGGCGAGTGCGTTGCCCCGCCACAGGGCCAGAGCCTGGTCGAAGATCCGGACCGCGCTCTCTTCATCCCCCTCCTCGAAGGCGCCCATCCCGGCCTGCTCAAGCGATCTGAATCTGTACAGGTCGAAGTTCGCGTCGCGCAATATGAGCGTGTATCCACCGTTGCGCGTGAGAAGCACATCCCTGGCGACCTTGCCGACGGGAATCTGGAGAGCCTCTGACAGAAGCCTGCGCACCTGCACCACGTAGGTCTGTAATGTGGTCTGTACGCTCCTGGGCGGCCGCGTGTCCCAGATCTCGGTAATGAGCGAGTCCGTCGACACGACCCGGCCCTCGTTCAACAACAGGAGTGAGAGGAGTTGCTTTGGTTTGCGCGCCGAAGGCGTGGCATCGCGGTTGTGCTCCGATATCGATAACGGCCCCAGTATTTGAACGTCCATCCGTGGCTCCTGATCTCGCGCGGGATTCGAACCCTTCTGGCAGGAGGAGGCATGCGGGCACGGTGCCGTCAATCCAGGACCGGTGGCCCGGGTTCCGTCGTAGCCGCCGGTGTGGCTACGATGACCACTAATACCGGACTTCTCGCGATGCAGGTCTTGGTGAACCGCTGTCCTCAATTAAATTTGCATGAAGACCGTATTGCTCCTGGTGCTACTCGTATACATTCACCGACAAGATCAGCGAGACAGCGCCGGGACGTGGTCGCCTTTGCCCCCGCCCCCGCGCTCAGCGCAGGTCAACCTTCCCTGGCCGGCGCGTGTCCGGCCAGTCCAGCGACATCGCGTAGTTCGACAATGAACAATTTTCCCCCATCCTGGGCATCACCCGCACCCCGTACCCCTGCGTAACTTGTGCTCGCTGTCGCCGACGGGAGGGATATTGACGTTGCAGCGGAACATGTTCCCCGGGTCGTGAACGGCTTTGAGCGCCGCCAGCCTGTCGAAGGCGGCCGGTTCGTAGCATTCCCGAGTCTGCTCGTAGGCTTTCTGGTCGCCTTGCACGAAGTTGGGCGAGCGGCCGAGTGTCCAGGCCGCCGCGGCTCGCGTTACGCCATGGGCCACTTCATGAGCCGTATCGCGGTCAGGCCCCTGAGGAAGGGTCACCACGCGCAGCACATGTGAGGCGCCCCGATGGCCCACCGCGTTCTCCACCTCGGGCTGCCCGGCCAACGCCGCACCCAAATGGTTGAACTGCACCACGGCGAAGACACCGGAACCGGGTCCGACCAGGTCGAGAACGGCGTCCGGAATCGACGCGTCGAACTCGCTCAGCATCGCGTTGGCGCAGTAGAAATTTCGTGGCTGCTTCGGTTCGTTATGGATCGTCCCGGTGGCGGTGAAGGGCATCTCGCCCAGGGTGTCCACCAGGCGCGGCCCCAGCGCCCGCAGCGGCGCGACCAGCCGCTCGCCGTCCTGGAGCGTACCGAGATAGGCGATGCGGACGTGGGCGAGGTGCCTGCCGCGCAGCGGCGCGGGCACACCGGGCGCATCCGGCATGGGGATCAGCCCGATACTGGAGGACATCGCGTCCGGCACTGTCGCGGTCCACTCCCGGTAGGCCCTGAGCACCGCCGGTACGTGGCGGGTGTCGAAGTACAGACCGCCGCCGTACAACCGGTCGACCGGGAACAGGCCGAACTCCAGCCCGGTCACCACGCCGAAGTTCCCGCCACCGCCCCGCAACGCCCAGAACAGGTCCTCGCCGGGGGTTACGGACCGGATCTCGCCATCGGCGGTGACCAGGTCCACCCGGCGCACATGGTCGGCCGCGTAGCCGAACCCGCGGCTCAGCAGCCCGAGCCCGCCGCTGAGCGTGTAGCCGACGACGCCGACATCGGGCGAGGAGCCGCTCAGTGGCGCCAGCCCGTGCTCGCCCGCGGCATCGATCACCTGCTCCCAACGAGTCCCCGCCGCCGCCCAGGCGGTACGCGACGCAGGGTCGACCCGGACCTCGGCCATCCGCGAAGTGTCGATCAGCACTCCGCCTTCGGTGGGGACGTTCAGACCGTGTCCTGTGGCCTGAACCGCGACCGCGAGCCCATGCTGAGCGGCGCGCCGGACCGTGAGCTGCACATCAGCCACCCCGCCGACCCGTGCGACCACCGACGGCCGGTGCAGATAGGCGCGCTGGACGCCGCTCCGGGCCGCGTCGTAGCCGGTGTCCTCGGGCCCCAGCGCAACCCCGCCCAGACTGCCCACCAGCGTCTGCGACGACATCATGCGGCGCTCCCCGGTCCCGGCTTCGCCAGGAGGTCGTCGCGGGTGACGGTGCGGTGCCGGACGAACAGGCCGTCCTCTGAACTGACCAGTTCGTCCCGCATGACGGTGCTCGTGGTCAAGCTTGTGACGCCGTCGACGGTGTCGAAGACCGGTACGTAACAGGTCGTGCGCAGAGTGCCCTCGGCGAGCGGTTCGACGATGACGTTGAACACGAAATGCCTTCGGATGGCGCCCTTCTCATTGAGCCGGGCCACGGCCTCGCTGCCCAGCGCCGTCAGCCCGCTTCTGCCCTCGACCGGGTCCGGCAGGCCATTGGAAGCGAAGACACCGTCCTCGGTGAAGGTCTCCACCCACGCGGCGATATCGCCGTCGTCCAGCGCCTGCATCTGAATCGCGTAGAACTGATCGATTCGGGAACATACCTCGGCCGGCGCATTCCCGTTTCCGAAGGTGACTGTCTGATCCATGGCTCCTTCTCTCACCCTAGTGGCACGCTTCGCGTAGCAGTGTTCAGGCGGCCGAGGTCGTCACGTTCTATCTCACGGGAGATCACCCGCCAGGTGGAACCGTGCCTGCGCAGGGCATCGGAGATCATGGCGGCCGACTGCAAGCAGGCGCCCCGCTCGGCATCGATGACCAGGAACAGGCCGTAGAATCTCGAAATGATCAGGCCGTCGCGGGAGGTGAAGGTGAAGCCCTGCACGCAGTGGCGGCGCTGGATTCCCTTCTCGTGAAAGAAGGCGTCCAGCTTCCAGACCGCGGGCGCGAAGTCGGACTTCGCCACCGGTGAGCCGTCACCGAGCACCTTGGTCGTTATGGTCGCGTTGTCGTCGAAGACCGCCAGCCATTCCTCGGTCAGGCCCCGGTCGCGGGCGTCCAGCTGGTCCAGATAGAACCTTCTCAGCTCGTAGTAGGTTTCCGGGGATACCGTGTCTCCCTGGTGGGAGTCGATCGGCATCGTCATCCGCCCTCCTCGGATCTCGCATTCCATCCGCCGTGTCCTGGCTAGGCCAGGCACGTCGGCAAGCGCCCGTCGTTGAACTGGACCATCTCGTTGAAGACTTCAGGAACGTCGATCTCCGTGCCGAGCGCCAGATCCGGTCGCTGGATCTCCAGAAAGGCCCGGTGCAGATTTCCGACCAGCCTCTCGGGGTCGAGCAGAGCGCCGAAGTCGCCGACGCCATGCTGACGGGAGGTCTCCAGTGGGGTGATTCCGGCGGCGACACCGTCACGGGCCAGGCCGAGTATCCGCCGCAGGTAGCGCTCCGTCTGGTCGAAGACCTCGGGGCCGCTGACCTGGCCGTGCCCGCCGACCACGGTCTCGGCGCCGAAGCCGCGGAGCCGGTCGAGCGCCGCGAGCGAGCCGTGGACAGAGCCCATCAGGCAGAACGGCGTGCAGCCGGGGAGCGCCACATCGCCGGCGAAGAGCACTCGCGCGTCCGGTAGCCAGACCACGATGTCATTGGTGCTGTGCGCGGGGCCGACGTGATGCAGCTCGACCGCCCGGTCTCCGACCAGCAGTGTCAAGCTCCGCGCGAACGTGATGGTGGGCGGCGTGAGGGTCAGCTCGCCCCAGTCGACATCCGGCCACAGACTCCGCAGTCCCATCCCGGCCGCCTCCATCTCCGGTCCGGCCAGCTCGTGGGAGATAACCGCTGCGGGCGGCGCGAAGACGCAGTTCCCGAAGACGTGGTCGCCGTGGCTGTGGGTGTTGACCACGGTTTTCACGGGGCCACGGCCGAGTCCCTCGGCCTCCGTCCGCAGCGCCTCGGCGCGCGACCTGGTCGCGGCCGTATCGACCAGGACCAGCCCGTCGGGTCCGGCGATCACACCGGCGTTGCTGAGGCACCAGCCGCCCGGCGGCTGGAGGAACGCGTGGACGCCGTCCGCCAGTTCGTGGAGTCGGCCGAGCGGCGCGCGGACCGCGGTGCTCACCGGTTCGCACCGGCTGCCGCGGAATAGAGGTCCGCGTGCTCCATCGTGACCCGGCTGTTGGCCGACAACGCGGCGCGTACGCGATGCGACGCCTGTTGTGCCGGCACGTCGGGACCGAATACTTCCGCCACCCCGGCCGGGTCCAGCAGAAAGGTGTGTGTGGAGCTGATCGAGCTGCCCGACCCGTCGGAGCGGAAGTCCCATCGGCCGCTGTGCCCGAGAAGCGCCCGTGGTGGCCGGGTCTGCTTGTAGACGATCGACCCGTCGGACAACAGCACCCGCACCGACCGCGTGGTGTGGACCGTACCGTCCGGTGCGCGGGTCTGCATCGTCATGTCCTGCGCACCTCCCTTCTGCTCCACCAGTTCGAGGCCGGTGACGTGGGGCAGCCGCTCCGGCCACCGGTCCGCGTCCCAGATGAACTCGCGGGCGGCCTCCGCCGAGCCCGTCAGCCCGACCGACTCGGTGAACGTCAGACGCCACATGTCGACCCCGCCGGGCAGGACCGAGACGGTCCGCAGCGCTTCGAGTTCGGCGGCCCCGTTGCTGTCGAGTTCCCGGACGATCCTCTCCCGCGCGTCGGCCTGGTCCGGAGGTGGTGTGAAGCGGTGCTCGAGCACCACCTTCGTCCGGCCGCCGTCCAGCGGGGCGCAGGTCCAGCCGCCCCCCATGAGGCCGAACAACGGGTTGTCATGGTCCTGTCTGAACGTGACGCGCCGGCCGACGGCGTCGAACTCACGGCGGGAACGCCACGTGTTCACCTCGCCGCTGGACACGGTCGCCCAGATCTCGAACCGATCGCCTTCCACCGAACGCTCCAGCACCTGTGTATGAACGGTAGGACGAAAGATCACCGGCCACAGCGAGACGTTCGTGACCAGCTCGTACACGGTCGATGGCAACGCCCCGATCTCGGCCTCATGGCGCGCGTGAATCTCCGGCGTGTTCATACCTGCCTCCAGCCCTCGTGTCGTCCGGTTCGCCTCTTCTCAGGCCGTCGCATCGGCCGAGGAATTCACCCGGTCCAGGATGGTGCGGAATGTACGCAGCTCTGTCACCTCGTCGTCGGATATGGTGACCCCGAACCGCTGCTGTATGCGCGTCGCCAGCTCCATCAGCGCGAGTGAGTCATAGCCGAGCTGATAAAGGTCGGTGTCGATGAATTCCTGGCTCATCAGGTCAACACCCTCCACCGAGCCGGCCGCCTCGACGAGAATCAACCGCAGGTCGTCGTAGTTCATTCGGGCACTCATGATCTCCTCGATTGTTCGTTACTTCGGGCCGCAGCTGATCGGTCAGCTGTCAGGCCGGAACGGCGATGACCACGCTCGACGGAGAAGCCAGGCCGATCGTGTCGACCAGCCTCAAGTCGGCCTTCTCGAAGACCTCGATGAATTCCGCCTCCGTGCGGTCCCGGCCCCTGCTCAGCGCCATCATGGTGATGTCCATAAACTTTCCCTGGTGCGGTGCGTCCCCCTCGGGGATCACTGGATCGATCACCAGCACCCGGCCGGTGGGATTCATGGCGCGGCGGACGTTCGCCAGCACGGTGATCGCCTCGCTGTCGGACAACTGGTGCAGCACGTGGGAGATCATGTAGGCGTCGCCGCCCGACGGCACCGATTCGAGATAACTGCCGCCGACCAGCTCGGCGCGGTCGAGGACTCCGGCTTCGTCCAGCACCCGTTCCGCTCCGGGCACCACATGCGGCTGGTCGAACACCACGCCTTCCATGTCGGGGTACCTGGCCAGGATCGACGCGAGCAGATGGCCATGAGCCCCACCGACGTCGACCAGCTTGCGCACCCCCGTGAGGTCGTACGCCTCGACGGCGGCCTGCTGCGTCTGCCCAGCGGCGTTGCCCATCGCTCCGCTGAACAGTTCGTTCATTTCCGGATGCCGGGCCAGGTACGCGAACAGCTCCTCTCCGTTCACATGGTCGAAAGCGGGTCGTCCTGTCCGTATGGAGTAGCCGATCTCCGCGTAGGCGTTCCGCATGAAATGCTTGCCCTGTAGGCGGAATACGTCGCGGAGGGAATTCGCGGTGTCGGACCGCATGATCTCCGCCAGCGGAGTGAGCCCGAAGACCCGGTGCGAGGTCTCGGTGAAGACCCCCTTGCTCGCCATGGCCCGGAGCACGCGGTACAGGCCGTCCGCGTTGCTCCCTGTGCGTTCCGCCAGTTCGTCCACGGAAAGCGGCCCCTCCACGAGCTGGTCCGCGATGCCGATATCCGCGATCGCAGAGAGCATGAACCCCATGCGCAGACCGCTATGGAAATCCCACATTCTGCTCAACAGGGCTTTCTCACCATCACCGTCGGCCATGGCACCCGCTTCCTGCTCACGCATGATTGATCCCTCCACTCCCGCTGATTTCGTCGATGCTTCTGGATGTGCGTAAGGAGCTGGATCAGAGCGGCGCCGCGACGACCACGCTCGACGGCAGCGCCCGGCCGACCGTGTCGACCAACCGCAGACCCGCCTTCTGCAAAACCTCTTCGAATTCCGCCTCCGTGCGATCCCTGCTCCGGCCCAGCACGAGCATGGTGCTGTCCAGGATCTTCGTCGGATGCGGCACGTCGCCCTCGGGAATCACCGCGTTGACCACCAATACCCGGCTGTTCTCCGCCATCACCTGACGGATATTCCTCAGCACCGTGATCGTGTCGTCGTCGCCCAGCTGATGGAGCACGTGGGAGACCAGGTAGACGTCACCACCCGGGGGCACCGATTCCAGGTAATCTCCGCCGACCAGCTCGGCCGCATCGAGAACTCCGGCCGCGCTCAGCGTGTGCTCCGCGGCCGGCACCATACGGGGCCGGTCGACATACACCCCGCGCATCCCGGGATGCCTGGCGAGTATCTCCGCCAGGACGTGCCCCTGTGCCCCGCCCACGGCCACCAGCGTCTGCACTCCGGTCAGGTCGTACGTCTCCACGGCCGCCAGCTGGATCTGCCGGTTCGCTTTCCCCATGGACTTGCCGAACAGCTCTTGCAGCTCCGGTCGCTGCGCCACGTACTCGAACAGCTGCGTACCATTCACGTACTCGAAGGCGGGCTGCCCGGTACGTATCGTGTGCCCGACCTCGGCGTAAGCGTCGTGCATGAATTTCTGACCATGCATCTGGAAGGCATCCCGCAAGGAGTTCGGGTGGTCGGACCGCAGCACCTCCGCCAGCGAGGTGAGAGCGAAGACGCGACGGGACACCTCGGTGAAGATACCTTTCCCTGCCAACGCCCTGAGTACCCGGTACAAGGCATCCGCATTGCTTTCTGTCCTTTTGGCGAGTTCGTCCACCGGCAGTGGACCTCCGGCGAGTTGGTCGGCAATTCCGAGTTCGGCTACCGCCTGTAGCATATAAGTTATACGCACACCACTGTGCAACTCGATCATGGCGCTCAGCGGTGATTCGCTGTGCAGCTCCTTCATGTAGCTGACGTCTGTTCCCTGGCTCATGTCGGCCCCTTTCCCGGCAGCCATGTGAATCTCTCCTTATGTTCTGAACCGACCAGTTCGGGCCGGTCAGCGCCCAATTACCACTGCCGAATTGAAACCGCCCCGCCCGCGCGCTATCACAAGGGCGACCTCGACCTTCGCCTCCCGTGGTTCCACCACCATGTCGATGGCGTACTCGTCGGGAATCGTGCGGGAATGCGGCGTCGGCGGAATCACGCCGTCCCGAACACTCAGCAGCGCGGTGACCACGTCCAGCGGCCCCGCGCCCGCGAGCAGTCGGCCGACTCCGGCCTTGGGCACGGTGACCGGGACCTTCCTCGGCCCGAAGACCTCCGCGATGCTCGCTGCCTCGGTCCTGTCCCGTTCGGGGATGCCGGCGCCGTCGGCGAAGACGACGTCCACCTGGGCGGGCTGGACACCGGCGTCGTCGAGTGCGAGCCGTATGGCACGCGTCAGGTTGGACGGGCGCCCGCTGCCCGGCGGCGGGTCGAACGTCGAGGCGTGTCCGGCGACCACCCCGTGCCGGTTGGCGGGAGGGCGTCCTGAGTCGCCGTGTTCGAGCACCAGCATCGCACCGCCCTCTCCCGGCACGTAGCCGCCGGCGGCTGCGTCGAAGGGAAGATAGGCGCTGGACGGGTCCTCGGCGGTGCTCACCTCGCCGCTGGCGAGGTGCGAAAGCCATCCCCACGGATCGAAGGCGGAGTCGAGGCCGCCGGCCACCATGAGCTTGGCGCCCCGGCGGAGATTGCGCCTGGCCTGTCCGATCGCGTCCAGTCCGCCTGCCTGGTCGGCCACCAGCACCCCGCTGGCGGCGCGCATGCCGTTGCGGATGGAGATCTGCCCTGTGTTGGCCGCGTAGAACCAGGCGAACGACTCGTACACGCTGACCTTCTCAGGTCCCTGTGTCCACAATTTCCGGAACTCATGATGCGTGAACTCCCAGCCCGCAGAGGCATTGGAGGTGACGACGCCCATGTCGAACGAGTCGTAGCCGCGATCGGCGATTCCGGCATCCGCCAGGGCCGCGTCACCGGCGACGAGTGCCAGCTGCGTCACCCGGTCCGTCTGCGGAATCAGCCGACTGGGCAGATGCTTCGAGACATCGAATCCGGAGATCTGCCCGGCCAGCCGGGAGCTGTAGCGCGAAGCGTCGTACCGCTGGATCGGCTGAATCCAGGAACGGCCGTCGAGTACGGCTTTCCAGTGCTCTTCGACACCCGTCCCGTCGCCCACCATGGTCCCGATTCCGGTCACGATAGGGGGCATTCTCATGCTGCCTGCTCCGGGGCTCGCAGCACCACGGCGCTCTGGAAGCCCCCGAAACCGCTGCCCACCGACAGGACGTTGTCCACCTGGAGTTCACGCGCCTCGTTGGGCACATAGTCCAGGTCGCACTCGGGGTCCGCCTCGTGCAGGTTGGCCGTAGGCGGCACCACGTTGTTCTCGATGGCCAGCGCGCACGCGGCCACCTCGATGGAACCGATGGCTCCGAGAGAATGGCCGATCATGGACTTGATCGAGCTGACCGGTACCTCGTAAGCGTGCGACCCGAGCGCGTCCTTGAAGGCGGCGGTCTCGTGGCGGTCGTTCTGTCTGGTCCCCGAACCGTGGGCGTTGACGTAGTCGATGGACTCGGGCGTACACCGGGCGTCCGCCAGAGCGTGCCGGATCGCCTCCGCCATCTCGCGGCCGTCCGGCCGCAGTCCCGTCATGTGGTACGCGTTGCAGCGGGTGGCGTGGCTGGCGACCTCGGCGTAGATGCGCGCGCCACGGGCTCTGGCGTGCTCGCGTTCCTCAAGCACCATCATCGCGGCACCTTCGGCCAGGACGAACCCGTTCCGCGTCGCGTCGAAGGGGCGCGACGCGTGTACCGGGTCGTCATTGCGCGGGGTGGTCGCCTTGATCGCGTCAAAGCACGCGACCACGATCGGTGAGACGGGCGCATCCGTGGCACCGGCGAACATCACGTCGGCGGTGCCGTCCACGATCGCCTCGTGTGCGCGCCCCACCGCGTCCAGACCGGCGGTACAGCCCGTCGCGACCATCGCGACCGGGCCCTCGGCGCCGGTTCGCCATGCCACTTCGGCGGCGGCGGCACTGGGGACCATGTAGTCGTACATGTGAGGCGAGAGGTGCCCCTCGTCCATGAGCCACTCACGGCCGCTGTCCGACAGCACGAGGTACTCGCGCTCGATGCTCGTGGTCGCCCCGACCGCGCTTCCCAGGCTTACCCCGACTCGGGCGGGATCGACGGCGTGGATGTCGAGGCCGCTGTCGGCGAGGGACTCTCTGGCACACGTCACGGCGAATTGCGTCGCGCGGTCCATGCGGCGGATCTCGCGCGGCAGCAAGCCCACTGAAGCGGGATTGAAATCACATTCGCCAGCTATGCGTGAGCGAAAGGGACTGGAATCGAAGAAGGAAATTCCCCTGGTCGCGGTGCGACCCGCGGTGAGAAGATTCCAGAACTCTTTCCTGCCCAGCCCCCCTGGCACAATCACGTCGATACCGGTGATCACTACAGCCCGGTCCACAAGTCCCCCTTTGGAGTCCGCCAGTCACCGCCCTTTTCGACGGCCATACTTCAACGGTGGACTTGAGCGGACCTCGAACGAACCTTGACCGGACTGGTCAGGAGCCGACCTTCGGTAATGTCGGTGCAGGTCACGGGCTCGTGTCTGAGGACGCGGGTGACGCGGGCTCATGCGGCGCGGTGACAGCGGTCAGGGGGCCGGATTCGCCCGTACGCAGCAGGGCCTGGACCCGGAAACCGCTGCCGTGGGGGCCGGCGCGCAGGTAACCGTCGTACAAGGCCGCTCGCTCGCGCATGCCGATCAGCCCGTGACCGGCCGTGGTGGCGGGCTCGGCGCCGGAACGGATCACGGGGTCCTTCCGGCGGTGTGACGCGGAGGGGCCGCTGTCAGTGACTTCGATGACCACGTCCTCGGCGCGGTACTCGATGCGGAGGGTGGCCTGCGTCGGCCCGGCGTGGCGTACGACGTTGGTGAGGGCCTCCTGGGCGATGCGATACGCCGACAGGTCCACCGCGGCGGGGAGCGGGCGGGCCGTACCGCGGATATCGAGGTGCAGGTCGACGTCGGCGCTGCGGATCTGATCGGCCAGCGCGGCGGTGTCGGCCAGCCCGGGGGTGGGAGTGAGCGCGGAGTCGACGGCGTGCTCGTGGCGCAGTACCTCGACGAGCAGCCGCATCTCGTGGAGGGCCTGGCGGGTGGTGGTCTCGACGATGCCGAGGGTCTCCACCACCTGGGCCGGATCGCTGTCCATGACCACGCGCGCGACACCGGCGCGTACCGCGATGAGGCTCATCGAGTGCGCGACGATGTCGTGCAGTTCGCGGGCGATGACGAGGCGTTCGTCGATGGCGGCCTGGCGGATGCGGGCGGCGTGCTGACGTTCGCGTTCGGCCTCTTGCTCGGCAGTGGCGATGATCCTGTTCCGGCGTTCCCGGGCGGCGAGGCCAGCGAACCAGCCGACGCAGACGATCGCGACGTTGGCGATGAGCACGGCGAGCCAGCTTGAGGAGACACGCCCGATGCCGACCCCGGCGGCCATCAGCAGGCTGGCGACACCGGGGCGAACCCACCAGAACGTGTACTCCGCCGTCTCCGCGGTGGTGTACGCGGTGACGGCGACGCAGACCGACACCTGCGGTGCACCGCCGAGCGCGGCGCCCCCGAAGGCGCAGAGCGACGCCACGGCGAACGACGAACGCGGACAGAGCCGCCGGACGGCGACGGCGAAGGCGGCGAAGACGATGCTCGCGGTCCGCAGCGCGGGCTCGCCCGCGGCGGCGTGGTCGGCGCCGCTGCGGGCGTCGGCCACGAGCAGACCGACGCACAGCAGGGCGGCGAACGCGAAGTCGAGGAGGACCAGGGGGCGCGGTCGCCTGGTGAGAAAACGCTGAACTCGCCGTGCTGGAGCGAAACCGATGCCGGACACGCCATCAGGCTAGCCATGAGGAGAGGGACGGTCGTCAGGCCGCAGTCGGGTTCACCGCCTACATCGCCGACTGTACGCAGGCGGGCAGTACATCTCTGGTCGTACCCGATCGTGCCGAGTCCGTGCCGACGTGGACCTGAGCACACCGCCCCCGCCCAGGACCACTCCCCTGCCAAGGAAACGGTCGGCCCGGCGTGGCCGGCGACAGGACGTAGGGTCCCCGCATCTCATCCGTCGCGGCTCGGGCGTCTTCAGGCCGTGCAGCGGGCAGGCCGGTAGGGCGCCAGTTCCTCGGCATCCTCGCCGTTCAGCAGCTCACGGGTTACCAGGTCGGCGACGTGCAGGGCCAGCGTGATGCCGCTGTGCATCACCACCGTGTAAAAACCCTCGATGCCCTCGTGCGCATGCCCGCCGATCAGCGGATAGCCGTCGAGGGGCAACGGCCGGACGCACACGCGCCCCTCCTCCAGCTCCGCCCCCTCGGCGACCCCGGGCAGGGTTCGCCTCGCGCGCTCCAGCAGTTCTTGGGAGTACCGCTCGATCACCTCGGCAGAGGTGTGGGCATCGACCTCCAGATCGAGCCCTTCCAGGTAGACGCGACCTCCTGGCAGCGGGCGGGCATGGAGATCCGGGCCGAGGATCATGCGGTCCATCGGCATAGCACCGGGAGCCGGGACGATGCTCGCCAGCAACGTGGGCGCCTCCGTACCCGGTTCCTCGCCCGGCACCAGTGGCGCGGACGCACCGGCGAGCGCGGCCACTGCCGGCGTACGCCAGCCCGCGCAGCACACCACGACATCCGCCGGCAACCGCCCGCCGCCCGCCAGCCGCACGCCCCGCGCGCGCCCGCCCTCTGTGTCGATCCCGACCGCCTCGTACTCAGGGCCCGTGCGCACTACGGCCCCGCGCTCGCGGGCCCGTTCCACCAGCAGCCGGGCCAGCGGCTCGCCGTCGACCAGTGCCTCGTCCTCGAAGAGCGCCACGCTGCGCACTTCCGTGGGGAGCGCCAGCGCGGGCTCCATTTCCAGTGCCTCCTCGCGGGTCAGCCAGCGCGCTGACTGTCCCCACTCCCGCAGCCGGGTCACCGTCGCTTCCACATGCGCCATACCGGCCGGATCGGAATCCGGAGCCCACTGCATCGTGTCCGCGGGGTGGTACCAGTCGCCGCCCAGTTCCTCGGCCAACCGCGCATGCGCGCGCATCCCCGCCCGGTTCAGCTCGAAATAGTGCCGCGGCTGCTTGTTGTGGGCGTTCACCCAGGCCATGGAGCTACGGCTGGTACCCGCGCCGGGCGGCCCGGAGTCGATCACCGTCACCTCCCCGCCTCCGGCCGCCAGCCGATCCGCCACCGCCGCGCCGACGATCCCGGCACCGATCACCACAAGGCGCATCCCGCGTCCTCCCCACCCATCGGGCTCGCGACGAGCAGTCTGCTCGAAAGCCGACGCGGAGGCCACACATGGGATATACCAACGGTGACCAGGACCACCGCGGTCCGTGCAGGCCGCACACGGTCGACCGCTACGGGCAGCTCACCCAGGGCCCATGTCAGTGCCGATGGTTCAAAGTCCAGGGCATCGCGGTCATCCTGCCAGTGCGCGACAGGACGCTCATCGCTGCGGTCGGGTGCTCTGGGCCGGGGCGTCCTCAAATGCCGTCGGTTGCCTCTCGGATCCCTGCGCCCGGTGCCGGGCGGCGAGGTCGTGCAGGCGCGCGGTTGTGCCATTGCGCTGCGCGCGGCGCAGTCCCTGTTTGGCCAGCAAGCCGTTGGCCACGGTCGTGACCAGCCTGTTCGGCGGCGCTGTCATGCCCGTCGATGTGTGGGGTGCGTAGAGGGCCCGTCCGTCCTCGACGGTCAACCAGCCGGTGACGGTGCGCATGCTCACACCGACGCACTGCGGTTGGAAACCGTGGGCGAGGAATCCCGCTCGGCGTCCGCCCGGTGGCAAGAGTTCGGACGATGCGGCGAGGCGCAGGCCGGTCTCGTCGTGTCCGGTGACCGTCACCGGGAGGATGACGGGGTGGCCGTCAGCACCCTGGTAAGCCAGCAGGCGATGAGGAAGGGCGGCGATCTGCCGGGCGAGCTTGGCGACGGGTACCCGCGGGGTCGTGCCATTCTTCGGCGGTTCCTGTTCGGCGGGATGCCGCGGCCAGGGGGCGCCTGTCACTGTCGCGGGTCCACTCGCCGAGAGATCGGGCCAGACGGCGATGCGATCCGGGTGGACATCGACGAAGACCCGGTTTTGGTGATACTCGCGAAGCAGCCAGTCCCATACGCCTCCGCGCTTGGTCCGCCCGAGGAACAGCTCGGAGGCGTCCATCAGCTCCGCCAGCCGCTGCGCCGAGGGCTGAAGGTCCACCGCAGCTCGGCCCTGGGCGAGCACGTAGTGGCTGTGGGTGGCGAACCCGTGCTCGCGCGTGTGATAGGCGAGGCTGACGCGTGGGTTGTGCAGGATGCGTTCCAGTTTCTTCGGGAAGCCCAGCGAGGTGGTGAAGCTGACCTCGTTGGCCGCCCGGTCCGCGAGCCCTACCGGTGAGACGCTGGTGACCACCGCGCCTCCGGCCGGGGTGAGGTAGGCGGCTGCGACGGTCAGGTCGCCCTTGAACACCTCGTACGCCGTGTCCGGCCACGAGAGCTGAGGGGGTGTCACGAGCCGTCGCCTCGCAGGACTCGCAGGTCGGCGGTGGCTTGGCTGCGCAGGGCGGGCAGCACCGACTTCGCCGGGGGCGGCATGTTCACGAGCATCGACTCCACCTCGGCCGGCGTGCCGGCTTCATCGAGGAATCCGATCATCAGATGCCCGGCCACCGGGGGCGTGCTGGCGATGACTCGCTGGGCGAACTCCTCCCACTGTGCGGGCGTGATGCGTTGCAGCGCGTGGAACAACACCGGTTCCTCGTGGGTCAGGTGGTCACGCACGCTGTCGCGCACCGCGACGGCCGCCTCGCGCAGTGCGTACCGGCTGTCGCTGCTCATGCTCTCGCCGCCAGGGTCTTCCGCGCCGGTCAGGTCGACAGAGGCGAGGCGGTCGAGCGCGCTGTCCAGATGGTCGTGTTCTTCGCTGAGTTCGTCGAGTGCGCCCTTCGTGTCCGGCGCCGCTGCCACGATGAGCGGCCACAGCCACGCGTCTTCGGTCTCGTGGTGGTGACGCAGGTTCGCCACGATGAAGTCCCGTAGCTGCGCGAGTGCTTGGCGCGGCGTGGAGGGCCGGCCGACGGCATCGACGAGCAGTCCGGTAGCCAGTCTGTGTGTCTCATGAGCGAGCCGCGTTTCCACGATGGCTTGCGCGTCAGGCTCAGCTTGCATGGTCATGTGTGCGGAACCTTCACGTAGGAGTGGATGGCCTTCCCGGCAGGCCCCAAGGCCCTGAACCGCTCCGACGGGCAGGGGGGGGCAGAAGCTTCGGTGTGCCCGGCCTCCATTTCAAGTTACATGATCTGCAATGAACTTATCCACTCTGACGTCCGGGTAGGCTGTCGACATGCCCGAACAGACTCGGAGGTACCGGTCAGCACGGCGCGAGCAGAGCGCGGCTCAGACCCGACAGGACATCCTGGAGACCGCGCGCGACCTTTTCATCACGCATGGCTATACGCAGGTGACGATGGGGCACATCGCCCGCTCGGCCGGTGTCGCGACCAAGACGCTCTACGCGAGCGTGGGCACCAAGACTCAACTCCTGCACGCTCTTCTGGCCGTAGACGTGGCGGACTCGAAGACCACCGGGCTCTACGGCGAGGTACTCCGATGCAAGGACCTCGCCTCCGCGGTCACCTGCCTGGCGCATGGGATCCGCGACAACACCGAACGCTTTGCCTCATCCATAGACCTGCTCCACTCCTCCATGACCAGCGACGACAAAGCACGGCAGGTATGGGAGTACGTCGTCACGCAGTACCGCCAAGCGCTGCGTGACATCGCGCAGCACCTGGTCGCCCTCGGTGTGGTGGCTCCCCATCTCGACGTGGACGGTACGGCGGACCGCCTGTGGCTCTGCTTCGGGCTGTCGGCATGGCGATCGCTTGTCGTCGACTGCGGCTGGAGCTATGACGACACGGAGCGCCTGCTCGCCCGCCAAGCCGTGAACATGCTCGAAGACCCCAGCCCTGCATAGGCGGGGCGGGGGTCCCGTCGAGCTGCCGCACAGATGGCCGCCGGCACCTGCTGGAGGTGCACGGAAAACTGGAGCCGCCGGGCGAAGCTGGTCAAGCTCGCGGACCGCGGCTGTCCGGGCGCGTCGGCGTCAGACATTCGTAAGGCCGTGAAACCTGTGATTTCCCCGGCCGGGGGGGCTGGGATGGGACCATGCAATCGCGTATCCGTCCCCCCTCTTTCTCCGGGCGCCTGCACGACGCCCGCACCGCCACCGTCGTCGGGCGGCTGCTCGGAACCGCCGTGGTGATCTGCTTCCTCACCGGGCTCGTGAGCCATCTGCTTCAGGAGCCGCCGGGGTGGCTGATCGGACATCTGCCGACCCGGCCGGTGTCGGGGTACCGCCTCACACAGGGGCTCCACGTGATCAGTGGCATCGCGGCTGTCCCGCTCCTGCTCGTGAAGCTGTGGACGGTGTATCCACGGTTGTTCGAGTGGCCTCCCGTGCGCGGTGTCGGACACGCCCTGGAACGCCTGTCGATCGCGGTACTGGTCGCCGCGACCATCCTGGAACTGTTCATGGGCCTGCTGAACACGGTGCAGTGGTACCCCTGGCCGTTCTCTTTCCGGTCGGTGCACTACGCCCTGGGCTGGGTGATCATTGGGTCGCTCCTGATGCATCTGGCCGTCAAGGCACCCCAGATTGCCGCCCATTGGCGCCGCCCCCGACGGGTTGCCGCACAACAGGGCGCGGCGGCTGGAGCCGACGAGCAGCTCGTCGGGGCAGACCGCCGGTCACTCCTGATCGGCGTCGGCGTGGCGGTGGGCACCGTGACCGTCGTGACGGCGGGCCAGTCGGTGACCCCGCTGGCCCCGCTTAACCTGCTGGCCCCGCGCCACCCCGACGACGGCGAACAGGGGCTGCCCGTCAACCGGACGGCGCGTGCCGCGGGCGTCGGCCGGGAGGCGGTGCGGTCCTGGCGGCTGAGCGTCGGCGGCCCTCGGGGTTACGAGCTGACGCTCGACCAGTTGCGGGCTCTGCCGCAGCACACCGCGACGCTGCCCATCGCCTGCGTGGAGGGATGGTCGAAGTCGGCCCATTGGGAAGGGGTGCGGATCAAGGACCTGCTGGAGCGGGCCGGACTGCCCGACGGAGCGCGACTGCGTGTCGTGTCACTACAGACCCACGGCGGTTACCGCGTCACTGAGATGGACCGCACCTACACCCGCGACGGCCTGACCCTGCTCGCGCTGCGGCTCAACGGCGAAGTCCTCTCGCCGAACCATGGATACCCCGCCCGCATCATCGCCCCCAACCGCCCTGGTGTCTTGCAGACCAAGTGGGTCACCCGCCTGGAAGTGATCCCCGGATGAGGCCGACCTCGATGATTGTGTCCCGTCTGCTGCTGGGGGTCCTGGGCGTCGCCGCGGCGTCGTTCGGCGTCGTCCACCTGCTCACAGAGACCCGTACCGGCACCGTCATCCCGCTCGTGGTGTGGGCCGCCGGCGCGGTGGTGCTGCACGATGCGGTGCTGGTGCCGCTGGTGCTCGCCGCCGGGCTGCTGGTGACCGAGGGACGACTGCGCGGGGTATGGCGGGCAGCCCTGCTGACTCTGGGGACGGTCACGCTGGTGGCGCTGCCGCCCCTCTTGCGTCCTGGCCGACCGGCGAACCCTTCCGTGCTGCCGCTCGCCTATCCGCTGGGGCTGGCCGTGGTGGCGGCGGCCGTCGTGGCGGGCGCGGCCATGGTGGCGGGGCGACGCCTGTGGCTGGCCCGCAGGGAACGGCAGTCGTGAGGGAGTACGACGCCACCAGTCCGGGGCTGACTGGCTCTGACAAAAGCTGCTGATCATGAGGCTGTCGGCCTCTCTGCTCGTATGTCCGGTAGCGGGCCCGGCCCGGTCGTCCGCGCACGCCCGGGCAGCAAGCACCACCTCATCGTCGACGGACAGGGCATCCCGCTCGCGGGATCGCCGACCGGCGGCAACCGCAACGACGTCACCCAGAGCGGAGGCCAGTGGCGGGGCGAAATGGCCGCGGATCGCCGCTCGCGGTCCGCCTCGACGTCGACGTCGGGGTCGTCGTGAGGTTGGGCTCGCCGTCGTTCTGGTGGCGGGCCGGCCCGCATGGAGGACGAGGGTCACGCAGGTGGCTGAGTTCCAGCGGTCGTGGCTGTTGGCGCAGCTCGGGCACACCGATCACGTGGTCGTGTGCGACTCGGGCCTGCCGATCCCGCACGGGTGCGGCGGGCCGAGGGTGGTCGACCTGTCCCTGGTCGCCGGGCAGCCGCCGTTCGCCGCGGTACTCGGGGCCGTGCTCGATGAGCTGACGATCGAAGGCGCGGTGGCCGCGTGCGAAGTACGCGACGAGAACCTGCGCATCGCCGAGTTCCTGAACCGGCGCTTCGACGGCCTGGAGCTGGTGCCCCACGAAGAACTCAAGGAACGCGTCCAGGACGCGCGGCTCGTCGTACGGACCGGGGAAGCCACCCCGTACGCCAACGTCATCCTGCGCTGCGGCGTGCCGTTCTGAGCGGGGCCGTACAGCACAGAGCCCCTGCCTCTCGGGAAAAGAGGCAGGGGCTCGTGTCAGACCTGGGCCTCTACGTCGAACTCGCCTTCACGTGCGCCTCGTTTGAACGCTTCCCACTCAGCGGCTGTGTACCGGAGCGGGGAATCCTCCGGGCAAGCTGAGTTCCGCATCGCGACAGCCCCGCCGGGCAGTCGGGCGATCTCGATGCGATCGTTCGGATCGCTTCCGGGCGCACCCATCCACTCCACGTCGCTCAGGTCGAGCGCGTAGAGCGCGTCCTTTCCTCTGCCCCCGTTGCTCACACCAAGTCGTCGTCTCGTACCGCAGCGACGAACGCCTGCCACTGGGCGGGAGAGAAGGTGTGGGCCCCCAGATCGCGGTGCTTGCTGTCACCGACCGCTACGAGGCCGTCGGCGGTGACCTGCTTCTCGACGCATTGCCCTCCGTTGTCGGGACTGTAGGAAGACTTCTGCCACTTGTCCCTTGGAAGGTCGTGCCGCATCATCTGGTGTACCTGCCTCTAGCTGCTCAGATCTCTGGCCGCTTGCGCGATCAGATCCATGGATTGTCGTGACGGTAGGGCGCTCGCTCGAAGCTGGTCAAAAGCTAGCTGGTACCGCTCGACAGGACCATCTTCCTCCAGATACAGGAGGCCGTCGAGGTAACCCAGGCTGACCACGTCCAGGTCCATCGGGTCGGGGTACGAGAAGATCGTGAACGCGCCGTCCAGCCCAGCGTGCCAGCCCTGGCCAAACGGTACGACCTGGATAGACAGGTGTGGCGGGTTGTTCACTTCAACCAGCTTCCGGAGCTGGGCCGCCATCACCTTCGGGCCGCCGACGGCGCGTCTGAGAGCCGCCTCGTCCAGCAGGCAGACGAACTGCGGCGGGTTCTTCTTGTGCAGGATGTCTTGTCGCGCCATGCGTACGGACACGTACGACTCGACATCTGCTTCTGTGGCGCTCTTCTCCACACCGCGGATCAACTCTTCCGCGTACTCGCGGGTCTGAAGGAGCCCCGGTACGAGTAGCGGCTGGAAGACCAGCATGCGCGCTGCGTCTGACTCGATGCTCAGATGTTCCTGGAATCGTTCCGGGAGTATGTCGCTGAACGGAGCCCACCAGTCCTTTCGTCGCCCACTGCGGGCCAGGGTGGTCAACGCGGTCTGCAACTTGGCGTCGCCAACACCGTAGAGGTCGAGCAGCGCCTCGATCTCTAGCTTGGTGATGCCCTGGCGACCGTTCTCTTGGCGAGAGATCTTCGACTTGTCGCCACCGATGCGCTCAGCAGCCTGCTCGGATGAGACTCCAGCGGCCTCCCGCAGTTTCCTCAGCTCGCTACCGAGACGACGTCGCCGCACTGTGGGCCGTGGATGACTTGGCATAGCTACCTCTCCGGACGTGGGTCGCAACAGTGTCGCGTACGGAGTCACGGGCCCTCCAACTTGTGGCATATGCCAACGGGAATTCCATCTTTTGCAGATCTCCAACTTTGTAGTTCTACCGGGTTGCGATTGCACCATAGGCGGGTTCACTCTGTTGCACATCACAGTTGGCGCTCGAAGAGTCACAGAGCGTCTGCCCGTTCGCGTTGCGCCGATATTGGGCGTTGGAGGAGCCATGTCCCTCATGGCAGAGGCAGGAACCGCGCAGTGCAGGCAGGAACTCACCGTTCGTCCGGAGACGTTCGGTGACGTCCGGCGCGTCGTCGAGGCGCACTTCCGTTTGTGGGGCTACGCCTCGTTAGCGGAGGACGCGTCGCTGTGTGCGCACGAGTTGGTGGTGAACGTGTCGAAGCACAGTGGGTCGTGCTCGTGCGTACTGGTTCTGGAGCTATGCCCAACGGTGTGCGGGTCACCGTCAGCGACACCAGCCAGAAGCTGCCCGTACTCCAGGCCCCGGACTGGACGACTGAGTGCGGGCGCGGCCTGCTGCTGCTGGAGCTGATGGCCGATGCGTGGGGCTCGGTGCCGACTGCCACCGGCAAAGACGTGTGGTTCGAGATGCGTCTCGGGACGATGGAGGTGGCAGCGTGACGATCACACACCACCCTGGTCTTGCGCAGCGCGAGGGCCGGGTTCTGGAAGTTGAACGTGTGCCGCTCGCACCGGTCACCACCCTGCGCATCTACGTCGAGGCGTTGCACGAGTCCTTCGTCCAGGACGACGAGATCGATGACGTGCTGGACGTCGTGCTCGGGAAGGAGTCGGCGTTGCTGACTCCCGAGGAGTTGCACGAGGTGCTACCGCGCCTTCGTAAGATCCTGCGCCAGCTCGTCAACATCGCCGTCCAGCGCGCTTCCGGCGAAGGAGGTCCGGAACTGGCTGATGTCGTTGCCCGCGCGCAGCGGCTCGATGCGGCCCCGGCTCCTGCCGATTTCCGGACGGCGAGTGGGTTCGCCCGGCGCCTGGCTTTGGTGTCCGTCGATGTGCTGGAGGTTCTGGCCGTCGCCGAAGAGGACGCCGCCCACAGGCGGTGGTCGGTGTGAGCCTTCCGCGGACCTACTGGTGCCATGTGGACTACA
Source organism: Streptomyces daliensis (assembly GCF_054782395.1). Lineage (NCBI taxonomy): Bacteria > Bacillati > Actinomycetota > Actinomycetes > Kitasatosporales > Streptomycetaceae > Streptomyces > Streptomyces daliensis. The sequence goes on along the minus strand of NZ_BAAGSO010000002.1, from coordinate 37,074 downwards.
CGGACCCCGACGGCTTGCTGCGCGGCCCGCTCAGCGAGTGCACCTCCTACCCCGGCATAGCGGTCACCTGGCTGCGCGAGACGGTGCGCACCATCGCCTTCCCCCTCGACCACGAAACGTTCGGCGTGGTGTGGGCCTGGCTCGGTGACCACACGGGAGCCGACGCGGCCGTGGATGACCTGCGGTGCGGCAGGCCCTACGACGTCCGGGTCGGCGCGGGCCTGCATCAGTGGACGCTGCACGCCCGGCCCGTCTCCCTCCTCCCCCTCGCCAGCTCCTGTCCCGGTACCTGGTCCTGACGCCCCCGCGCCCCTCACACCCCCACCCAACTGCCCCGGAGAGAGCATGTGCGCCACGAACGCCGACACCGCGACCGAGACGGCGAACTCCCGCCCGCAGCACCGCGCGTTAAGCCCGGCAGAGGCCCTGGACGCGGTGCACGCACTGCACGATGCCCTTCGACAGGCCGGTGTCACCGCGCGCACGAGCAACGACGGCGACGCGTGTACGGTCGACGCCGATGACGCGATCACCCTGGCGCGTGTGGTGCGTGAGGGTCTGCGGGAGCCGTTGAAGACCATCGAGGACCTGACCGGCTGCCTCCGTGCCCACGACCTCGGCATGGAGGAGCCCTGCCTTACGGGCGGCAAGGTCGAACTCGGCGACGTCTCCGTCCCCGTCGCCGCCCAGCTCGCCGTGCTGCTGGGCGCATCGCCGGAGAAGGTGAACACCGCGTGCGACGAGACGAACGATCTGGCCCGGTGGGCGCACGGAGAGCGGGTCGGTGACCTGCTGACCGCAGCCTTCCGCACGGCCACCGGCCACACGCTGGTCGACTACCTCTTCCACCCGGACTGCCTGAGCTGCCGACGGGAGATGGCCCTCACTCTGGGGCGCATCGGCGTCGATGCCGCACAACGCCTGGTCAAGATCCTCCAGTACGGCCCCTGAACCGGCCGCCGCCTCGGCACCGAAGTACCGGCGCGAGGGCGGCCCCTGCAAGTGGGTCCTCTTTGTCCCGGCGCGGCCGACCAATGCCTCGGCCCCCAGGACAGTCCCGTAGAGGATGCGACGCCACTCCCCCGTCACGACGGCGGGCGGGAGCAGGCGCCCCGACCGCCGCTCGCCACCGCGGGCCGGGCGGCGGTCGGCCACGCACCTTCCCCTCACCCCCCCTTCCTCACCCACCCCTGCCCAGAGATCGATGTGGAGTGAAGTGCGCATGACCCCGCGCAACCACGACCTGCACGGCCGTGCAGGTGTCGAGTACGCCCGCGACGCGCTGGAGATAGCCCTGCACGCGGCGGGCCTGCCCCTCAGCCTGTACGTACGGTCCACCCCCGCGCTCGCGGGGACCACCCTTCTCGACCTGCGCTCTTTCAAGCCCTTTGCCGAGTCGTGACCAACAGGGCGCCTTTGCGGACCATTCCTGACCTCAGCCCCTCCCACCAGCACGAACAACAGGCGACAAGGAGCCAGGATACGGAAATCTGCCTGTTGCCACCGGAAGTCAGGCCACTGCCCCGACATACAGGGCGAGGGCGAAGCCGAGGCGGACACGAACTCGGCCCAGGGCTGGCTCTCAGCCGACATACCGGAAAGTGCGTGCCCGTACGATCGCCGCGGTCCGTCGGTAGCCACTTTCTCGAAGTTCCAGATGCACGGGGCCTGCTGGGTCTTGGTCAGTTCGAAGAAGCGACTGCCGAGGTGCGGGCAGCTCGTGCGAACTACGCCGTCGTCAGAGGTTCCACTATGTGCAGCTATCGGAAATGACCGCTGGGAGACGCCCACGCGGCCTACTGGGCGACGCGGATGCGCGAGATGCTGGTCCTGTCTCGGTAGAAGCTGAATGCGGTCTTCTCCTCCGGAGCACTCCCACCACCCGTGCCCTGGAGGCCGGGGCGGGCCATCCCCACCGGGACGGCGTACCGGACCGATCTCTGGAGGTCTCCGTGGAAGACGAGTTCGATTTGGACATCAGCATCCTGGAGTCCGGTGACGACTCCGCCGAGCTACTCGTCCTCACCGACGACGGCTGCGGCAGCACCTGCGACAGCCCCTGCGCCACCAACGTGGCCTGACGGTAGCCGTTCCGAAGCAGCCGGGTGCCGCCCTGCGAAGCGTTTCGTCGTAGGGCGGCACCGGGTTGGAAGGTCTCGCGAGGGAGCAGAGGGCGATGAAGCACAGTCCGCTGTACCGGTGCGCCGACACCGCGATGGTGCGCGCGTCCCTGCACTCCCGTCCGCTGCCTGCTTGGCCGGACTTCTCCGACGGCTCTGCACACGGCGTGGTCGGATGGCGCGAGTGGTTACGAGGCGCCTGGAGGAGAGAGGATCTCGTGGCGGCCGTCGAACACGCCAGTCCGTCGTTGGCTCGGCAAGTCCACGCGATCGGCACCGGCGAAGTCGATGACGCCAGACAGGTACGTCGTTCGGTCTTGGCTCTCGTGCGCTACGCGCTGCGGATGCACGGAAGATCCACGCCCTTCGGCCTGTTCGCTGGCGTCGCTCCTGCGGCCTTCGGCGCCCAACCGGACGTGTCCTGGGGCCATGACCACCGTGCCTGCGCACGCGCTGATGGCTCCTGGCTCGCCGACGTGGTCAGCCGCCTCGAAGCATGCCCGGCCGTCCTCCATCGCGTGCCCCTGGTGCGGAACAACACGGTCTTCCCACGCGGAGGACGTCTCGTGGTGCCCTACCCTCCGCGCTCTGACGGCGAACGGCGCCCCGCTGCCGAGGTCTCGCTGCGCTACACCACGCCCGTACGGATCGCGGTAGAAGCCGCTCGCACTCCGGTCCGAGGCGGCGAGCTGGCGGAGAAGATCCGTGCGGAGTTCCCTCTCGCGGCGCCGTCCAAGGTCGAAGAACTGGTTGCCAGCCTGGTTGGCCAAGGTGTCCTGATCAGCGCCCTGCACGCACCTGCCACCACCTTCGACGGCTTCTCGTACCTGATGGCGCAGGCCACAGCCGCTGGCGTCGAGGACCTCGGGGAAGTCGCGCCCTTGATGAGCCGGTTGCGCTCCATCCACGACGGGATGGCCTCGTACAACTCGACGCACGACACGGCGAGGAAGCGGCGGCTGCGCGCCGCGCTCCGCACCGACATGCTTGCTGCGAGCACCGTGGTGGAACAGCCGCTCGCGCTCGACTCGCGGCTGGACTGCACTCTCGTGCTACCCCATTCGGTCGCCCGAGCAGCCGAGGAGGCGGCCTCCTTGCTGACACGTCTCAGCCCTTTCCCCCACGGTTCACCAGCGTGGAAGGGCTATCACAACCGGTTCTTCGAGCGGTACGGCATCGGCTCTCTCATCCCTCTCCGTGAACTGGTCGACCCGGATATCGGGCTGGGCCTGCCCCAGGGGTACCTGGACGCCGAGCCGGAGACGGGCGAGCCCTTGAGTCGCCGAGACACGCTCCTGCTCGCCCTGGCGCAGCAGGCAGCTCTCGATGGGCACAACGAGGTTGTACTCGATGAGGAACTGGTCGAGACACTGACGGTCGGTGAGCCGGGCCATGCACGGCTGCCGCCCCACCTTGAGCTGCGTTTCCGACTCCAGGCCGCCGACATCACCACGCTCGCGCGCGGCGACTTCTTCCTCACCGTCATCAGCCCCTCGCGCGGTATCGGTACCACGACCGGCCGCTTCCTCGGCCTGCTGGAGCCAGAAGAGCAGGGACCGATCAGAGAGGTCTTCGACGATCTGCCGACGAGCACTCCCGGTGCGCACCCGGTGCAGCTCTCCTTCACCCCCCTCAGACGAAGCGACACCCACGTCGCCCGGGCCCCGGAACTGCTGCCAGAGGTGATCAGTCTCGCCGAGCACCAGCGCGACAACGAGCGCCTGATCCCGTTGGACGATCTCGCTGTGGGCTGCGATCCGCAGCGCCTCTATCTCGCTTCCGTCTCCCGTCAACGGTATCTGGAGCCGACGGCGCTGCATGCCCTGGACCTGCGCCGCCACGCTCCCCCGCTTGCTCGCTTCCTCCTGGAGGTCGCCAAGGCGACCTCCACCGTGGTGACGCCCTTCGCCTGGGGCGCTGCCAGCTCGCTGCCGTTCCTGCCTCGCGTGCGGTCAGGGCGCTCGATCCTGGCTCTTGCCCGCTGGCGCCTGCATCGAGGTGATCTCCCTGACGGCCGCGCCACGTGGTCACAGTGGCGGGAGGCCCTGGAGCAGTGGCGGAACCGTCGTCGCGTACCGGACTGTGTGGCTCTGACCGAAGGTGACAGGGAGCTACGGCTGGATCTCACCGAGACCGCGCACCTCGCGCTCCTGCACTCGCACCTGGCAGGGTCGGAATCGGCTGTCCTGACCGAGGCGCCGCCCGGCGCGGACGGCTGGTTCGAAGGACACGCCCACGAGGTCGTCGTCCCGCTGACCGCCACCGGTCCGACGCAGCAGCGAGGGGAACCGCCGGTCGCCGCCGCGCGGGTGCTGCCCCGCGACCACGGACACCTCCCCGGTGCTTCTCCGTGGCTTCTGGCCAAGATCTACAGCAGCGCTGAACGGCATCCCGAGATTCTGGGCCAGCACCTGCCTGATCTGCTCTCCCGATGGCAGCGGCCACCGATGTGGTGGTACATGCGCTACCGCGATCCGCGCTGGCATCTGCGCCTGCGTATCGCTCTGGCCGACCCCGACGACTTCGGCATGACCGCCGCGCATGTCGCCGCGTGGGCCGCACGGCTACGCCAGCGGGGTCTTGTCGGGGAGGTGCAGTTCGCCACCTCCTACCGGGAAACCGGCCGTTGGGGGCCCCTGGGCGGCATGGAGGCCGCCGAGGCCGTGTTCGCCGCGGACTCCGCTGCCCTGCTCGCCGCGTTCGCCCAGCCCGTGCGGCCGCATCCGCAGGCGCTGGCCGCCGCGAACTACATCTCCATCGCCTCGGCGTTCACCGGCAGCACCGCCGCAGGCATGGGCTGGCTGATCCGGCACGGGCGTCTCACCGACAGCGCGCCGCTGGATCGCGCGGTGCGCGCGGAAGCGATTCGGCTGGCGGACCCGGCTGAGGGGTGGGCAGCCCTGCGCGCGGCGCCCGGGGGACAGGCCATCCACACGGCCTGGGAGCCCCGGAACCGCGCGCTGGCCGCCTATCAGGCCCGGTTGCGCGGCGCCGAGGACGGCACCGATGTGAACGCGGTGCTCGACTCTCTGCTGCATGCCCACCACATCCGGGCCGCGGGGATCGACAGGGCCGACGAGCGTATCTGTACCCGGCTGGCCCGAGCCGCTGCTCTCGCCTGGAGGGCACGAAGGGGGTAACCGTGGAGAACCGCCAGGCCCTGCGGAAGGCGACCGAGCTGCTCGCCGAGCGTCTTGCCTCCCCCGAGCAGGTCAGCACCTGGAACCTGGCGCACGGCTGGTGGCCCCAGTCTCTGGCCCGAGGTGCCCTCGGCGTGGCGCTGCTGCACATCGAACGGGCCCGCACCGGCTGCGCGTCCTGGCAGCGCGTGCACGACTGGCTCGCCTGCGCTGCGCACGATGGGGTCCTCGGCGGTCCGGAAAGCCACCTGTTCTATGGCGCCCCCGCTCTCGCCTTCGCGCTCCAGGCGACCGCCGACCGGCCCGGCCGCTACGCCCGCGCCCTGGACACGCTCGACCAGCACGTGGCCGCCACCGTCCGCAGCCGGTTGAAGAAAGCGCACGCGCGCATCGACCGCGGTGAGCTGCCGGCACTGTCGGAATTCGACGCGATCCGGGGCCTGTCCGGCATGGCAGCCATGCTGATGCGACGCGAAGTCCACGCGGACCTGGCCAGGGATATGTGCGCCTATCTGGTGCGGCTCACCGAGCCGATCAAGAACGACGGGGAACTGCTGCCCGGCTGGTGGAGCGACCTGGCACCCTCTGGCACCCGCACCACCGACTTCCCCGGCGGACACGCCAACAACGGCATGGCACACGGGATCGGCGGTCCCTTGGCCGCCCTCGCGCTGGGCATGCTGCACGGCATCACCGCTCCCGGCCAGAGCGAGGCGATCGAACGGATCTGTTCCTGGCTGGATCGGTGGCAGTGCCAGGGCGCGGCGGGTCCCTGGTGGCCGTACTGGATCACCCGCGAGCGCCTGCGTACCGGGGAGCCGGGCGCCGGGCCTTCCCGCCCGTCGTGGTGCTACGGCGCCGCCGGGCTCGCTCGCGCGCAGCAGCTCGCCGCCCTGGCCCTGCACGACACCGCACGGCAGCGCAGGGCGGAGGACGCGCTGCTTTGCGCGGTGACCGATCAGGGACAACTCGACCAGATCGTCGACGCCTCGTTGTGCCACGGCTTCGCCGGTCTCATCCATCTCACTCGGCTCATGGAAGCCGACGCGATCTCCCCCGGCTTGCCGCAGGCGGTGCCCAACCTTGTGCAGCGACTCCTGCCCGCCCGGCCCGAGTCGCTGTCCGAGTCCTTGCTGGCCCCTCGAAGCGGTCCGGTCGATATCGGCCTCCTCGAAGGGGCGGCAGGAGTCGCCCTGGCCCTGCACAGCGCCCGGACGGGAACAGCGGGCACCGCCGCGTGGAACGCGTGCTTCCTGATTAACTGACCAAGGAGAAGGAACCTGTGCGCGACGCCGAGTGGCCCCAACGCATCATCGAGTTCTCCGACTGGTCCCGCGCGGAAAGCGTGGCCGTCACCCGCCTCCGTCCCCTTCTGACGGCAGCTACCCGTGACGGACTGCTCCAGTGGTCCTTCATCCGCAAGGCCCCGACCTGGCGTCTGCGCTACCGCACCCCGCCCGGCGGCACGCCGCCTCTGGACCAGGCACTGAGCATCTTGGTCACCGACGGTGTGATCCACGCATGGGTGCCCGGCATCTACGAGCCGGAGACAACCGCGTTCGGGGGACCAGCCGGTATGGACGTCGCCCACGAACTCTTCCACCGCGACAGCCTCCACGTCCTGGACCAACTCGCCCGTTGGCAACAGTCCCCCGACCCGCCCGGCCTCGGCCGCAGGGAGCTGGCGGTCATGTTGTTCAGTGTGTCCATGCGCGCCGCCGGACTCGACTGGTACGAGCAAGGCGATGTGTGGGCAAGGGTCGCCGCCGAGCGCCCCCGCCCCCCTCGCCCTGTGCCGCAACGGCACCGCGCCGCTGTACGGCGGCTGATGACGGTGGATGCCGGACGGCTCAGCAACTCGGGCGACGGCCGACTGGCGCCCCTCGCCGACTGGATCTCCACCTTCGAGTGGGCAGGCCAGCAACTCGCACGCCTGAATCGCCACGGACGGCTGGAGAGAGGGCTGCGAGCCGTACTCGCACACCATCTGATCTTCCACTGGAACCGTCTGGGCCTCCCGCGCGAGGACCAAAGCGCCCTGTCAACGCTGGCGAAAGAGGCAGTCATGGGTACGAGCGAAGATGCCGCGTCCACACCGGGCAAGAGCAACGCGACGGCTACTGTCGCCGGTGTGAACAGCGACTCGACCGAGACCAGTCCCGATGATCTGCGCGCCCGCTTCGTAGACAAACTGGTCAGCAACGGCAGCATCCGCACCCCGCACGTCGAAGAGGCGATGCGATCCGTACCCCGGCATCTCTTCGTGCCACAAGCACCATTGGAGAAGGCGTACTCCAACTCCACCGTGGACACCAAGCTCGACAGCGCGGGTCGGCCGATCAGTTGTGCCTCCCAGCCCAGCATTGTGGCCATGATGCTGGAACAACTCCAGGTCGAGCCCGGCATGAAGGTGCTGGAGCTGGGCGCCGGCACCGGTTTCAACGCCGGGCTCCTGGGCCACCTCGTCGGCGAGAAGGGGCACGTCATCACCATCGACGTGGACGAGGACATCGTCGAAGGTGCCCGCTCCGGACTGGAAGCCGCCGGGCTGGACAACGTCACCGTCCTCCTGGGCGACGGCGCCCAGGGAGACCCCGCCAACGCCCCCTACGACCGGATCGAGGCGACCGTCGGCGCCCACGCGGTCCCCCACGCCTGGCTCGACCAGCTAGCCCCCCAAGGGCGCCTGCTCTCCCCCCTGCGGCTGCGCGGCAGCGTCTCCCGCTCAATCGCCTTCGAGCGCGACGCCCAGGGGCGCTGGCGCAGCGTCGGCTCCGAGATGAACACGTTCATGCCGCTGCGGCGCGGAATCGCCGATGACCCCCGGGCTTACATCCCGCTCTCCGAGGACGGCAGCGTGACCCTGGTGGCCAATGGCGACCAGGACCCGGACGCCAACGCGCTCGCTGATGTGCTGGCCCAGCCGCGGGCCGAAGCCTGGACGGGCGTGACCCTCCGTGGACCTGAATCGCCTGAGTGGCTGGAGCTATGGCTCACCTGCACGCTCCCCGAGGGGCTCAGCCACATGCCCGCGAAACGGGAAGCCATCGACAGCGGCCTGCTCACCAACCCCTACCCCAGCGCCACCGCGACCTTCGACAAGGGGACACTCACCTACCTCACACGGCGCAAGGCCGACCACACCGCTGCGGACGGCGCCTCGCTGTACGAGTTCGGGGTGATCGGCCACGGGCCCGAGGCCGAACAGCTCACCAAGCGCGTCGCCGACGCGGCGCGCACATGGGACGCAGACTTCCGCAACCGGGAGGTGGCCTTCGAGATCCAGCCGCTCGACGCCCCCGCCCCCGAGCACGAGCCCGGCCGGTTCGCCTTCGACAACCCCCTGAACCGCATCATCATCGAGTGGCAGTGAGATGGAGATCGGCCGGATAGCGAGGCGCTTCCCGTTGGTCGCCCGCCCCCGCCCCGCCTGCCCGCCACTCGACGAACGCGTCGAGGAGGTAGTCGAATTGGCTCGCTCCGCTGAGCGGACGGCGAAGCTGAGCCTGGCGGCACTCGCGCAGAACAAGGCGGCCCTGATCGCCAGCGACTGCGGCGTACCCGATCTGGCCCGCACGCTGTGCTGGCGTCACGCCGAGGTCTTCCTGGGCGCACAACCCCTGAGCGCCCAGGAGGCCCGGTACGCCCTCGAACCCGTCGTCAACCTCGCCCGGCTTCTCGTACGCGACGGAGACGGGAGCAGCGCCTATCGCGTGCTCGAAGATCTGGTGCACGCGGCGAAGTCAGGTGGTCGTGCGGAAGTAGACGGTCACACCGTGCGTTTCGAGAACCTGACCGCCACACAGGAAGACCACCACCAGCTCCACAGATGGCTGTGGACAGTCCTCCTCGCAGACGGAATCCGCGCCTTGGTCACAGCGGGAGAATGGGAACGGGCCCGCGCTCAAGCCCGGCAGCACCGCGGAATCGGCACCCGCCTCCTCGACGGCCGCCAGGTGGAAATCGTGGGCCGCTGCCTCGCCGGAGACCCAGCAGACGCCCACGCCCTCTTGAACAGCAGTGTCACAGCCGAACCGTGGGAACGCCCCGTCGCCTCATGCCTGGCCATCCTCTGCCAACACCAGGCCGGAAAGGTCGAGCAGACCACGCTCGCCACCATGGTGCAGGACTACCTCAGCCTGGACACCCCAGCGGAACTGGACCTCTTCCGCACCCGAGTCGGGCTCGCCGCTCTCGATCTGTCCGAACTGGACCCCGCTCACACCTCCGCCATCACCGACCGGCTCCTGACGGAGGCAGCAGGCGGTCGCAATGGCTACACCGCCCGAGAGGTACTGGCCCACCCCACCTGCCGAGAGCGGCTGGAGCCAGCCACACAACGAGCCCTGCGCACGGCCCTCTCGTCCTCCGGGCTCGGCCAGGGACACATTCCGACGTACCTGGAACAAGACCTCCTGCACGCCGCAGAGCACAGCGCCACAACGGCGCAACACCTTCTCGCACACAGACAAACCGCCGACCACAGCACCTGACCACGCCTGTCCGACAACCGTCCTAGCGTCGGCGGCATGCATCACCGCAACGAGAACAGGCACCGCGTACGGATCACCACACGGGCCCGAAGGCCAAGACCGAGATCGACGGGCACCGAATGACCCGGACGCGCTGACCAGATACACGCTCAGCCACCTCGCCGGTGTGGCGCCGCCTCATCCCCCTGCGGAGCCTGGATGTCGGGCCGGGCCAGCTCTGAACGCTCCCGCGATGGTGGCCGCCGTCAAATCCATGCTCACTCGTGGATTTGGCGCCGCCGGAATTGCAAGCTACAACAGCACTCCCCTGGCGGGAGACTCCGCTCGGGACGAACGAGTGATGTGGTGTGAACTTTGGCAACAGTTTCGGACAAGGGAGCCGATTCACCCGGCAAGCGGTGGGTCGTGCGCTACCGGGAACCCGCTGGGCGCAGTGCACGGCAGCGTGAGAAGTCCTTCGACCGCAAGAAAGACGCGGTGGACTTTGCCACGAAGGTGGAGAACGACAAGCGGGAGAACACCTACATAGACCCGACGGCTGGCAAGGTGTCGCTGCGGCGGTACATCGAGGACTGGCTCAGCGGATCCATATTGTCGGCCGGAACCTGGGAGTCGTACGAGCGCATCATGCGGCTGCACGTACTCCCGCACCTGGGAAGCAAGACGGTCTCGCAGGTCACGGCAGCCGACGTGGAGTCTCTTTTACGCGCAGTGGACCAAGGAAGGGGCCAGGCCGAACACGGTCGAGTCCCGCAGTATCGCGATGTCCGCGCTGTTCTCACACGCCGTGCGTCACAGGCGCATATCCAGGAACCCCGTAAAGGAAGCACACAAGGCCGAGAACTCCGTGATTCCCGTCGACGAGCGGGATCTTCCCAGCCTCGACGAAATTCAGGCCATCGCACGGGCCATCGGCCCTCGCCTGGAACCCGCCATATGGCTCATGGCCTGTGGCGGCCTGCGTATCGGTGAATCGCTCGGCGTCTTCCCTGAAGACCTCCTCGACGGAACATTGCGCTTGAAGCGCCAGGTAGTCCGCTACAAGGGCCTGGACGGGCGATACGCAGCGCGCTACGCGCCACTGAAGCATCGGAAAGAAGGGGAATGGCGCGATGTTCCGATACCGGAATACTTTGAAGCCTTCGCTTCACATCTCCCCGTCCTCAATCAAGCTGGCGGGATGCCCTATCCCGATCTCCTGCGCAAGTCCTGGGACCGCGCCATCGAACGTCTCGGGCTGAGGGAGTACACGCCTCACGATTTGAGGCACAAGTGGGCGACCGTGACCTTGACGAACGGGGTGTCCATCCATGAGGTGTCCCGATGGCTCGGGCACCGGTCCATCAAGATCACGGTCGACCGTTACGGGCATCTCACCCGGGACGGCCGCGAGCGCTGCCGCCAGGTGGTGGAGGCGACCTTCGGCCAGCACCTGCCCACGGTGCTGACCGGGACTCCGGCTACAGGATGCCCAGTTCCTTCAGCACCTGGTGCTGAGTTGGTGCTGGGTTCGTCGGGAAGTAGATGTAGCACACCCCGCCCGTACCACTCTTCACCTGCCCGTTCGCGTCCTTCCGCTTCGTACGGAGCCAGATGTTCTCCCATTGCCGCCGCTTGTAGACGCGGCGGACGGCGGCGTTGCTCGGGGAGGCGGGGTCGTTGGCGATGATGTCGCCGGACTTGGTGAAGCCGATGACGGTCATCAGGTGTCCGGCGGTGCCGTAGCCCGCGCCGTCGAGTTCGGACTCGATGAAGGACTGGGAAGTTATCAGCGGCAGACCGGCCGCGATGAGGCGTTCCGCCTGGGTGAGGCTGTCGAGGCGGGTGACCACGCCCTGCATGTCCTTGTACGTGCTGGCGTAGGCCGCGTTGAAGGGCCAGTTGCCGCAGCCGTTGTACTGGTAGTCGAAGGTGTGGCGGGCCGCGTGGCAGACCTGGGGGTCGGCGTAGGAGGGGTCGACCCACGCCAGGTCCTCGCTGGTGGGCTTGCGCCCCCAGAACTCGATGATCATCTGCGAGGAGGTGGGGCTGCACCACGCCTCGCCGCCGCCGTCGTACTCCGGGTACTGCCCCTTGTGGATCTCCTGCGAGTAGCGCGGCACCTTCAGCTCGACGCCGGTGGCCGGGCCCGGCTTGGAGGCGGGGACCTCGAAGCGGTCGGGCACGTCCGAGGCCATCGCGCCCAGGCGCCACACCGTGGGGGTGTTGCCGCCGCCCTGGGTTCGGTGGAGGGTGAGGCGCAGCCGGTAGGTCTTGAGCCGCAGGCCGCTCGCCAGGTCGTCGATGGAGAAGGTGTCGGTCCAGACGCTGCTCTTGTTGTCGCTCTGGTCGTCGACGGAGGTGCGGCGGGGCACGTCGGCGCCGTCGCCCGACGTCCAGATGCCCATCGTGTACCAGGGCGTCTCGGTGCCGTCGGTGTAGGTGCCCTTCAGCTCGATCCTGATCCAGGTGCCCTCGGGGGTGTGCGCGTTCCAGGAGGCGATCAGCTCGCCCGCCGGGACGGCCGGGGTCCGGGGCTGGCTGGTCCAGGTGGCGTACTCCCAGGTGGCCGTCTTGTCGGTGTGCGGGTCCTTGTAGTCGACGGTGCCCTTCGGCGTGCCGATGACGATTCCGGGGCGTGCGCCCTGCTCCGTACGGGTGCCGTCGGCGGCCCCCTTCGACCAGTCCTCGTACGTGGACCAGGAGGCGAACGCCACGTAGGAGCCCTTCTTCCCTGGCTTGCCCGGCTTTCCGGGCTTCCCCGGGAGGGTGCCTCCGGTGCGCTGGGGGCCTTCGCCCGCGAAGGCGGCGGGCGCTGCCACGGCGCCGGCCGCCGCGGCGACGGCGGCGGCCAGCAGGGTGCGGCGCGTGGTGGGTCTGCGGTTCATGGCGGTGGATCCCCCAGTCGGTTCCCGGACCTGCGGCAGGTGCACGTCATTGCGTCAGACCTCAACTATCACCGCTCGGGGCCGTCGCGGGCCAGAGCCGCGTTCTCTCGGCGCGCCATCAATATTGGTGTGGACCAGTGACATGACCTGGGTCGTACGCTGTCAGGGATGACCCGCCCCGCCCGCCCCGCCCGGCACGCCCGCTCCGCTCCCACGGCCCCGCCCGTCTCCCCCGCACGCCTCGCCGCGCTGCTGCGCGGGCTCCGCCCGTCGTGCGGCCCCGTGCGGCTCGTCGGCGTGGACGGGCACGCCGGGTCTGGCAAGTCGACGTTCGCCGCGCGGCTCGCCGTCGAGCTGGGGGGAGCGCCCGTGCTCCATCTGGACGACCTCGCGAGCCACGACGCGCTGTTCGGGTGGACCGGGCGCCTGTCCACACAGGTGCTGGCCCCCTTCTCGCGGGGCGAGGAGGCCCGGCACGAGGTCTACGACTGGACGCGCCGCGCCTTCACCCGGTGGCGCGCGCTGCCGCCCGCACCCGTCGTCCTGCTGGAGGGCGTCGGCGCGGGACGGCGCGCCGTGCGCCCCCAACTGGCGGCGCTGGCGTGGATGGACATGGCCCCGTCTCGGGCATGGGGGCGGGGAAGACGACGCGACGGTCCACAGTTGAGGGAGTTCTGGGAGGGGTGGACGCGCGCCGAACGTACGCATTTCGCCGATGACCCCTCGTCTCCATATGCGAATTTTCTGGTGCGGGAGCGGCCCGAGGGATACGAGGTGCGCGAGGGGCCTGCGGGACACCCCTGACCACCCTCCCCGGTGACGTTGGGTAACCCCTTGGGTGGTGTAGTGCGATGCCCCCCAATGGGCCCGAAAGAGCGGCTTGACCCGGGAGCCGTACAGGAATTACGTTTCCAACAAGCGGTCTGTACAGGCTGCCTACAGACGCGAAGCCCCCGGTTGTTCCCCCGTGACCGGGGGCTTCGTTCTGCCCGCGGCCCGCCCCCGACGGAAGCTGGCAGGCGCCGACCGTTCACGTTCCGTCACCACCGCTCCCCCATCCGACCGTCGCGCTCTCCCCCATCACGCCCGTACGCCGCCCTTCGGCGCCGCCGATCCCGCAGGTACGATGCGAAATGGCGCGGGAATCTGGGCAGCATCAAGGAATGGATACCAACTCCCGCACCGAGTACGGATGTTCGTCCCGCGCCGCATCCGACGGCACGCGGACGCGCGTCGGCGGATGACGGGGGACGTTTCGTGGGGGACGTGATGGACTTCGGCAGGAACGACACCCTAGGTCCGCACGCCCCGGCAGACCTCGCCTGGCTCCGCGGCGTGGACGCGTACACGGTGGGCGGATACGCGCAGGCCGAGGAGGAGTTCCGCACCGCCGTGCGGCTGGACCCCGGCATGGCCGACGCCTGGCTCGGGCTGCACGCGCTGCGCGCGGACACCGCCACGGCGCTGCTGCGCATGTACCACAACCGTGAACGCTTCGGCGAGCAGCGCAGCCGCCACCACCGCACCCTCAACTCCTGGTACTGGCTGGGCTGGTGGGTGCAGCCTGTGCTGGAGAGCGAGCGCGATCTGCTGCTGGCCCACGCCTCGCACTGGCTCGACGGCCGCCATGTGGCCGAGCTGGACCGGGCCCTGGCCGACTGCCCGCCCGTCGAGACCGATCCGCAGGTCCGCTTCCTGCACGCGTGCCGCGCGTATCTCGCCAAGGACTGGGACCGTCTCGTCGCGCACACCGAACCCCTGGTGGACGACCCGCTGCTGGGCATCGAGGCGGGCCTGTTCGCCGGGATGGCGCGGGTGCGCCTGGAGATGTACGGGCAGGCCGAGCCGCTGCTGGCCGCCGCGCTGATGCGCTGCCGCAGCGAACAGCCGCAGCGCAAGGAGCTGCGCTACTGGCTGGCCAGGGCCCGCGAGGGCACGGGGCGCAGCGCGGCGGCGCTGCCGCTGTACCGCGCCGTGCACCGCATCGACCCCGCCTTCATGGACACGGCGGCCCGGCTGACCACCATCGCCGAGGGCGACGGAATCGGCGACTCCGGCGATCTGGCCACCGCCGTGACCCTCGCGGGCGCGGGCGGCGGCGCAGGCCAGGGCGGGCAGAGCGGCCAGGGCGGACAGGGCCCCCAGGGAGGGCAGGACGGGCTGGACAGCCTGGAGACCGGGCTCGACGACGACCTGCCCCTGATCGACCCGCTGACCGGCGAGCCCCGCCCCGGCACAGGCCCCGGCACCGGCAGCGGCCCCGGCCAGGACGGGCTGGACACCGATCCGTTCGACGCGGCCGAGAGCGCCGACCCCGAACTGGACCCCGGCGCCGACGCGCTGCGCCTGGAGGACACGGGCGACCCGGCCGAGCCCGCGCGGGTGGACACGGACGCCGTGCGCACACGCCTCGTGCCCCGCCCCGGCAGCACCACGAACCGGCTGCCCACGGGCCCCTCGGACCCCGTGCTGCTCGCCCAGGCGCTGGACGAGCTGGAGCGGATGGTGGGCCTGGAGCCCGTGAAGCGGCAGGTGCGGGCGCTGTCGGCGCAGCTGCACATGGCGCGGCTGCGCGCGAGCCAGGGCCTGCCCGTGCAGCCGCCGAAACGGCACTTCGTCTTCTCCGGGCCCTCCGGCACCGGCAAGACGACGGTGGCCCGCATCCTGGGCCGGGCCTTCTACGCGCTCGGACTGCTCGGCGGCGATCACCTGGTGGAGGCCCAACGCGCCGATCTCGTCGGCGAGTTCCTCGGCCAGACGGCCGTGAAGGCGAACGAGCTGATCGACTCGGCGCTCGGCGGGGTGCTGTTCGTCGACGAGGCGTACGCGCTGTCCAACTCCGGCTACAGCAAGGGCGACGCGTACGGCGACGAGGCCCTCCAGGTGCTCCTCAAGCGGGCCGAGGACAACCGCGACCGCCTCGTGGTCATCCTCGCCGGGTATCCGGAGGGCATGGACCGGCTGCTGGCGGCCAACCCCGGGCTCTCGTCCCGGTTCACCACGCGCGTCGACTTCCCCAGCTACCGCCCGCTGGAACTCACCGCGATCGGCGAGGTGCTGGCGGGCGAGAACGGGGACGTGTGGGACGAGGAGTCGCTGGAGGAGCTGCGCAGCATCAGCGGCCACGTCGTCGACCAGGGCTGGATCGACGAGCTGGGCAACGGGCGCTTCCTGCGCACGCTGTACGAGAAGAGCTGCGCGTACCGCGATCTGCGGCTCTCCGGCTATCCGGGCACGCCGTCGCGCGACGACCTCGCGACGCTGCGGCTGCCCGACCTCATGCAGGCGTACGGTGAGGTGCTGTCCGGGAGGGGTCCCGAGGGGCCCCGGTCGGATCCGCCGCCTCCGCTGACGTAGCACCAGCGCCAGTGGGGGCGCCCAGCGGTGCGGGTGCCCGCGCGCCCGGCACGGTGCCGGTGCCGGTGCCGCCGAGGGTGCCGGGGGTCCCGTAGGCGGCGGCGCGCCACGCGCCGGCCGAGGGCGGGTGCGCCGGATCGCGCACCTCACCGACCAGCATCTCCAGCACGTCCTCCAGCGCTACAAGACCCAGCACCCGGCCCGACGCGTCCGCGACCGTCGCGAGGTGGGAGGCGGAGGCACGCATGGCGCCCAGTGCGTCGTCCAGGGGGAGTTCGGCGCGGAGCGTGGCCATGGGCCGCCACAGGTGCGCGGGCACGGCGCGGTCGTCCTCGTCGAGGTCGAGCACGTCCTTGACGTGCAGATAGCCCATGAAGACGCCCGCTCCCGCACGCCCTGGAGCACAGATCGGGAAGCGCGAGTAGCCGGTCTTCACCGTCAGCTCCTCCACCTCGCGCGGGGTGACGGCGGGTTCGACGGTCACCAGCGCGCCGGTGTCGAGGAGGACGTCAGAGAGCGGGCGGGTGCCCAGCTCCAGGGCGTCGGAGAGGCGCTCGTGCTCCTCGTGGTCCAGCAGGCCCGCCTGCCGGGAGTCGGCGACGAGGTGGGTGAGCTGTTCGCTGGTGAAGACGGTCTCGACCTCGTCCCTCGGCTCGACCTTGAACAGCCGCAGGATGAGCGTGGACGCGGCGCCGAAAGCGGCCGTCACCGGGCGCGTGACGCGGGCGAAGGCGACCAGGGCCGGGCTGAGCCACAGCGCGGTGCGCTCGGGTGCGGCCATCGCCAGGTTCTTGGGCACCATCTCGCCGATGACGAGGTGGAAGAAGACGACCACGGCCAGCGCGATGATGTACCCCATCGGGTGAACCAGCGCCTCGGGCAGCCGGGCCACGTGGAAGACGGGCTCCAGCAGCCGGGCGAGGGTCGGCTCGGCGACGGCGCCGAGGGTCAGCGAGCAGACGGTGATGCCGAACTGCGCCGCCGCCATCATCTGCGGCAGGTTCTCAAGACCGGTCAGCACCCGCCGCGCACGCGCGGAGCCCTCGGCGGCGAGCGGTTCGATCTGGCTGCGCCGCACGGAGACCAGGGCGAACTCGGCGCCGACGAAGAATCCGTTGCCGAGCACCAGCACGGCGGCGAAGAGGAGTTGGAGAACGCTCATCGCAGCGCGGCCTCCTCTGCGGCGGGAACGGACACGCGGGCCCCGGACCCGGACCCGGGCGCGGCGACGGGCCCCCGCGCCGGCGCTGCGGCCGGAGCGGCGTTGACCGGCGCGCGGACCGGCTCCACCAGTCTGCTGACGCGCACCCGCTCGGCCCTGTGGTGCGCCACCAGCCGCACCCTGAGCTGCCAGCCCGGCGCGTCGGCGCCGCCGGGCCCCGGCCCCGGCCCCGGCAGTACGGCCACGTCACCAGGCGCGGGGATGCGGCCGAGGAGCCCCGCGACGAGTCCGGCCACCGTCTCGTAGGGGCCCTCCGGCGCGTGCAGGCCGATGCGCCGCAGCGCGTCCACCCGGCAGCCGCCGTCGGCGTCCCAGGCGGCGCGGCCGTCGGGCTCGGGGACGGCGAGGGCGAGTTCGGGCGGGTCCTCGCCGTCGTGCTCGTCGCGCACTTCCCCGACCAGTTCCTCGACGATGTCCTCCAGCGTGACCACGCCCGCCGTGCCGCCGTACTCGTCGACGACCACGGCGATGGGCTGCTCGCTCCGCAGCCGCTCCAGCAGCGGCTGGACGGGAAGGCTCCCGGGAACGAGGAGGGGCGGTACGGCGATGCGCCAGGCGGGCGTACGCAGCCGCTCGTGCGAGGGGACGGCGAGCGCGTCCTTGAGGTGGACCATGCCGACGATCTCGTCCAGGCGTTCGCGGTAGACGGGGAACCGGGAGAGCCCCGTCGCCCTGGTGAGGTTGAGGACGTCGGCCGCCGTGGCGGCCGTCTGGAGCGCGCTGACGCGCACGCGCGGCGTCATCACGTGCTGCGCCGTCAGCCCGCCGAGCGAGAGCGTCCGTACGAACAGGTCGGCCGTGTCCTGCTCGATGGCGCCGGCGCGCGCCGAGTGGCGGGCCAGCGAGACGAGTTCGCCGGGGCTGCGGGCCGAGGCCAGCTCGTCGGCGGGCTGGAAGCCCAGGGCGCTGACGATGCGGTTGGCGGCGGCGTTGAGCAGAGAGATGACGGGCCGGAAGAGGCCGGTGAAGAGCCGCTGGGGGCCCGCGACGAAGCGGGCCACGGCCAGCGGCCGGGAGACGGCCCAGTTCTTGGGGACCAGTTCGCCGATCACCATCTGGACGGCAGAGGCCGTGAGCATCCCGATCGCGATGGCGACACCGGGGACGGCGCCTCCGGGCAGTCCCGTCGCGGTCAGCGGGCCCTGGAGGAGCCGCGCGAGGGCGGGTTCGGACAGCATGCCGACGACGAGGGAGGTGAGGGTGATGCCGAGCTGGGTGCCGGAGAGCTGGAAGGACAGCTCGCGCAGGGCCGCGGTGACGGCTCGGGCTCTGCGGTCGCCCTGGGCGGCGGCCCGTTCGGCTTCGGGCTTCTCGACGGTGACGAGACCGAACTCGGCGGCGACGAAGAAGCCGTTGGCCAGGATGAGCAGGAAGGCCGCGCCGAGCAGAACGAGTGGGAGGATCATGCTGCTTCTCCGCTCTGACGGGAAGCAGCGCGGGTACTACAGGACGTTCCGTCCATCGCGGGAGGGTGTCACTCCTCGGGTCGCAGGTGCCCGCTGTGGGGTGCGGGGCGCGGCGTTCGCCGACCGCACCAGGGTAATCACGTCGAAGGGGCGAAAGGCAGGGGCACCGGCCGGACGACTCGCTTCCATATGCCGCGCGGCCCGGGGCCTGCGTGGCGCGGGCGGTGTGTCCGGTGCGGGTCAGCCCGTCGCGCCCTCAGGGCCGTGTGCGCCGGTCCCGCCGTGGGTGCCGTGCTCTTCGGCGAGGGCACGCAGCGCCTTCGCGTCCGTGATGGCCTGCTCCTTGGCGATGCCGGGCTGGATGCCCATCGCGGGCAGGCTGGTGCCGTCGGCGAGGTCGAGGTACACCCAGGGGTCGCCGGGCCGGAGGTTGACGCGGAGCACTTCCGCCCATTCGAGACGCCGCTTGGTCGTCAGGTTGACGACGGTGAGCCCCTGCGCGTCGGCGGTGACGTGGGGGCGGCTGAGGAGGGCCAGTACGCCGAAGAAGAGCAGTCCGGTGAAGACGAAGCTGGACTTCTCGCCCGGGCTCAGCGTCGGGAGGATCAGCGCGACCGCCGTGATGACGGCGAAGGCGGCGACACCGACGCTGAGGAGGACGACGCGGGTGCGCGTCGGCCGGAAGGTGACGGGGAGAGGAGGCGCTTGCGACATGTCCGGGTCCTGGAGTCCTGGGGGCCTGGTGCGGGGTGCTGCTGCCCGCTCCGGCGCGGGTGCCGGAGCGGGCGGGAACCGTCAGAGGCGGCAGGCGTGGATGCCGGTCGTGAGGATCGCCCTGGCGCCCAGGTCGTAGAGGTCGTCCATGATCCGCTGGGCCTCCTTGGTGCGCACCATGGAGCGGACGGCGACCCAGCCCTGGTCGTGCAGCGGCGAGATCGTCGGCGACTCCAGGCCCGGGGTGAGGGCCACGGCCTTCTCCAGGTGCTCGGCGCGGATGTCGTAGTCCATCATCACGTAGCGCCTGGCCACCAGGACGCCCTGCATGCGGCGCAGGAACTGGCGCACCTTGGGGTCGTCGTCGGCAGCGCCCGAGCCGCGGATCACCACGGCCTCGGAGTGCAGGATCGGCTCGCTGATGATCTCCAGACCGGCGTTGCGGAGGGTGGTGCCCGTCTCCACGACGTCGGCGATGATCTCCGCGACGCCGAGCTGGATCGCGGTCTCGACGGCGCCGTCGAGGTGCACGACGGACGCCTCGACGCCGTGGTCCGCGAGGTGCTGGGTGACCAGCCCGGAGAACGAGGTGGCGACGGTCTTGCCGCCGAACTCGCTCACGTCCTTCGCGGTGCCGGGCAGCGTCGCGTAGCGGAACGTGGAACCGGCGAAGCCGAGCTGGAGGATCTCCTCGGCACTGGCACCGGAGTCGAGCAGCAGATCGCGCCCGGTGATGCCGATGTCGAGCTTGCCCGAGCCGACGTAGACGGCGATGTCCCGGGGGCGGAGGAAGAAGAACTCGACCTCGTTCTCCGAGTCGACCAGCACCAGTTCCCTGCGGTCCTTGCGCTGCCGGTAGCCCGCCTCATGGAGCATCGCCGACGCAGGCTCGGACAGTGAACCCTTGTTGGGGACGGCGATGCGCAGCATGGGGTCAGCTTCCTTTGCGTGTGGGGTGGTACGAATCCGACGGATACGTCTCTGGTTTTCCGAACCGGAGCCGGGCCGGGCCGGTGCGCGCGGGTGCGGGCGCGGCGGACCGGCTCAGAGATGAGCGTATACGTCGTCCAGCTCGATGCCGCGGGCGACCATCAGCACCTGGAGGTGGTAGAGGAGCTGCGAGATCTCCTCGGCCGTGCGGTCCTCCCCCTCGTACTCCGCGGCCATCCACACCTCGGCGGCCTCCTCCACGACCTTCTTGCCGATGGAGTGCACGCCCTGGGTGACCAGTTCCGCTGTACGGGAGGTGATGGGGTCGCCGGTGGCGGCCTTCTGCTGGAGCTCCGCGAAGAGCTCCTCGAATGTCTTGTTCGCCATGGTCCTCTTACCCTACGTGGTCGTACGGGGCCGCTAGCGCCAGGGTTCCGCCACGGTACGCAGGGTCGTGGCGGTGGCTACGGCCGCGGTCACCGCCTCGTGGCCCTTGTCCTCCGTCGAGCCCTCGATCCCGGCGCGGTCGAGGGCCTGCTGCTCGGTGTCGCAGGTCAGCACGCCGAAGCCGATGGGGACACCGGTGTCGACGGAGACCTGCGTCAGGCCCTGCGTGACACCCTGGCAGACGTAGTCGAAGTGCGGGGTGCCGCCCCGGATGACGACACCGAGGGCCACGATCGCGTCATAGCCGCGGCCCGCGAGGACCTTGGCGACGACGGGCAGCTCGAAGCTGCCGGGGACGCGCAGCAGCGTCGGCTCGTCGATGCCCAGCTCGCGCAGGGCGCGCAGGGAGCCGTCGACGAGGCCGTCCATGACCTGCTCGTGCCACTGCGCGGCGATCACCGCGATCCGCAGGTCACCGCAGTTCTTGATGGACAGTTCGGGTGCGCCCTTGCCGCTCACTCGCTCGCTCCTCGGTCGTTCTCCCGGCCTCGCCGGGTGCTCGGTACGTCGCTGCTGGGGGTGGATAGAAGGGGGTGCCGGTACGGGTGCCGGTGCCGTTGCCCGGGTCAGGGGCGCCTGGCGCTCACTGGTTGCCGCAGGCCGAGACCGACGCCGGGTCCGCGTCCAGCCAGGGGAGGTCATGGCCCATCCGGTCCCGCTTGGTACGCAGGTAGCGGAGGTTGTGCTCCCCGGCCTGTACGGGCATCGGCTCGCGTCCTGTGACCCGCAGCCCGTACCGGACGAGCGCGGAGACCTTGTCGGGGTTGTTCGTCATCAGCCGCAGGGAGCGTACGCCGAGATCCTGGAGGATCTGCGCCGCCGCGGCGTAGTCGCGCGCGTCGGCGGGCAGGCCCAGCTCCAGGTTGGCGTCGAGGGTGTCGCGGCCGTGCTCCTGGAGTTCGTACGCGCGCAGCTTGGACAGCAGTCCGATGCCGCGCCCCTCGTGCCCGCGCAGATAGAGGACGACGCCCCGGCCCTCCTGCTGGACCCGCTCCAGCGACGCCTGGAGCTGCGGGCCGCAGTCGCAGCGCTGCGAGCCGAAGACATCGCCGGTCAGGCACTCGGAGTGCACCCGTACGAGCACGTCCTCGCCGTTCGCGCCGTCCTCGCCGTCCTCGCCGTCGGCACCGAGGTCGCCCGCGACGAGGGCGATGTGCTCCACGCCGTCGACGATGGAGCGGTACCCGTACGCGCGGAAGTCGCCGTAGCGCGTCGGCAGCCGGGTGGCCGCCTCCCGGCGCACCGTCGGCTCCGCGCTCCTGCGGTAGGCGATCAGGTCCTCGATGGAGATGATCGACAGGCCGTGCTTGCGCGCGAAGGGCACCAGCTCGGGCAGCCGCAGCATGGTGCCGTCCTCGCCCGCGATCTCCACGATGGCCGCGGCGGGGCGCAGCCCGGCCAGCCGCGCAAGGTCGACGCCCGCCTCGGTGTGCCCCGGACGGGTGAGGACGCCGCCGGGCCGCGCGCGCAGCGGGAAGGCGTGTCCGGGCCGTACGAAGTCGTCGGGGGCCGCCTCAGGGGAGGCGAGCAGGCGGATGGTGGCGGCGCGGTCGGCGGCGGAGATGCCGGTGGTCACGCCGTGCTCGGGGGTGGCGTCGACGGAGACCGTGAAGGCGGTGCCCATGGACTCGGTGTTCTGCTCGACCATCTGCGGGAGCCGGAGCCGGTCGAGATCGGCCGCCTCCATCGGGGTGCAGATGAGGCCGCGGCACTCGCTCATCATGAACGCGATGACCTCGGGCGTGGCCATCTCGGCCGCGATGACGAGATCGCCCTCGTTCTCGCGGCTCTCGTCGTCCACGACGACCACGGGGCGGCCCGCGGCGATGTCGCTCACGGCACGCTCGACGGGGTCGAGGGAGAGGCTCTCCTCGGCCTCCTCCGCCTCGTCCGTTCCGTAGGCTCCGTACCAACTGCGCAGCGCGGTCATGCCGCGGCTCCTTCCATTGCGGGACCCTGCTGGGGCCCCCGTGCGGCGGCGTCGACGCGGGAGCGCAGCCACCAGGCGCGCAGCCCCCACAGGACGAGGCCGAGGTAGACGACGTAGACGAATCCGGAGAAGGCGAGCCCGCTGCTGAAGGCGAGCGGGACGCCGACCACGTCGACGAGCAGCCAGGCGAACCAGAACTCGACCAGTCCGCGTGCCTGGGCGACCATGGCCGCGAGGGTGCCGACGAAGATGTACGCGTCGGGCCAGGGGTTCCAGGACAGCGCCGGTACGAGCGTGAAGAGCCCGCCGACGATCCCGGTGCCCACGGCCGTGCCCGCGGCGAGCAGTCCGCGCTCGCGCCAGGTGGCGAACCGTACGGCGATCGAGCCGTCCTGGGCCTGCTGCCTGCCCCGCGTCCACTGCCGCCAGCCCCACAGCGCTACGACGATGACGAGGAGCTGCTTGCCGACGCCGCCCGCGAGCTGGGCCGAGGCGAAGGCGGCGATGAGGACGACGCCGGAGACGAGCTGGGTGGGCCAGGTGAGCACCGAGCGGCGCCAGCCCAGCGCGAGGGCGGCGAGGCCGACGATGTTGCCGGCCATGTCGGACCAGATCACGTGCTGGCCGAAGGCGGTGAACGCCTCGGCGTTCAGCCAGTCCAGGGCGCTCACTTGACCGCTTCCTTCGTCTCCGTCGAGCCGGTGGCCGGGACCGGGAGCTGCCCCGTGCGGCCGAGGAGGCGTTCGACGTACTTGGCGAGGACGTCGACCTCCAGGTTCACCGGGTCGCCCACGTCCTTGATGCCGAGGGTCGTCAGCGCCAGGGTGGTGGGGATGAGGCTGATGGTGAAGTAGTCGTCACCGGCCTCCACGACGGTGAGGGAGACGCCGTCGACGGTGATGGAGCCCTTCTCGACGATGTAGCGGGCCAGCCCCGGCGGCAACTGGACGGTCACCGTGCCGTCCTCGGTGCGCGCGGCGAGGGTGCCGGTGCCGTCCACGTGGCCCTGGACGAGGTGTCCGTCGAGCCGTCCGCCCAGGGCCATGGGGCGCTCCAGGTTGACGCGGGAGCCGACGGTGAGGGCGCCCAGGCTGGAGCGGCCGAGGGTCTCGGCGATGACGTCGGCCGTGAACTCGCCGCCGCCGGTCTCGACCACGGTGAGGCAGACGCCGTTGACGGCGATGGAGTCCCCGTGCTTGACGCCCTCGGTGACGGCGGGGCCGCGCAGCCGGAAGCGCGCGGAGCCACCGCGGTCCTCCATGGCGACGACCTCACCCAGCTCTTCGACAATTCCGGTGAACACTCAGGACTCCTCGGTGGCGGTGGGGATGACGGTGGCGGTGGTGACGGTGGGCGTAGGGACGGCGGGCGCGGCGGAGGGTGCGGCGGGCGCGTCGCTGTCGGCGGGGACCGCGGTGATCCGCAGATCGGGCCCGATGCGCACGCTCTCCGTCATGGTCAGCCGCAACGCCTGGACGATCGTGCTGATTCCGGCGCTGCCGAGCGCCGCCGGGCCCTCCCCCAGCAGGACGGGCGCGAGATAGCCGACGACGCGGTCAACGGCGCGGGCCTCCACGAAGGCACCGGCGAGCGTGGGGCCGCCCTCCAGCAGGACGGAGCGCACGCCGCGCCCGTAGAGCGCGGTGAGCAGCGCGGGGATGTCCAGGCCGCCCCTGCCGTCCGCCGCGCGCGGCAGTCTGAGCACCTCGGCGCCCGCCAGGTCCCCGGCGTCGGCCTCGGCGTCCTCGGCGACGGCGACGAGGGTGGGCCCGGTGCCGTCGAGGACGCGCGCTCCCGGCACGACGGCGCGGGCCTCGGTGTCGACGACGACGCGCAGCGGCTGCTCGGCGCCCGGCACCCCGCGCACGGCGAGGTGCGGGTCGTCGGCGCGCGCGGTGCCCGAGCCGACGACGACGGCGTCGCTCTCGGCGCGCAGCCGGTGGACGTCGGCGCGGGCCTCGCCGGAGGTGATCCAGCGGCTGGAGCCGTCGGCCGCCGCGATGCGGCCGTCGAGGGTGGCCGCGTACTTCCAGACGACGAAGGGGCGCCGACGGGTCACGGCGGTGAGCCAGGCGGCGTTGCCCGCCGCGGCCTCGTCGGCGAGCAGTCCCTCGTGGACCTCGACGCCCGCGGCGGCGAGGGCGCGCGCGCCGCCTGTGGCGTCGGGCGTGGGATCGGCGACGGCGTAGACGACGCGGGCGATCCCGGCCTCGATCAGGGCCTGGGCGCAGGGTCCTGTGCGGCCGGTGTGGTTGCAGGGTTCGAGGGTGACGACGGCGGTGCCGCCGCGTGCGTCGTCCCCGGCCTCGGCCAGGGCGTGGACCTCCGCATGGGGGCCGCCCGCGCGCTGGTGCCAGCCCTCGCCGACGGGCCGGTCGTGCGCATCCAGCACGACGCAGCCGACGACGGGGTTGGGGCTAGTGGAACCGAGGCCGCGCGCGGCCAGCTCGACGGCTCGGCGCATGGCGTCACGTACGGCCGGATCTGCGGTCGCTGCTGCGGCGTGGGTGGCCACCGGGTCCTCCTGCCTCTGCGGGCACGGACTCCGGGGCGCTTTCGGGAACTGCGCGGATCCGGGAACGCGGGACGACGGCCAGGGGGAACGCCCCTTCCCGTCGAACGGGAACGGACTACTCCGCTTGGCCGACCGAGCACCGGTCTCGGTCCGCCGCGCACTGCCTCCCATCCGGACTTTAACCGTCGGTCCAGGAATTTCACCTGGTCAACCGATCGCTGGAGGCGACCGGGTCGCGGACTATAACCGCCGGTTCGGACTTTCACCGACCCCGGAGTGCGCTGACGTACTGGTACGGCTCCAGTCTGCCACGCCGACGGCGATCCATGCCTGGGCCATCCTGTGGGCTGACTCACAGCACGTCACCGGTCACTCCGGGCTCATCCGTGCCGCGCCCCGGGCATCGCGCGGGCTCGCGCGCGAGCCCGCGTCCGGCCCAGGAGCAGGTGCCGGA
Organism: Streptomyces daliensis; assembly: GCF_054782395.1. Classification (NCBI taxonomy): domain Bacteria; kingdom Bacillati; phylum Actinomycetota; class Actinomycetes; order Kitasatosporales; family Streptomycetaceae; genus Streptomyces; species Streptomyces daliensis. The sequence goes on along the minus strand of NZ_BAAGSO010000002.1, from coordinate 11,479 downwards.
CGCGGGCGGTCGCGGGGTGGATGGCGGGGAGGCCCGCCGGGAGGGCGGCGAGAGGGCCGCGGGGAGGCGCTACGGGATGTTCAGCACGAAGTCGAAGGTGCCCTCCTTCCCGCCGCTCCCGTCGCGCACGTCCATCAGCAGGTCCGGGTCGAAGAGCGAGTCGGTGTTGTTGCGCGGTTCGCCGGGGAAGTAGAGCTGGGTCGTCAGGATGGGACGGCCTGGGGCCTGCACCTTCACGTGCAGATGCCGGGTACGGCCCGGATAGAGGCCGGGCACGATCGTGGTCAGCTCGAAGGAGCCGTTGGCAGTCGTGAACTGGTGGCCTCGGTAGCGGTAGCCCGCGTTGTCGTACGCGCCCCGCGCGTCGGCCTGCCAGAAGTCGAGCAGCGCGTTCGCGACGGTCTGGCAGCTGAGGCTGAAGACGTAGCCGCGCACGGTGAGCCGCGTCCCGGCGGCACCGGGAATGAGCAGCGAGGCGCGGCGGGGCGAGTTGGGCTTGAAGTACGGGCCCTCCATCTGCGGGGGTGTGGGGTCGTCGCCGTCGTCGCAGTACGGGGTGGGGGCCAGCTCGCGCCCTGTGCCCGCGCGGTCGCGCGCGAGCGCCGGGGCGCCGCCGAACAGCACGGCACCCGTACCCGCGGCGAGCGCCGCCCTGAGCACGTTCTTACGGGTCACGTTCCTGCTGGTCAGACTCTCGCCGAGCGCGTTCTCGCGGGGCTCGCCTTCCGGTCTTTCTGGGGTGGTTGCGCCGTCCACGGTGCACTCCTAGTCGTGGGGAGATGAAGTGGCTGAAGTGGTGCGGTGAACGCGTCCGGCCGGGCGCGGACGGCGGCGGGGCTCGGCCGCTGCCGCCATCGGGCAGGTGATCCCGTACGACGTTAGGGCGTGGCCCCGTGCGCTTCGATGGACAGAGTGCGGTGACCGTGGTGCATCCCGCCGGTACTGGCGCGCCGGAACTCGCCCGGCGTGGTGCCCGTCTCCCTGCGGAAGAAGCGGCAGAAGTACGCGGCGTCGCTGAACCCCACCTCGTGCGCGACGCGGCTCACAGTGAGCCCCGTGCTGGCCAGCAGCCGCTTGGCCTCCAGCACCTGGGCCTGCCGGATCAGCCGCGCCGGCGTGTGGCCCGTGGTGCGCCGGACCGCCTCGTTCAGATAGCTCACCGAGACGCCCAGCTCGGCAGCCCACACGCTCACGGGCCGCTCGGCCGAGGAGCGCGGGCGGGACAGCGCGAGCTGCCGCGCGAAGCGCTGCGCGAGTGCGGCGGCCCGCCCGGCGGCGGCGCCGGGCGGCAGCACCCGCACCTCGCCCGGCTCCGTGCCGGGGCGCGGCAGTCGTGCGGCGCGCACGACCAGGACGTGCAGATACGCCTGGAGCACCGAGATCATCCCGGGCCGCTGCGCGCGGTACTCGCGCAGCATCTCGGCGAGGACGGGCAGGATTCCGGCCGCCTCCTCCTCGTCGGGGCACAGCCAGGGCCGCTCGGTCAGCAGCCGCAGCAGGTCGCGGTCCCCGGGGTGGGCGAGCAGGAAGGCGTCGTCGAAGAGCACGACCCAGCCGCTGAGCCCGATGGCCCGTTCCCAGAAGTGGATCTGTCCGGGCGCCACGAAGGACAGGTGCGGCGGGTCGAGCGGCCAGCGGCTCAGGTCGATGACGTGGCTGCCGCTGCCTCCCGTGACGTAGACGATCTCGTGGAAGGTGTGGCGGTGCGGGAAGGCGGCGCGGGAGAGGCGCCCGATGCTGTCGAAGGAGCCGATGGCGAACGGCAGGATGTGCGGCGCAGGGACCTCAAGGCGGTGCGTCGGCACCGCCCCGGCGCCGCCCCGGTCCCCGCACGGGTCTCCGGGCGGGGATCCGGGCGCTCCAGGCAGGTCCTCGCCCGGGTCGCGTAAGTCCTCGTCCGGGCCCTCGCGCAAGTCCTCGTACAGGTCCTCGTCCACGGCCGCCCCATCGTCGCGTGGCCCCCACCGCGCACCACGTCCTGCCCCCGCCTGTCCCCCGTCGTTCCCCCGCCCTCCGTGTTACCCGTGCCACTCCCCCGTCACGCCCGGCACACCCGCGGCGGCGTGATCCGCTCGCGCGGGCAAATACGATGTCCCCGGTTCACCCCCCGAGATCAGGAGCGAGCATGAGCGGCGGCGGCTTCGGCGTGCGCTGGAAACTGCACGGCGACGGACGCGTCCCGGCGCCCGGCGCCGTCGTACGGCCGGACGAGCGGCTGTCGTGGCCGCGTACGGCCGGGCTCGGGGCGCAGCACGTCGTCGCGATGTTCGGCGCCTCGTTCGTGGCCCCGGTGCTGATGGGGCTCGACCCCAACCTCGCGATCATGATGTCGGGCGTCGCGACGATGCTCTTCCTGCTGGCCACGCGCGGCAGGGTGCCCAGCTATCTGGGGTGCAGCCTCTCCTTCGTCGGCGTCGCCGCGATCATCCGGGCCCAGGGCGGGGGCAGCGCGGCGGTCACCGGGGCGATCCTCGTCGTGGGCGCCGCGCTGCTGGTGGCGGGGTTCGCTGTGCAGCGGTTCGGGGCACGGATCATCCACGCCGCGATGCCTCCGGTGGTCACGGGCGCCGTCGTGATGCTGATCGGCTTCAACCTGGCGCCCGTGACGGCCAGCACGTACTGGCCGCAGGACCAGTGGACGGCGCTGCTGACGATGCTCTTCACGGGGCTGGCCGTGGTCTGCATGCGGGGCTTCTGGTCGCGGATCGCGATCTTCCTGGGGCTGGTCTTCGGCTACGTCGCCTCCTGGGTCCTCGACTCCGTGCTCGGCAAGATCCACTCGCCGGACGGCAGCGGCAAGACCGTCGACCACTGGCGCCTCGACCTGTCCGGGGTGGGCGAGGCCGACTGGTTCGGGCTGCCCTCGCTGCACGCGCCCTCCTTCAGCTGGTCCGCGATCCTCGTCGCGCTGCCCGTCGTCATCGCGCTCATCGCGGAGAACGCGGGCCATGTGAAGGCGGTCGGCGAGATGACCGGCGACCCGCTCGACGACAAGCTCGGCACCGCCATCGCGGCCGACGGCGCGGGCACCATGCTCTCGACGGCGGTCGGCGGCCCCGCGACCACCACGTACAGCGAGAACATCGGCGTGATGGCCGCGACCCGCGTCTACTCGACGGCCGCCTACTGGGCCGCCGCCTGCTTCGCGCTGCTCTTCGGGCTGTGCCCCAAGTTCGGTGCCGTCGTGGCGGCCATCCCCGGCGGGGTGCTGGGCGGGATCACCGTGATCCTCTACGGGATGATCGGCCTGCTCGGCGCCCAGATCTGGATCAACAACGGCGTGGACCTCCGCAATCCGCTGAACCTGGTCCCCGTCGCGGCGGGCATCATCATCGGGATCGGCGGCGTCAGCCTCAAGTTCACCGACACCTTCGAGCTGAGCGGCATCGCGCTGGGCACGATCGTGGTCCTCAGCGGCTACCACGTGCTGCGCGCGCTCGCGCCGCCGCACCTCAAGGCGCAGACGCCGCTGCTCGACGAGGGCACCAGCGGCTACGACGACGAGGCCGAGGAGCCGGAGGGCTCAGGGCGCCCGGGCCGGCCGGGCCAGCCGGAGAAGTAGCGGACCGGACCGGAGCGGTTCGAACACGGGGTCCGGCAGCAGTGCGGGCTTCCCCCTTCCGGGGGCTGTAGGGGTCACCCTCACCACTCTCCGTACAGAACGCTGCCACTCTGCGTACATGACCTCAGTGGAACGGGCGGCGCCCGCACGGCGCGCGGTGTCGGTGGACCGGATCGTGGGACGCATGCGCGCGGTCGGTGCGGAACTGCCGCCCGGCGACGGGGTGGCCGTCTTCAACCAGGTCTATCTGTCGGTGACGGAGGAGCTGCAACGCCGTCTCACGGGCGGTCACTTCGAGGACAGCGGAGCCGCGGACGAGCTGGGCGCGCGGTTCGCCGGGCGCTATCTGGACGCGGTGGACGCCGCGGCGGCGGGACGGCGCACCCCGCGCTGCTGGCGCCCGCTCTTCCAGTTGCGGCGCCACCCTTCCGTAAGGGCCACCCAGTTCGCGCTTGCGGGGATCAACGCGCACATCGGGCACGATCTGCCGCTCGCCCTCGTCGAAACCTGCCGCGCCCGCGACGCGGGACCCCGCGAGCTGGAGGCCGACTTCGAGCGGGTCGGGGAGCTGCTGACCAGCCTGGAGGAGCGGATCAGGGAGGACCTGATGCCGGGCCCCGATCTGCTGGACGTGGCCGATCCGCTGACGCATCTGCTGGGCGCGTGGAGCCTGGAGCGGGCGCGGGACGGCGCGTGGGCCGCGTTCCGGGCGCTGTGGGGGCTGCGCGGACTCCCGGACCTGGTCGAGGAGTTCGTCGAACGGCTCGACGCGAGCGTCGGCATGGCGGGCCGGTGCCTGCTGACACCCCTGTGCCGGTGAGGCGGGACGTGCTGGTGGTGCGAGGCGCCATTGCCGTGACCGGGTTCATCGCCTAGGCATGGGGCTGACCCGCGACGGACGTCGCGGGCACCGGGTGTTGATGTGTTGATGGAGGGACGATGACACTGCGAATCGGCCTCGGACTGCCGCAGTCGGGGCAGTACGACCTCAGCAGCGATGTGGCGACGGTCGCCCAGGCGGCGGAGGAGAACGGCTACGACAGCGTCTGGGTGCTGGAACGGCTCATGCGCCCCGAACAACCCGTGGACGACATGTATCTGATCCCCGGGATGCCCTGGGCGGAGTACTTCCGCTCGATCGCCGACCCCCTGATCACCCTCGCCCTGGCGGCGCCCGTCACACAGCGGGTGCGGCTCGGCACGGCGGTGCTGGTCGGGTCGCTGCACCAGCCGTTCCTGCTGGCCCGCAGGCTCGGCACCCTGGACGCGGCGAGCGGCGGCAGGCTCGTCGCGGGCTTCGGCACCGGCTGGTCGCGGGACGAGTTCGCCGCGGCCGACGCGGACTACGCCAAGCGCGGCGCGGCCCTCGACGAGCTGCTGGACGTGTGCCACGCGGTGTGGGGGCCCGACCCCGTGCCCGCCTACGAGGGCGCCCGCACCCGCTTCACCGCCTCCGCCGTCGGCCCGAAGCCCGCGTCCCGCATCCCCGTCCTGCTGGCGGGCGGCAACGACCGGGCGCTGCGCCGCGTCGCGCGCCGCGCGGACGGCTGGCTGCCCTCGTACGTCACCAACGAGCAGGTCGCCACGGCCCGCGCCCGCATCGTGGAACTGGCCGCCGAATACGGCAGGGAGGCCGACGCGTTCACCGTCACCGTGCGGGCCGCCGTGCGGCTCACGGACAAGCCGCTGGACGGCGACCGTATGACGTGGACGGGCAGCGTCGAGCAGTTGACGGAGGACCTGCTGGGCGCGCGGGACGCCGGGGCCGACGAGGTGATCCTGGACACGCACGTCGACGCCGCCGACGCGCGCGAGGTCGTCGACAAGGCGAAGCTGCTGCGCGAGGCGGCGCGGGACGCGGGCCTGTAGCTCCCGCGGCCCGGCGGCCCGGCGGCCCGGCGTCCCGCCGTCACGCGCCCGCTCCGGCCGGTGCGCCCGTCGGTCAGTCCTCGGGCAGCTCCACGGGGGCTATCTCGTCGTAGACGTCGCCGGGCCCGGGGTTGGTCGCGTCCGTGGCGCCGCCGAGGTGGTGCAGCACGCCCCACACCGCGTTGAGCGCCGTCTGCACCGCGCCCTCGGCCCAGCCCGCCGTCCAGGAGATGTCGTCTCCCGCGAGGAAGAGGCCGCGCTTGTCCTCCGGGAGGCGGTCCTGCACGAAGTGGGTGAACAGGCGCCGCTGATAGCGGTAGTGGCCGGGGAGGTTGGCCTTGAAGGCGCCCATGAAGCAGGGCTCGTTCTCCCAGGAGACCGTGAGCGGGTTGCCGATGATGTGCTTGCGGATGTCGACTCCTGGATAGATCTCGCCGAGCGACTTGAGCATCACCTCCATGCGCTCGTTGGCGTCCAGCGGCAGCCACTTGAGGCTGTCGTCGCACCAGGTGTACGAGAGGCAGATGACGGCGGGCCGGTCCGGCCCGTCGTCCAGCAGATACGTGCCGCGCGTCATCCGGTCGGTGAGCGTCATGCTCATCACGTCCCGGCCGGTCGGCCGCCCGTTGTCGTCGACTGCCTCGTCCAGCCAGAACGGCCGGTCCACGGGCACGAACAGCTTCGAGGACTCCATGTAGTGGGTGCGCTCGACGGCCGTCCAGTGGTCGATGGGCAGCAGCGCGTCATCGCAGTCGATCTTGCTGAGCAGCATCCAGGACTGCGCGGTGAACACGGCGGCCCGGTACGTGCGGATGTCGCCCTCCGCGTCGGTGACCGTGATCCTGTTGCCCGCGGTGCGGTGCAGACGGGTGACGGCGGTGCGCGGGGCGCCCTTCTCGTGGAGTGCGGCGAGCGAGGTGCCCTGCGCCCAGTGCGTGATCTTCTCCGGAGCGCGCTCCCACAGGCGCAGCGGGAGCTGCTGGCTGCCGCCGACGATGCCGCGGTGGTCGTCGTCGGCGCCCGTGTAGACGACGCGGAGGATCTCCAGGATGGAGTTCGGGAAGTCCGTGTCCCAGCCGCCGGTGCCGAAGCCCACCTGGCCGAAGATCTCGCGGTCCCGGAAGGAGGAGAAGGAGGGCGCGTCGCAGAGGAAGCCGTAGAAGGTCTGGTTGTCGAGCTTCTCGACGAGCCGCGCCCATATCTCGCGGATACGGGGCACGTCGCGCTCCCGGATCGCGCGCTGCATGGCGGAGAAGTCGGCGCCTTCTTCCAGGCAGGCGTTCCACGCGTCCATCACCCGGTGGTAGACGGGCGGCAGGTCGTCCAGGGTGCGCGCGTAGTGGGACTCGCCCTTCAGGTCCACGACCGTGGAGGGGGTGTCGGGCGCCAGGGGGTTGGGGAAGGGGCGCGTGGTAAGGCCGGTCATGTCGACGTAGTGCTGGAACGCCGTCGAGGACGGCGGAAAGCGCATGGCCCCCATCTCCGCGGTCAGCCCGTCGCCCCCTTGGCCACCGACGCCCTCGAAGCGGGCCGTACGCAGCCGTCCGCCGATCTGGTCGGCCTCGTAGACGACGGGCTTGAGGCCCATCTTCATCAGCTCGTACGCGGCGACGATGCCGGAGAGGCCCCCGCCGATGACGGCGACCTCCGTGCCGTGCTCGGTCGCTGGCACGGAGCCGAGCCCGGCGGGGTGGGCGAGGTAGTCGTCGTAGGCGAACGGGAAGTCCGGGCCGAACATGGTGACGGGCGGCACGGCCTGGGCCTCGGCGTGCTGCTCGTCGTGGACGGCTGTGGGCACCGTGGACGTCATCGGACGCGGTTCTCCTCTTGTTGCTTCGTGCTGCGGTACGGGGTGTGGTGGTGGCCGTGGCCGTGGCCGTGGTCGTGCCGGACGCGACCGTCCGTCACGTCGAACCGTGTGTCAGACGTGCGCGTCAGACGTGGGCGCGGTACAGCTCGGGGCGCCGGTCGGTGAGGTACGGGCTCTGGGCGCGGAACGCGGGCAGTTCGGCCGGGTCCGCCTCGCCCACGAGCAGCGTCTCGCCGCTCCCCGCCCGTATCCGCGCCGTCCCGTCGGGCGCGGCCAGCGCGCTGAGCCCGGCGAAGTCGAACTCCCCCTCGGCGCCCGTGCGGTTGGCGTACGCGATGAAGAGCTGGCTCTCCCATGCCCTGACCGGCACCAGCGTGGCGGCGACGAACTCGTAGGGCCGCATCAGCGCCGTCGGCACCAGCAGCACCTCGGTGCCCGCGAGCGCGTGGGCGCGCACGGCCTCGGGGAACTCCACGTCGTAGCAGACGAGCAGGCCGAGCCTGACGCCGTCCAGCTCGGCCTGGACGACGAGCTGGTCGCCAGGAGTGAACGAGGCCGTCTCGAAGCCGCCGTAGAGGTGGGTCTTGCGGTAGTTGGCCAGCCGGGTGCCGTCGGGTCCGACCAACTGGACGGAGTTGTGGACCCGGCTCCCGGCGCGCTCCGGGTAGCCGTAGACGAGGGCGATCCCGTGCCGGGCCGCCGTGCGGGCGAGCGCGCGAGCGCTCTCGCCGTCGGCGGGCTCCGCCAGGTCGGCGACGCGGTCGCCGAGCGCGTAGCCGGTCAGCGACAGCTCCGGCGTGACGAGCAGCCTGGCGCCCTGGGCCGCGGCCCGGCGCGCGGCGTCGTCGAGCGCGGCGAGGCCATGGGCGGAGGTGCTGGTGTCCGTGGCGGGAGGCGGACCTTGGTACAGCGCGATGCGCAGCGGCGGCATGGGACCTCGGGCAGAAGTGGGCAGGGGTGGGTACGGACGCGCACGGGGGCGCCCGGACGTGCGGTGGGATACGTCGACGGTACGGTCGGCGCTCAACGTGGGACAAGGCGCATCCATTGCGCATTCCCCGCGTTTTCGTTGCGCGTCCGGCCGGGGAAACGGCGATTCGTTGCGCGGGGCGGGCGGAGCTGGGCGGGAAGGGGCCCGACCGGTAGAAACGGACCATGAAGAAGTGGTGGGGGTGGGGCGCCACGGCCGTCGGCGCGGTGACGTTCTTCATGCTGCTGTGGCAGGGTCCGTGGTGGTTCGACGGCAGCCACCTGCGCCGCACCGGCCTGGAACCTGCCGACGGGGTGGTGATCACCGGGTTCCGCACGATGCTGGTGGCGCTCGGCGCCGGGGCCGTCGCCGGGCTGGGCCTGTACTACACGCACCGCAGCCACCTGCTGTCCCAGAGCCAGTTCGAGCAGGTGCAGGAGCAGTTCGCCCACACGCGGGAGAAGGACCGCCAGGAGGCGGAGATCATGCGTGAGGGGCAGGTCACCGAACGCTACGTGGAAGCGAGCAAGCTGCTCGCTTCCGACAATCTCACCGAACGCCTCTGCGGCATCTACGCCTTCGAGCGGATTATGAACGACTCCACGAAGGACTACCGGACCGTCGTCGAGGCCCTGGCCGCCTTCATCCGCCAACACGCCCCAGCGCCGCCCGACGAGGAGACGACGTCCGAGGACACCTCACCGGAGGGCGGGAAGGGCCCCGCGGAGGATGTCCAGGCGGCACTGACCGTCCTCGGCCGCCGCACACCCTCCGACAAAACCGACCTGGTGTCTCCCGACCTACGATGGACTGACCTGCGCCACGCGGACCTGTCCGGGGCCTGTCTAGAGGGCGCGTTCCTGATCGGTGCCCGCCTGGAGGGCGCGCATTGTGCCGGCGCAGACATGTCGGAGGCATCGCTCAACGCTGACGATCTGCTATCAGCCTTGATCTACAGGTCCACCAAGCTGCCTCCAGACGTTGCCTCTGACGAACGGGTACGTCAGCGCATCGAGGAATGCGAGCGTGCAGGGGCCCGGTAGGGGACGTCACCGGGGGGATTCTGCGCGCTTGTCCTTGGCCGCGTCCTTGAGGGCCTGCTGAACGAGGTAGTCGATGTGCTCGGTGGTCAGCCCAGACTCGCGTAGCTATCCAGCTCGGCGCTCGCCGAAGTGCGGCGGGCATAGGCGCGGGCAGCGGGCATCCGCAGGCGACGTGAGCCCTTCTGGCGTGGATCAAGCGGCTCCGTGTGCGGCGGCCACCGCTTCGATACGTCGTGCCAGCCCGATGTCGTGCTCGGCGACGTAGCCGCCGAGGTCGCTCGAACTGATCGCTACGTGAACGCCGCGAAAGCTCAGGGTCGCGTCGGAATGGTGGCCCAGGCTGTCTTGGATCGCGGCGATGTGAACGACGAACGCCGCACCGGCCACGTGCGGGACGGTGTAGGAGCGCTCGATCCTCCGGCCGTCCGTCGACCAGCCCGGCAGGTCCTTGATGCGGTCCTCGATCTCCGTCTTCGACAGTGCCTCAGCCACGGTCACACTCCCTCGCGGACAGGTGCCAGCACCTCGGCGAGGTCCCGGCCGATTTGGTCAGCTTGCCATGGCTCCATGGCCGTAGCCACGGCCTCCAGCTCCCGCATCGCGCGCGCTGATCCGGTAGCCCGCACAACCCCGGCGGCTTCGCGCGCCAGCTCGACCGCCCGTTCCGGTTCCCGCAACACGGCGGAGGCAACGGCCGACCGCGCCGACCACACACCGATATCGCGGCGGGCCGAGGCCGGAGCCGCGGGGATGAGCTGGTCCCACAAGCGTGCGGCCTCTTCCGCCAGGCCCAGCCTGCCATAGCAGGTTGCGCGTTGGACCTCCACGTAGTTCGGGGTACGCAGACACGCCGTTCCCCGCACCTCCACGTCGACGCGCTCGACCAGGCGCCCGGCCCTGTCGAGCAGCCTGTCGACGTCTGCCCGTTCACCGGTCAGCGAGGCACCGTGCGCCTGCTGCTGCAACGCGAAGACCTGTACCTCGGGCGAGATCCGGCGCGCGTCCATCAAGGCGGCATCGCAGAGATCCACGACAGCCGCCCCGGCGCCCTGGTCCGTACGCGCCATGGCACGGTCCACCAGGGAACAGGCGACGGCCTCGCGATCGCGGGAGCGGTGGGCGAGTTCCTGTGCGGAGTCGTGCCAGCGCAGTGCCGTAGCGGGGTCACCCGCGTCCAGATACAGCCAAGCGGCGAAGGCCGCGAACGCGGTGGCCACCTGTGCCATGCGCTGGCGAGTATCCCGATCAGCTCCGTCGACGAGCTGGCCCAGGAGTTCACACTGCGCGGTGACGGTGCCGATCAGAGCACGGGGGCCGAGCAGCATGTCCGCTTGGTAATGACCGGCTAGTTGCTGCTCGAAGTAGAGGACGAGGGCGGGGTCGACGGGCCTTGAAACACTGGGCAGTGCGACGGCGGGCAGAGCGGCTGCGGCGGCGCTGACGAAAGTGCGACGTTCCACTGCGGCTGCCTCATCTTCCGGTGACTGTGACCGTGACCGTGAACCCGAGGGCGTTCGGCGGGCACGACGGGTCGCTGCTGCGGCCTGGTCGAGTATCCGCACAGGGACGCCGAAGACGGTCGCCAGATGACGACGCGTGAACGCAGTGGGGACACGTACGCCGCGTTCCCAGCGGCCCACCTCGCGGGCGTCCTTGGTGACGGTTCCGCAGACCTTGCAGAACTCGTCAGCCACTTGCTGCTGCGTCCAGCCACGTTCACCACGCAGGCGGGCCAGTAGCTCCCCAAGCGTCTCGGTTACCACGGCGCCTCCTTGGTCTGGCCCCCATTTTGGCCCCCTCATTGGCCCGTAAGCAGGCGCTTCTACCGAAAGAGGTCACACAGTTCGATGAGAGTCGGCAGAACGGGACGAGCGTACCGAGGAGATCGCCATGCGCAGCGACAGGATCACGTCCAGCATGACGCTGAGAGTGAGCCGAGACAGCGGACGAAGCTGGGGGCGGCGGTACGTCCCGGCGAGTGCCCCTGAACGCCTCACTTCCGCGCCGACAGTTCCACCCTGCCTCTGCGGCATGTGCCGCCGAGGTAAGGCGGTGGCACGGTGACCGCATCACCTACTGTCGCGTGGTCCCCGCCCACGGGAGTGGCCGCTGAGTTGCTGCCCGCCGGGGTGTTCTGGGATGCGGTGCGGGTGCGCCGTGAGGCGCTGATTTTCCGAGTGGAGGTGAGAGACCTTCGCCGCTGTGCTGTCGCAGCAGTGCGGTGA
>NZ_BAAGSO010000001.1:0-53091 GCF_054782395.1 Streptomyces daliensis | reverse complement strand
CCTGCGCATACCGCATGCTTCCGGCCTACCGCAGGGATCACCGCACGTCACCATCCGACACCAACCCGAAAACCTCAGTAAGTCATCAGCCCACCCGCGCTCTGGCAACTGCCGATCAGGGGTCACCGGCAAGTGAAAGGGAATCCTGACGTCCGCCTGCCGCGCTTGCGCGCCTGCCCTGGCAGTCTCCTCCGCAGGTATCCATACGCCCCACCACCACGTGATCCTGGGAAACCTGAAACTGTTGTTGTAACCCGGGAAACGATCACTCCGGCGCTGGGAAGCGATCTTCGAGTAGAAGGGATCGCACCTGCGCAACGGCACCCGTGAACACCCCACAGCACAGTTGTTCTTGAGTGAGCTTGAGAACGATTGACGAGATCCCGGTGATCATCACGATCACCGGGATCTTCGTCGTTTCCGGGGTTCGTTCGAACCTGCTCGGGGCGGAAGGTGGCGACGGTCCTCGTGGTCGGCCGTGGATCCCTTCGTTGCTGCTCCACCGAACCGCTGCTGCGGGGGGCGATGAGCGCGAAACTCCCCACAAGCCCGGTCACCGTAGCGTCGAGAGATCGGAGTCAGGACTCGCCTCGGGAGACGCTTCTGACCGCCTTGCGCAGCCGATTCGCCATGTCCACGCTTTGATGAGGAGTGGGGACAAGTACCCCGTTCTCGGTCATCAGGGCGTGAAACTGCTGGCGCTCGTAGGGGACCCCAGGAGGCAGCCCGGCGATGTGCCAATGCGGATGAGCGTTGCCCTGCTGGCTTCCCAGCGAGAGCAGGTAGATGCGCTCAGGGGCGAAAACCGCCTCCACCGCCAACGACACCTTGCGCACCACGAGCATCAGCCGGGTGAACGCGGTCTCGTCCAAGTCCCTGACTGCGTGCTCGATGTGCTCCTTCGGGGCCACCAGCACCTTGCCCGGCACAGTGGGCCAGCGGTCCAAGAATGCGACATGGGCATCGTCCTCGTAGACCGCCTCGTGACGATAGTCGGGATCCCCGGCCACGTACGCGCAGACGAAGCATGGCCCGTTCTGCGCCCGGGCTGTGTAGGTGCTGAGGTCCATCGCTTGCCGTTCCACCCGCTCACCCCTCCTCAAGCACGTCGGCGAGACTGGTCGGACCCGCCGTCATGACGGCTCCCCGGCCTTCGGGAGGCGAGCGCTGATCGCCGCGTCGAGCTCGGCCATAGCCTGCAAAGCCGAGCATGAACTCCTCCCGCGTCCATACCCGGCCACGCTCGTGCCGGTTCATTTCGTCGTAGAGATCATGGATACGTACCGCCTGCTGGCGCAGTTCCTCAAGGTTCATCTCAAGCCCCTCCCGATCCGGACCGGACGCATACGATCCCAACCCGGCGCTGGACCGGGTGCCCCAGTCATCGTGGAGAACGATCACTCGGTGCCTGGGGAAGGATCTTGAACACAGGTCGTCGAAGCGGGTCAGAGCCACTCGTGAACAGACCACAGCACGTCAGAGCCCCTGTCGCAGAGCTCCGGCAGGGGCTCTTTCTGTTTCCGTGTGGCCGTGAGGGGCGGGGCGCGTATGGGGCCGGCGGTGAGGCGGCAGCGGGGCCTTTGGCTTTGGGGCCAGTGTGTGTCAGACCCGGCACGTAGGGTGAAACCAGCGAATCGAACGGACTCACGCACCACCTGCGCGACCGCGATGAGGGACATCACCGGGAGGGAATCGTGGCCAGGGAACGGGACTTCGGGCCTGTCCAGCTTGCTGACTGGCTGGGGCTTGAGCCCAGGACGGTACGTCGGGCCCAGGCGCGAGGGCTCATACCGCCACCGGACATTGACGACGAGCGGTGGTCGCTTGGGCTGGCGAAGACGATCCCGGACCGGCTCGCAGAGATCACCGCGGCGTTTGGCGACGGGGACGCCGCGTCGCGGAGCACGGGGTCGGCCCCGAAGGAGCCGCGCCGGGCCGGTGCCGCGAAGGGGCGCAGCTTCGGGCCCTACCAACTGGCCGGAAGGCTGGGGCTGGAGAACTGGCAGATCGGGCGTGGCCAGCAGAAGGGCGTGGTCCCGCCGCCGGACGTCGACGGCAAGCGTTGGTCGGAGGCGGTGGCCGACATGCTCGCGGGTCGCGTCGAGGAGATACGCGCCACGGTCGGCGACCACCCCGGGGTCGGCTCGGTCAAGGCAGCCGAGCATCTGGCGAGCCGTACCGGGCTGGAAGTCGATCGCGTCGACGTGCAAGCTCTGGCCGGGCGGGGCCTGTTGGAGCCCGTGGGGACCTTCAAGGAGCACCCCATGTACTCCCTGGACGACTTGGACGGCCTTCCCGCGGAAGAGGTCGGTGCCACGGTGAAGGAGCGTGAGGACTGGCTTGCCGCCAGCATGACGGGCAAGGAGGCCGCGGCGTATCTGGGCTGGCCCCTCGGCACGTTCGAGGTCACGGCGGAACGCGGCGGCGTACGGGCGGGCAGGCTCGGGCGGTACGCCAGGACGGACGTGGACGGCCTTCGCGACGGCGCGTAGGGCCGGCCCCCGGGAGGCGAGGGGCTTCCTGGCGGTCATGGGCGCGCCCCCGGGGCGAGAGCCGTTGGGCCCCCGCTCCGGGGGTTTTGGCGGTACGCGTCCGTAGGGCCGTCAATCGGTCCGGAAACTGGTGAGCGCCAGGTTGTGGCCGGAGTGGGTGCCGTGATTCCGCGGAGTCAGATGTGGTCGGACTTCTTCGGGCGGAGAGCTGCCGGGGCAGTGGGCGCGCAGGGCGGGTAGTTCTCCTCGCCTCGGCAATCCCGGTCGCTTCGCCGAAGTTGGCCGACCGCGTCGAGTCGATTACCGGGTATCGCGGCTCGGCGTTGAAATCGCCGAGGATCGCCATCCGTGGCCGTGGCCGGCCGTGTGTGACCTTGATGAGTTCGTTCACCTGCTGGGTCCGGCCGCGGCCACCAGTGCTTCTGCTTTCCATCAACCGCGCCCTGGGGCCTGTTCGCCGTTCGCCGCTCGTCACCTCGTGGCGCGGGCGGGGGCCCGGCGACGCAAGGCGTCGGCCTGCTGTACGGACACGTTCCCGGGGGCGGTGACGTGCGTACCGTCCGCCGTGAACTTTTTCGCGCCGCCCTGCATCGAACGCAGTGTCAGGGCCCGTGGGCGGGCCGGCCGGCCGTCGGCCCGGGGAGTCCGCGGGGTGGTGGCACGGGGGTGAGGGGATTTCTGGAGGGGCGGTCGGCAGGAGCTGACCGGTGGAATTGTTTTCTGCGGGCGTCACTTTTTGGTGGTGTCTCACAAAGACGTGCCCCGGTGCCTTTTCATTGAATTCGAAGGTGCCGGAAATGGTTATGCCATGAATGCGCTCGGGGCGTCATGGATGTGTAACAGAGGCCCTGGGGAGTGGAATTGGCCCGGGTGAGCGTGGTTATCTGGGTACAGAGCAAGGGAGCGGTTAACGCTCCTTTTCGCAGGTTCGGTTCGGCCGTACGGGAAATGCGTGACCGCGTATTTCCGTCGGGCCCGACGGGCCTGCCGCACTGAGTTCCGGTGTTCTCGCCGTCGAAGAGCGAGGGCATCGGCCGCCGCGACCCGCGGCGGAATGATGTGGGGTCAGCCCCCGGCCCCACGCATGTCAGGGCCCCTGCCGGAGGGATTCGGCAGGGGCTTTGGCGCGTTCAGGGGCCGTCCGGGAGGCGGCGGTGGCGGGGAGGGCGAGGGGGCGCTGGAGGACGATTTCGCCGTCTTCGTAGGCGCCGGTTTCCCGGAAGCCCGAGGTGGCGTAGAGGGCACGGGCCGCGTGGTTGGAGGGGACGACGCTGAGGCGCATCGTGGTGTAACCGTCGGCCCTGGCCGCCTCGATGAGGGCCGTGATGCCCGCGCGGCCGAGGCCTCGGTGCTGGAAGCGGCGGTCGATCATGAAGCGGATCAGGGCGATGGTCCGCGGCTGTGACGGGACGGGGGCCAGCAGCGCGAAGCCCGCGAGTTCCTCCTCGGCCAGCAGCGCCAGGGGGCGGGCCGTGGGATGGGCCCACGCGTCGGCGAGGGAGCGCACGTTCGGGGCGACGAAGTCGCGCTGCTCCTCCCTGACTTCCAGCTCGATGACGGCTTCGTAGTTGTCCGCCGTCACCGGCTCCCACCGCGCGTGTCGCATCCCCCAGACCCTAGTCGCGCTCCCTGGGGAGACTCACATCCTTTTCGACGCGTCCCACGTCCGTGTCAAGCGGTCCGGTTCCGGCAGGCGTGGTGCGCGATGTTTCTCCGCCATGGAGGCCCGGCCTGGGGAGCCGCACGGGGGCCGATGGCTCAGTCGTGGCCGTCGCCGGACAGGGCCGACTCCAGGTGCTCGCGGAAGGTGGCCGATGGGTAGCGGACGACGTCGGGGCCCAGCGCGCGGTCGACGGCGTCCGTCGAGTCCTCGGAGACCTCGGCGGCGAGCACCGTGCGACCGGGCGGCACGGCGTCGGCCAGGGTCTCCAGCGCCGCGTTCGTCTCGGTCGCCCTGCGTGCGTCGCGACCGCCGCCGATGAGGCCCCCGGCGCTGAAGCCGATCATGGCTCCGACCGGCCCGCCCAGCAGCCCGACGAGACCGCCCACCAGGCCGCCGACGGCGAAGCCTGTGGCGTGGGTGTGGTCGACGGTCTCGGGGATGTCGAGGGTGCCGTCCTCGGCCCGGGAGATGAGCGTGGCCTCGTGCAGCCTGATGTCACCGTCGGAGTGGGCCCGTCGCAGCGCGTCGAGTGTCCCGCGTGCTTCGTCGGCGCTGCGGTCGGTGAGGTCAAGGAACAGCATGTTCTCGTCCATGGGCCCACTATGCCCACGCGTCGTGGGCGGGGCGCGAGCGGCAGCACCGGGAGTGGGGCGAGAATGGTGTTATGTCTCAGTTTGCACCCCCTGGTGGTGGGCAGCGCCGCCCGGAGTCTCCGGGGTCCTCGGAGTCCCGGCAGCCGGGCCGTTCGCACGCGGATCCCCCGTACTCCCGTGATGCCCGTGACGCTCGCGAGATTCGTGAGACGGGCGGTGACGCTCTTGGCGGGCTCCCCGACTCGCCGCTCGTACGGATGGCGGCGGGCAAGAGCGCGCACGCGCTCGTCGTCGCCGGGATCGTCGCGTGTGTCCTCGGAGTGCTGGCGCTGGTGTGGCCAGAGGTCACGGTCGTGGTCGCGGGGGTCGTCTTCGGCGCGTATCTGGTGGTCAGCGGGGTCGTGCAGGTGGTCTCCGCCTTCGGTACGCGGCTGACGACGGCGACCCGTGTGATCGGGGTGGTCAGCGGCGCGGTCTCGGTGCTGGCGGGGCTCTTCTGCTTCCGTGGGGAGCTCCAGTCGGCGCTGCTGCTCGCGCTGTGGATCGGCGTGAGCTGGGTCCTGCGCGGCATCACACAGCTCGCGGGCGCGGCGGGGGACGCGCAGGCGCCCGCGCGGGCCTGGCAGATGTTCCTGGGCGCGGTGAGCGTGCTGGGAGGCGTCGTGCTGATCGTGGCCCCGTTCCCCTCGGTCACGGCCTTGACCGTGGTCACAGGGGCCTGGCTGCTCGCGCTGGGCATCGTCGAGCTGGTGACGGGTCTGCGGCTGTGGCTGCACCTGCGGCAGCGGCAGGCACAGGCCCAGCCGCAGCCACAGCCGCAGCGAGGCCAGGGGCGCCGGGGGCAGGAGCGGGGCTGAGGCGGGGTGAGCAGGGGTGCGAGCAGGGGCGGGGGAGGGGCGTCGCACTGGCGCCGTCGCCTCGGTGCGGGTGAGGGTAGCTCCATGAGCATCGCGTTCCTCTTCCCCGGTCACGGCTCCCAGCGCCGAGGCATGCTGCACCGCCTGCCGGACACCACCGCGTCCGCGACCGTCCTTGCCGAGGCCGACCTGGCCCTGCGGAACGCGGGCGTCGGCCCGGGTGCGGGGACAGCGACTGGCCCGGGTGCGGCTACGGGGAGGGGTTCGGGCGCGGGTGGAGGTTCCGGTTCCGGGGACGGTCCCGTACTGGACCTCTCCGGGGGCATTGCCGAGCTGGACACGGCCGAGGCGCTGGAGAAGTCGCCCGTCGCGCTCCACCTCGCGCTGTTGATCGCCGGTGTGGCGGGGGCGCGGGCCATGACGGAGGACGAGGGCGTGCCGCCCGGCCTCGTCGTCGGACACGGCGTCGGCGCGTTCGCGGCCGGGGTGACGTGCGGGGTGCTCACCTTCGAGGAGGCGCTCAGGGCCGTACGGCTGCGCGGCGAACTCCTCGAACGCGGTGAGGAGCCCGGTGGCATCCTCCCGATCCGGCTCGCCCAGCACCTGGCCACCGTCAGGCGCCGTCCGCAGACGGTGCCCTACCTGAGCGGCTTCTACGGGCGCGTGCTGCGCGAGGACGCCAACGCCGTCTTCGACGACATGGCGCGGTGTGCGGTGGGGCCGCCGCGCTGGGACGAGTCCGTCGCGGCGATGGCCGCCGAGGGCGTCGACTGCTGCGTCGAGATGCCGCCTGGGCGGGCCCTGAGCGAGCGGCTGGCCGGTGGGGCGCCCGGGATACGGGCGGTCTCCGTGGAGGAGTGGGGGATCGCGGAGGCGGGCGAGCTGGCGCGTGCCGTGGCCGGTATCGCGGACCCGTCAGGCGCGGGCGAGGGGATGACCGAGGAGGACTGGGGGCCCGACGGGCCCATTCCGGCCGGCTGGGGCGGTACGGGGGTGGCGGGCGGCGCGAGCCCGGACCGCCCGGTCGACGCACCCGGCGTCCCCGGTGTTCCGGGTGGCCCCGACGGCCCCGGTGCCACGGCCGGCCCTGGCGCCCCTCATCACACCGGTGCGCCGGACAACCCCCGGTAGCCCTCACGGCCCCGGTGCTCTGGCAACCCCGTCTCCCTGGGGAGCCCCGTTTCCCCGTGGGGCCCCGTTCTTCCGCGGATCCCTGTCCCCTGGGGAACCGCGGCCCTCGGGGAAACCCCGTCCCTCGGGGAAACCCCGTCCCTCCGGGGAGTCCTGGTGCCCTGGCAACCCGTTGCTGCGGGCACCTCCGCCTCTACGGGGAGCCCCCCCGGGCAGCCCCGTTCCCCCCGGGGAACCCGTCCCTCCAGGGGTCCTGGTGCTCGGGGAACCGCTCTCCCAGAGGCACCGCGCCTCCTGAGCGCCCCGGTGCAGCCCGTGCGTCCCGCGTCTCCGGGGAGTCCCGGTCAGAGCGGTTTGGCGTAGCAGCGGCTCTTGGCCTCGAAGCGGTAGTGCCCGAACTTCTTCGTCGGCTCGTAGCCGGAGGAGGTGTAGAGGGATATCGCCTCAGGCTGCTCCGTGCCGGTCTCCAGCACCATGCGCGTGCGTCCCGCCGCACGGGCGTCGTCCTCCAAGGCGGCGAGTATGCGGCGGGCGAGGCCCTGGCCGCGGACCTCGCGGACGACGAACATGCGCTTTATCTCGGCGTCGCCGTCCGAGTACCCCTCGTCGTTGAGGTCCTGCGCGCGCCAGCCGCCGGTCGCGACGGGGCGGCCCTCTTCGTCGTAGGCCACGAGATAAACCCCTCGCGGCGGGTCGAACATCTCCGGCTCAAGGGGTGTGACATCGCCCTCATCGCCGTAGCGCTCCGCGTACTCCAGTTGCACGGCATCGTTGAGTTTGCGCGCGTCAGGGTGGTCGAAGCGCACGGGAAGGATCTGCATGCCCGCATCGTAAGGTTGCAGAAATGCTCAAGGTGATGACGGCGAACGTGACGTCCGCGACTTCCCGCGCGGCTGCGAGGAGCGTGTCTTGCTCAAGGTGACAACGGTCAACGTGAACGGCCTGCGGGCCGCTGCCCGCAAGGGCTATGTCGAGTGGCTGGCGGACACGGAGGCCGATGTGATCTGCCTCCAGGAGGTGCGGGCCGAGGGCCATCAGCTCGCAGACGAGGTACGCGAGCCCGAGGGCTGGCACACCGTCTACGCCCCCTCCTCCGCCAAGGGCCGCGCGGGCGTCGCGCTGCTGACGCGGCGCGCGCCGGAGCGGGTACGGGTGGGCTTCGGCACGGCGGAGTTCGAGGAATCGGGCCGCTACGTAGAGGCCGACCTCCCCGGGCTGACCGTCGCCAGCCTCTACCTGCCCTCGGGCGAGGTGGGCACCGAGCGGCAGGACGAGAAGGAGCGCTTCATGGCGGCCTTCCTCCCGTACCTCAAGGACCTGCGTGAGCGCTCGGCCGCCGAGGGGCGCGAGGTGCTGGTCTGCGGAGACTGGAACATCGCCCACCAGGAGGCCGACCTCAAGAACTGGCGCGCCAACCGCAAGTCCTCCGGCTTCCTCCCCGAGGAGCGGGACTGGCTGTCGCGGGTCTTCGACGCCTCGGACGGCGGCTACGCGGACGTCGTCCGCGCGCTCCACCCGGACGTCGAGGGGCCCTACTCGTGGTGGTCCTACCGCGGCCGGGCCTTCGACAACGACACGGGCTGGCGCATCGACTACGCGGTGGCGACGCCCGGCCTGGCCGCGCGCGCCGTCAAGGCGGTCGTCGAGCGGGCGCCCAGCCACGATCTGCGCTGGAGCGACCACGCGCCGGTGACCGTGGACTTCACCGACCGGTAGGCAGGACGACGGGGCGGGCCCGTGCTCCCGTGATCCCGTGATTCCGTAGCCCCCGGGGTGCGCGGCGCGCGGTCTTGCCGGGGCACCCGGTCGTCGGCACTGTGGAGCGCGCGTGGGGCGACGGTGCTCCACGCGCCGGGCGGGTACGCGGTACACGGGCACGCGGGTGTACGCGGGTACGGGGCCCGGCGTGGGCCGCGCACGGGTGGAGGTCGCGTCATGGGTGCAGCCGAAGGAAGCTCTGCCGTCGTACTGCCGCACACGCTGACGGGGGAGGGACCGCACCGTGTGATCGCCGTGCACGGGTGGTTCGCCGACCGCAGCGCCTACGCGGGGATGCTGCCCTCGCTGGACGGGCAGCGTTTCCGCTACGCCTTCCCCGACCTGCGCGGCTACGGGGAGGCGCGCGACGTGCCCGGCGCGCACACCACGGCCGAGGCCGCCGGTGACGTGCTCGCCCTCGCCGACCGGCTCGGCTGGGAGCGGTTCTCGCTCGTCGGCCACTCGATGGGCGCCGCGGTCGCGCAGCGCGTGCTGGTGGCCGCGCCGGAGCGCGTGCGGCGGCTGGTCGGGGTGACCCCGGTGCCGGCGGGCGGGGTGCCCATGGAGGGCGAGCAGTGGGAACTGTTCGCCGGGGCGGCCGAGCGGCCCGAGAACCGGCGCGCCATCATCGACTTCACCACGGGCGGGCGGCATCCGGACACGTGGCTGGACAACATGGTCCGCGTCTCCCTCGAACGCAGCGATCCCACGGCGTTCCGGGCGTGGCTGGACTCCTGGGCGCTGGAGGACTTCCACGAGGACGTGGAGGGCGCCTCCCTGCCGGTGCGCCTGGTGGTGGGCGGGCACGATCCGGCGCTCTCGGCCGAGGTGATGCGGGCGACGTGGCTGCGCTGGTACCGCGCGGCCGAACTGGTCGAGCTGCCCTCCGCTGGGCACTACCCCGTGGACGAGACCCCGCTCGAACTCGTCCGCGCGATCGAGGACTTCCTCCGGGCCGACGATGAGACGGACGGGGCCGATGTGGAGGGCGGGGGAAGGGCGTCGCGGTGAACGAGGCTGCTTCCGCGAGCCCCGGGGACGCCGGGGCGACTGAAGGGACCGGGGCCTTGTCAGGGCGTCCCGCTCCGGCCGCCAGGACGGCGCCTGCCGCCGCGTCTGCCGGGTCTGCCGCGTCCGTTGTGCCAGCCGCGCCTGCGGCGCCTCACGGGGCCGTTGAGCCCGTCGAGGAGCCCGCCGAGCCCGACGGGTCCGACGGCCCGGGCGACCTCGCCTCGTGCGACGTCTTCGACCCGCGCCGCTACGCCTCCGGCATCCCCCACCGCACCTTCCGCGCCCTGCGCGACGGGCTGCCGGTGGCCTGGCAGAAGGAGTACGAGGTGCTCGGCTGGCCAGAGGGGCCCGGTTTCTGGGCCGTGACGCGGCACGCCGACACCGTGCGCGTGCTGCGCTCGGCCGACGTGTACTCCTCGTCGCTCGGTGCCACGCAGATCCGCGACCCGGACCCGGAGGACCTGCCGTTCATCCGGCGGATGATGCTCAACCAGGACCCGCCCCAGCACGGGCGGCTGCGCACCCTGGTGAGCCGCGCCTTCACACCGAGGCGCGTGGAACGGTTCGAGGCCGACGTACGGACGAGGGCACGCTCGCTCCTGACGGCCGCGCTCGCGCGAGGGGACACGTCACAGGGTGGCCCTGAGGATGCCGGATCCGGCACCTCCGGTTCCCCTGGCTCCCGCGACTCCCTTGACGTCCGCGACGCCCACGGCTCCGGCTGGGAGTGCGATCTCGTCGACGCCGTGACGGACGACTTCGCACTGCTCAACCTCGCCGACCTGCTGGGCGTCCCGCCGGGCGACCGGGGCCTCCTCCTGGAGTGGACCGAACGCGTCATCGGCTACCAGGACCCCGAGCAGGCGGTGGCGGTGCTCGGTCCCGACGGTAGGCCGGCCAACCCCCGCTCGCCCGCGATGCTGCGGGAGATGTTCGCGTACGCGCGGGAGCTGGCCGCGTACAAGCGCGCGCATCCGGCCGACGACGTGATGACCTCCCTGGCGCACGAACTCACCGGACCCGAGCTGGAGATGTTCTTCTTCCTGCTGACGGTCGCAGGGAACGACACGGTCCGCAGCGCGGCGCCCGGCGCCTTCCTCGCGCTGGCCGAGCACCCTGGTGAGCAGCGTCGGCTGCGCGAACACGGCCCGCGCGAGGCCGGGTTCGTGGCGCGGGCCGTCGAAGAGCTGCTGCGCTGGCATCCGCCGGTGCTGAGCTTCCGGCGCACGGCCACGAGGGACGGTGAGCTGGGTGGGCAGCGGATACGGGCCGGTGACAAGGTCGTCGTCTTCCACGCCTCGGCCAACTTCGACGAGCGCGTCTTCGACGACCCGGGCAGCCTCGACCTGACGCGCGACCCGAACCCCCATCTCTCCTTCGGCGAAGGTCCGCACGTCTGCCTGGGCTCCCATTTCGCACGCCTTCAACTGAGGGTGCTGCACGAGGAGGCGCTGCGTGTACTGCCTCCTTACACGCTGGCCGCGCCTCCTCGTCGGCTCGTCTCGAACTTCATCAACGGGGTGAAGTCCCTGCCGCTGCGTGCCCTTGGCGAGTCCGAGATGCCGTCCTAGCCGCCCTGCCGCCCCCGCGTTTCGCGGGAGTCGCCTCGCCGCGAGGTCACCTGCTGTGCGTGCGTGCAGCAGCCTGTGCGGGAACCGGCGTCCAGGCTTGCTGAGGAGTGCTGGGCCGGGAGGAACTGCCCCCAGGCACCGACTGTGGCCTGGACTCGGGGGTGGGCGGCGCATACCGGGACGCGATCGAGCTGCGCGCTTCGGACGCGACCGGGCTTGGCGCCCTTGACGGGATCGGGGTGGACTGCGCCGATACGAAGGGGGTGGAGGCCGTCGACACGGTGGGGCTGGGTGCTTCGGGCGCGACCGGGCTGGGTGCCCTTGACGGGATGGGGGTGGATTGCGCCGATACGAACGGGGTGGAGGCCGCCGACGTGGCGGGGCTCGGCACCACGGACGTCACCGGGTTGGGTGCTGACGGGGCGACCGAGTTGGACGCTGCCGCGACCGGAGGGGTCGGGAGGTAAGCGGCTGCCCGGACCGGGGGCTCGGGGGCGGGGGCGGAATTCTGTACAGCGGAATTCTGTACAGGGGCCAGCTCGACACCAGGCTGTTGCTGAGCTGCTTCGGGCGCGGGCTTCTGCACGTATTTCTCGTACAGGGGGTAGGCGAGCCGCGCGGCTTCCGCAGCCGCCACTACTCCCGCCCCAACGGCTTGGACCGTGTCGCTTTTCAGCGCGGCTCCGACAGCCCACGCGCCTGCGCCGATTCCATGCGCCACGAGAGCCTTGTCCTTCGTGGCGTCGACAAAGAACCCAGCCGAAGCACTTCCGAATGCGAGCGTGCGAGCCACAGGATGCTCCGTGTAACCTGCGCCCGTGAATGCGGCCATCTCGGCAGCATCGATCAGCTCTCTACCCCATCCTTCCTTGCCCTGGTGGTAGCGAAGCGCCGCAGAGGTGATATTCGCGGTGAAATTGATGGCCGGGCCCACGGTCTGCGCGATCCGGCTGCCGGTCCCGATCCCGGCCGACCACACAGCGGTACCGAGTGTATTGACCACGCTTGCCGCGGCTGACTCGGGATCCTTGGGCCAGTTTTCCGCCGCTTTTTCCGCGCTGTGGGCGGAGAGCAGGCCGAAGCCGATCGCTTTCCAAATGCGTTTGTCCCGCGCATAGCCGTAGGACACCGAGGTCATGGTGCCGGTCAGGGTGATCTTCTTGGGCACGTCCCAGCGGCTGCTCTTGTCCGCGCTCGCATCGGGTTGTGCCTCGTCACTAGTGACGGGCGCCGCAGACCCCCTCTCCAGATCGATCCCATTTCTTTCCTGGGCCTGAGTTTCCCCATGCGATCGATTGATCGAGTCAGCCATGTGAGCGCCTTCCGCTTTGATCCTGGAAAGCGTGGGGATAGCACTTGCCGCGCTGCAAGTGGTCTGCGCACCCATGGGTTCCGTACGGATCAAGTGAGTCCTGTATGTGAACGCTGCCCGAAAGCTTCAATGGGCTGTCATCCGTTGTGGTGCCGCGCTGGTGACCAGCGAGCCGGACTCGGCCTGGGCTGCGCGATTCGTATGTCTCGGCCTCCCAGGAAAGCCCCGGCAGGAGATCTCCCGCCACTCCACGACAGATTTACTCCACTAAGAGTTCAACTGCCACTGCCCTTCTGTCAACGATGCCGGTTCCCTGGAAGCTCGACGCGGCCTGCGGCGGAAGGGGATTGAACCGGGCCGAAACTGACTGGATTGGCTGAGGCGCGGGCACCGGGGTTTGGGCGTTTCCCCTTTCCGCCTCGTCTGCCTCGTCCGCTTCGGCGAGGCGTCCGCGCGCGAGGAGCGGGCGCCCGGCAGGGAGCCCGGCTCGACCGTTTCGGTCATCGGGCGCCTGCTGAAGACGGTCAGTCGGGCATGGCGATGAGGCGTGCAGGCCCCCGCGTGTGGCGAAGATTTGACATGTTCGTCACATGCGACGGCCCTCGGGTGGCGCCGCTGGAGAGGCACGTCACGCCCCGAAGGCGGGTAGCCCAGGGCGGGGCGGAAAGGATGGCACCGAAGACTGGTGCTTTCTCTCGCCTTCGGAGGGGGACGGGTGCGGGAACGCGAGCCAAGCGGGTCCGACGGGCTGAGTGGGCCCGACGGACGGGGCGGGTCCGGCGTGACAAGCGGGTCCAACGAGCTGAGCGGCGTCGTGTACGGCCCCAGCGTCCAGGCGGGGACCGTACACGGCGGCGTCCACGTGTGGTCGGCTCAGGACCCGCGGGAGCACGTGCCGTGGCAGTTGCCGCCCACCGTGCATCTGACGGACAGGTCGGACGAGTTACGGGCCCTGGAGCGGCACCGTGCCCGCGCCGCGCGGGAGGGGCACCCCGTGCTGGCCACGGTCAGCGGTCTGGGCGGCGTCGGCAAGACGGCCGTGGCGCTCTCCTGGTTACACACTTTGCGCCCCCGCTTCCCCGGTGGGCAGCTCTACGCGGACCTCGGCGCCCAGGCGGCGGGCGGCGCGGGCACGGCCGACCCCGCCGAGGTGCTGGGGCACTTCCTGCGGGGGCTCGGAGTGCCGGGTCCGCGGGTGCCGGTGGACTTCGCCGAGCGCTCGGCGCTGTTCCGCTCGCTGACCATGGACCGTCGGCTGGTGGTCCTCCTGGACGACGCGGCGACCGCTGCCCAGGTCCGGCCGCTGCTGCCCGGTGGCGGGAACGTGGTGGTGGTCACCAGCCGGTGGCGGCTGTCCGGGCTGACGGTGGACGGCAGCCATCCGCTGCACCTGGAGCCGATGCCCACGGAGGCCGCCGTGGAGCTGCTGGCGGACACGCTGGCCGACGGCCGGGTCGCCGCGCAGATGGACGAGGCCCGCGCGCTGGTGGACCTGTGCGCGGGGCTGCCGCTGGCTGTACGGGTGGCGGGTGCCCGGCTGGCGGCTCGGCCGCTGCGGCGCATCACGACGATGGTCCAGGCGCTGTCAGAGGAACGTGACCGCCTGGAGGGGCTGGCGATCGAGGGCGACCACAACGTGCTCGCCGCACTCGACCTCTCGTACCAGGGCTTACCCGCGGACGCCGCCCGCCTGTACCGGTTGCTGGGGCTGCATCCGGGGCCCGAGTTCGGCGCCGGAGTCGCCGCCGCGCTGCTGGCCGAGCCCGGCGGGAGCGAGCGGCGCGCGAGGACGCGTACGGCGCGGCTGCTCGACGTCCTGCACGACGCGAACCTCCTCGTGGACGCAGGGGACGAGCGGTACCGCTTCCACGACCTCGTACGGCTGCACGCCTACGCGAAGGCCGAGGAGGACGAGACACGGCAGCAGCGCGCCGCAGCGCAACGCCGCCTCGCCGACCACTACCTGGCGACGGCGACCCGCGCCGAGGAGACCGTCGACCCGCAGCACCGCACCCTGGCGCGCGACTACGGAGAGGGCCCGGTTCTCGCCGCCGACCCCGGACCCGAGCCCGAGGACGCCCTGGACTGGCTGGAGCGCGAACTCCCCAACCTGATGGCCCTGGTGCGCAGGGCCCGGTGCCTGGGGCTTCCCACCGTGTGCTGGCAGCTCGTCGACGCCATGTGGCCGCTGTTCGTGCGGCGCAAGCACTACGAGCAGTGGCGTACGGCCCACCAGGAAGGGCTTGCCGCGGCGGAGGAACTGGGCGACACCGTGGCCCAGTGCCGCATGCTCACCTCCGGGGGGCTCGGCGAACTGGGTTCGGGGGCGCACGAGCGCGCGCTGGAGATGTTCGACCGTGCCTCGCGGCTCTTCGAGGACAGCGGCGACCCGCTGGGCCACGTCCGTACGCTCAACTACCGGGGTCTGGCGCACCAGCGCCTGGGCCGTCCCGGCCGGGCGGCGGAGCTCTTCGAGCGCGCGGCTGCGGGACTGGCCCGGCTCGGCGACGCCCGCGCCGCGGGCCTCGCCAGGCTGAACCTGGCCGACGTCGCGCTCGGCGCAGGGGAGGCCGACCGCGCGCGGGACGAGGCGGGCCGCGCCCGTGCCGCGCTGGCGGAGGAGGGCGACCGCTACAACGCGGCGCGCGCCGCCACACTCCTCGGCCGCTCCTGCCTCGCGCGAGGGGAGACGGACGAGGCGGAGCGGTGGCTGTCGGACGGGCTGGCCGCGCTGCGGGAGATGCGGGCCGACTACGAGACGGCCCGCTCCCACCAGGCCCTCGCCGAACTCGACGAGGCACGCGGCCGTCCCGTCCACGCCTTGGACCACTACAGGGAGGCGCAGTCCCTGTACACGACGGCGGGCCGTCCGGAAGCGGCGTCGGCGGTGGGGCAGCGGCTCAGGGAGCTGGGCGGCGACGCCGATTCCGGGGCTCCCTAGAGGGCCGGTTCCATGGAGCCTCCCCGGGAGGTCCAGGAAGACCGGGAGAAGGCTCCCGGGGCGGAGTGACGCCCGGTGCCGGGGCGTTTTCGCGTGGCGTGGGACGGGGCGGCGGCACGATGCGCCCAGTAGCCGTGCGCAGCCCTTCGGCGGGCAGGCCCGCCACCAGCCAGGCGTGGGCCAGAGACGCCCAGGCCGCCCAGGAGAGCCCCGGTACGGGGCACGCGCGCAGTTCCAGCGTGATGCCCTCGGCCGCGCGTTCACGGCCGCGCTCGTGCTCGTGTCCGCAGCCGACACCGGGGGCGAGCCGGAGCCAGCAGCGCTGCGCGCTGGACACCGCCACGACAAGGGCGCCCGGGTGGCGGGTGCGGAGCACGGCCGCTTCCCGGGCGCTCCCTCCTCGTCGCACCAGGACGTCGGCCAGGGGCAACGGCGGCCCCGGTACCGTCGTGTCGGCGCGCAGGTGCAGATCCCGGAGAGGCGCGCATCCCTGACGGGCCTCCCCGCGCACCTCCGCGTGGACGTCCACCTGGACGTGCCGTGCCGTTCCGCTCACCCGGCGCCCACCGGGGGCGCCCGCAGCGGCGGCCGTCGAGGACATCTCGAAGACCAGCGCCACGGGCGGCTCCCCCGCGCCAGCCGCCCAGGACGCGCACCCGGGGAACGTGGGCCCCGGCCCCCGGCCCCACCTCGTCATCCGCACGGACACCCGCGTCCCCGTCACGCCCGTCATGGCGACAGCGCCCCGGAACCCTCGTACGGCAGGGTGTGCGGCAGCCGCGCGGGTTCCGTGCGCAGCCGTGCGGACGGGGCGCGCAGGCGCAGCTTCCGGTAGATGAGCTGCCGCATCTTGCGGGCGAACCGCCCGGGCTCGGAGGTGATCCGGGCGGCGACGCGCTCGTACTGACGCGGCCGGTACGTCGCCGCGCTGCGGTTGAGCTGCCTGCGCAGCGGCCGGTCAGGCAGCAGGCGGTAGGCGAACGAGCACAGCTCGGCCAGGGGTGAGTCGGGGTCCACGTCGGCCTCGGGGTGGCCGGTCATCAGGACCGGGGCGCTCGTCATCGTGCCGTAGAGCGAGAGGGACCCGTGGTCGCCCACGATGTAGTCGCCCGCGACGAGCGCACCGCGCCAGTCCGCGTACTGGCTGACGACGGCGAGCCCGGCCCTGCACAGCTCGGCCAGCCAGCTACGGATCTGCCATTCGCCGTGCGTGTTCCAGACGTTGGGGTGGAGGAGGGCGGCGACGCGGTACTCCTCGCGCGGCAGCTCCGACGTCAGCCGCTCCAGGAGTTCCCAGTCCTGGCCCAGCAGCGACCTGGGCCCCCAGGTGGAGCAGAAGAGGACGAGCTGCTGCCCCGGTGCGACGTCGAGTGCTTCCCGGTACAGGGCACGGGAGGGCAGGCTGGCGGCGATCCGGTCGTAGCAGGGGTCGCCGACGACCTCGGCCGCGGGCAGCGCCTCGGGGCACTCGCGTCCCAGGCGGGCCAGTTCCTCCTGGTGGGACAGGACGATGGCCTCGGGGATGACGGCACCGTCCCTGACCAGGCGCTGACGGCTGAGCCCGTACACATCGCGCGCCGGTGCCCCCTCGGGAACGCGCGTCCCCGTAGAGGCGTGTTTTGTCGCCGTGCGCTTCTTGGTGGCCGCGTCCTTCTTGGCGGCGTGTTTCCTGGGGGTGTGCTTCCTCGCGGTGTGCTGGGCGCGGGCCGGGACGAACTTGTTGTGGCCCGCGCCGTGGGACAGCACGACTACGGGGGCGTGCAGTTCGTGGAGCGCGCCATGGCTGGCGGCCAGTGCCAGGTCGAACTCCGTCTGCACGGCCTGGCTCCAGGGCAGCACCAGGGCCCTCATCCTGGCGAGGAAGTCGTCCACGCCGTGGCTGAACACGTCGGGCGCGGCCGTGAAGACGACCTGCACCCTGGTCTCCCCCTCCAGCAGCCGCACTGCTTCGAGCAGCCGCTGCCCCGACGTCACCGTGTGCACGACGGCGAGGACCCTTCGGCGCACTTGGCGGGTGGCCCACCGTTCGACGTCCA
This sequence comes from Streptomyces daliensis, assembly GCF_054782395.1. Lineage (NCBI taxonomy): Bacteria > Bacillati > Actinomycetota > Actinomycetes > Kitasatosporales > Streptomycetaceae > Streptomyces > Streptomyces daliensis. The sequence continues at coordinate 35,726 of NZ_BAAGSO010000001.1, read as the reverse complement.
GCCGCAGCGGCACGTGACGCCAGGCGGCGTCGGGCACTGTCACGCTCATGGAACTCCCCCGGATCTGATCTGACTTGTCGGTCCGTTCATGTGTGTGCTCGGGGCCCGTCGTCCGCTGTCTGCTGTCTGCTGTCCGCCGCACCGCGTCGTGCGTCACGCGTCGTACGTCGCGCCGGACGCGTCGACGGGCCGATGAGCCGAGGATTGCCCAGGGGATTGGATGGCCGGATTGCAGGAAGCTTGCACTCAGCCTGCGTCGGCACCCTGCGCCCCCCTTGCGCCCGTGCGCCGCTGTCCGCCCCCCGAAGGGCGCGGCAACAGTGGGATGACGGCCGCACAGGTGTGCGGCGGTCGCCACCGAGGCGGTGGGATGACGCGGGACCACCGGGGGGAATGGTGGAACTTCTTGCGCTAGGGCCTCTTGAGCTGTGGCATGAGGGACGGCAGTACGAGCTGGGCTCGGTGAAGGAACGCCGCGTCCTGGCGGTGCTGCTGCACGCCCGGGGCGAACCGGTCAGCGTGGACGCCCTCATGGCGCGCGTGTGGGACGACGAGATGCCGCGCACGGCCGTGGAGACGCTGCACAGCTACCTGTCCCGGCTGCGAGGCCATCTGCGGCAGGCTGTCGGCGGCCTCGCGTGGGTGGAGCACCCCTCGTCGCGCCTCTACCAGCTGCGGGTCGACAACCCGGACGACGTGGACCTGCTGCGCTTCCAGCGGCTGCGCAACGACGCCCAGTCGGCGGCGGGACGGGGCGACAGGGAGCTGGCCGTGGGGCTGCTGACGACGGCCGAGGCGCTGTGGAGGGGCCAGCCGTTCGCCGAGTTCACCGGCGGCTGGGCCGACTCGGCGCGCGCCCGGCTGAACGAGGACCACCTGCGGGTCAGGGAGGCGCGGATCAGGCTGGAGCTGGAGATGGGGCGGCACGCCGACCTCATCGGCGAACTCCACGAACTGGCCGCCGAGAACCCCCTCGCCCAGCAGATCACGGCGGCCCTGATGCTGGCCCTCTACCGGTCGGGCCGACACGTCGAGGCACTCGCCCTGTACCAGAACACGTACCGGCGCCTGCGCAGGGAGCTGGGCATCGAACCGGGCCCGGAGTTACGGGAGATGCACTGCCGCATCCTGGAGCAGGACCCCGTGCTGCTGGGGAGCGGCCAGGGCGACGGGGCCCCGGGGACGGTGACGGGCACCCCCGTCGCCACCGCCGAAGAGGGGCGGACCGAGCCTGCCCCCGCCCCCAGCACGCTTCCGCGCGACACCCGCCACTTCACAGGCCGCCTCGACGAACTGGCCACGCTCCTCGCCGAGTCCGACGCGGCCCAGGGCGGCGACATCGCGGACCTGGACGGCGCCGACGGCGCCGACGGCACCCCCGTACCGCCCGCCTCCCGAGGACCGGACCCGGCCGGAACCGTTGCTCCCGCAGCAACTGTCGGTCCAGCCGGATCCGCTGCTCCCGCAGCAACTGTCGACTCCGCCCGAACCGTTGCTCCCGCAGCAACCGTCACCCCGGCCCGAACCGCTGCCCCCGTAGGCAACGCCACCGCGCTCCCGCTCACCGTCGTCCACGGCATGCCTGGCGTCGGGAAGACCGCCCTCGCCCTGCGCGCGGCGCACCGGCTCAGCGCGCGCTACCCGGACGGGCAGTTCTACGTCGACCTGCGCGGCTACAGCCCCCAGCCACGCTACGAACCGGCCGAGGCCCTCGCAGCGCTGCTCCGCGCAGCCGGAGCCGGACAGAGCGGCGACGAACTCCCCGACTCGCTGGACGAACTGACCTCCCGCTGGCGGGAGTGGACCGCACGCCGCCGGGTGCTGCTGATCCTCGACAACGCGCGCGACGCCGAACAGGTGACCCCGCTGCTCCCGGGGGCCGCCGCCTGCCGCGCGATCGTGACCAGCCGCAACCGGCTCGCCGGGCTGGACGGCGCTTCCTGGCTGTACCTGGACGTGCTCTCCGCGTCCGAGGCGGCGACGCTCTTCACCCGTGTCGCGGGCGCCTCCCGCGCTTCCGACACCGTCGCGCTGCGCAGGCTGGTGGAGGCGTGCGGCTGCCACCCGCTGGCGCTCCAGCTCCTGGCGGGCCGGTTCCGGCACCGCGAGTCCTGGGACCTCCAGCACCTCGTGGACCTCCTCGACCAGGCCCCCGACACCCTCGACGAGTTCGACGACGGTGTCGCCTCGGCCTTCCAGCTCTCCTACGCCGGACTCGACACGTCCACCCGGCGGCTGTTCCGCCGTCTCGCGCTGCACCCGGGCCCCGATCTCACCCTCGACGGCGCCGCGGCGCTCGCGGGCGCGGACACCGCCAGGACCCGGCGCGAGGTGGAGGAACTACTCGACCGCCACCTGCTGGAGGAGCCCGTACGAGGGCGCTACCGGCTGCACGACCTCGCCCGCGCCTTCGGACGCCGCGCCTGCCGGGGCGACGAGCCCGCTGAGGGCTGCCGTGACGCCCTCCAGCGGCTGCTGTCGCTCTTCCTCACGGCCGCCGACCGCGCGGACCGCCTCGCCCATCCACAGCGCCGCAGACTGCCCGTAGGCGCCGAGCGGGAGTCCGCGTACGTCACCGGGTTCGCCGACCGCGACGAGGCACTGGTCTGGCTCGCGGTGGAACGCGCCAACCTGCTGGCCGTGGCCCGTACGGCAGCGGCCCAGGCCCCCGCCTACGCCGCGCTCTTCCCGCATGTGCTGGCCCAGGTGCTCAAGCTGTGGGGTGCCTGGGACGTCGCGGCGGAGCTGCACGGCGCCGCCGTCGCCGCCTTACGGGAGAGCGGCGACCGCCGCGCGCTCGCGCAGACCCTGGTGGAGCGCGCCGACGTGCTCGCCCAGGGGCATCACGAAGAGGCGCTGCGCTGCGCCCGCGAGGCCCTGGCGCTCTTCGACGCCCTCGGGGACCCGCGCGGCCGGGCCGACGCGCTGTTGCAGACCGGCCGCGCCCGGCTGGCCGCCGGCCAGGGCACGGCGGCGTTACGGGACCTCGACCAGGCCCTGGCCCTCTATCGCGACATCGGGGCACGCCATGGGGAGGCCGAGACACTCAACGTACGGGGAGTGGCGCTGCACTACGGGGGCGACTACGAGGCGGCCGTCGAGTGCTTCCTCGCCATGCTCGCCATCTGCGAGGCGCTCCAGGACCCGCACGGCCAGGCACAGGCCCTGAACAACCTGGGCGAGATCCAGTGGCTGGAGGGCCACTACGAGCGGGCCCGCGAATACTACGAGCGCTCCCTGACGCTGGTGCGCGACTTCGGCGGACGTCAGGAACTCGCCATCCTCGACACCAACCTCGGCGGTGTCCACCGGGCGACGGGCGACACGGAACGGGCGCTCGCCTGCTTCCACCGCGCCCTCGCCAGCTACCGGGCGAGCTGCGACACCAGCGGCGAGGCCGACACGCTGATCAGCCTGGGCACCGCCTACGCGGACATGAACCGCAAGGGTGAGGCACTGCTGCACTTCAACATGGCGGAAGAGGTGGCCCGGCGCACCGGGAACGCCTACGAGCGGCAGCGCGCGCTCATCGGCGTCGGCGGTGTGCAGCGGGAGTCGGGCAGGTTCACCACCGCGATGGAGATCTACGAAGAGGCGCGACGGGTGGCCAGCGAGATCGGCTTCCCGCTCGGCTCGGCGCACGCGCTGGCGGGGCTCGCGAGGACCTCGCTGTCGGCGCACAGCATCGAGGAGGCGAGGTCCTACGGCGAACAGGCGCTGACGCTCTACCGCGACCTGGGCGCGGAGGCGGAAGCGGGGGCCCTCACGGGCCTCATGAGGGGGCTGGGGGAGACGGGGTCCTGAAGCCTGTACCGCCCTGTACCGGTGCCGGTCACCACATCATCCGCATGAGCGTGGCGCAGATGACGTGCACGGTTTGCATGATCCAGTCTGCATTTGCGGTGTTCGCCGCGTTGGCGAACGAGGCCACATAGGAGGCCGTGAACGCCACGATGAGGACGGCGTAGCCGAATATCGCGGCGAGGATGAACTTGCGGTTCACGAGCGGTACTCCTGGAGTCCGTACGGGGGAGTGTCGGGCTCGCGGTGTTGACACGCGAGGGGGTGACGTTACAGACGGGACCGCTCCGCGATCTAGAGCTGGCGAGGGAGATGCTAAGAAGTGGTCGCAGAAACCGGTGAGAGCTTCGGATCATGCTCGTTTCCGATCGAACATGATCCCCTCAGCCTTCTTGTTCGCCCTCCGCCGTCTCCGTCCCCGTCCCCTGCGCGGCGAGCCAGTCCTCCAGCTCGGCGCGGACGCGGCGATCCAGGGACATGCCCAGTTCGGCCATCACGATCTCCTTCGCGATGGGCTGGAGCCGTTCCAGGAGGTCGTTGATGTTGTCCGCGTCGGTGCGGGTCGGGGCGTCGGAGACTTCCTTCGGGAGCAGATGCGTGCGGAATATGTCCGCGAAGATGTCGGCGATGGAGTCCGTGCGCTCGCGCAGGTCGCGTCCCGCCGCCAGCACGGCCGAGAGCGGCACGCCCTTCCTGACCAGTTCGGCCGACGCGTTCAGCAGCCGGGTGCTGACGTGGACGAACTCGTCGCCGTCGACGGCTACGTAGCCGATGTCCAGTGAGGTCGCGAGGTTTTCCGGGGTGACCTCGCCCTGGAAGTAGTCGGCCAGTTCCTCGGGGGTGAGGCGGACCTGTGTCTCCTCGGAGAACGGGGTCGTCAGCGCGGACTCCAGGCCCAGGAGTTCGGCCGTGCCGCGTGAGTCCCGGCCGCTCTCGAAGGCGCCCAGGAGGTCGGCGATCCCGCCGAGCGTGTGGCCGCGCGACAGGAGCCCTGTGATGGTGCGCAGGCGGGCGAGGTGGTGCTCGTCGTACCAGGCGATGCGGCCCTCGCGGCGCGGCGGCGGCAGCAGTTTGCGCTCCCTGTAGAACCGCAGTGTGCGGGTGGTGATGCCCGCCTCCCGCGCCAGCTCGGCCGTACGGTACTCGCGCTGCGCGAGCTGCCCGGGTTGCGTCGACGCCTCGGGCTGTGCCGACTGCTCGGGCTGCGCCCCAGGCCGCTCCGCCCCGTCCGCCCCTGGTGCGTCTGGTGCGTCCACGCCTGGCTCGTCCGCTCCCGGCCCGTCCGCCCGCTGCCCCGCCCGCTGTCGCTGCCGTCGCTGCTGCTCGTCTGCGATCCCCACGCCGCCCAGCCTAAGCGGCGGCCCGCGTCCCCCCGCCGCCCCGCGCACCGTCAACCCCGCGTGAGCGGGATTCCGGGGCGCCCCACATGCTCCCGTCCGTCGTCTCCCCGCTCCCTTCCTGGTGGCGGAGGGTGCGCGCTGGACTACGGGAGGGCGTGTGGGCGAACCGCCGGTAACTTTCCCGTGCGAGACCCCTACCCATGAGTATGCGTCTGCCTTACTCTCCCAATCGTGCCAGTAATCACTGGCACGGTACGTAGGCGGCGAACAGACCCTCGGGAGGCGGCGGCATGGCGGCCGAGCGCGAGCATGAGCACGTACGGGTGGCGGTGATCGGATCCGGATTCGGCGGCCTGGGGGCTGCCGTACGGCTGCGTCGCGCCGGAATCACGGACTTCGTGGTCCTCGAACGCCGGGAGGCGGTCGGCGGGACCTGGCACGACAACACCTATCCCGGCTGTGCGTGCGACGTCCCCTCGCACCTCTATTCCTTCTCCTTCGCGCCAAACCCCGAGTGGCCCCGGAACTTCTCCGGGCAGGAGCACATCCGGCGCTACCTGGAGCGGGTGGCCGACACCTTCGGGCTGCGGCAGCACCTCCGGTTCAACTCCGAGGTCCAGCTCATGAGCTGGGACCCCGAGGAGCTGCACTGGAACATCGAGACCGCCCAGGGCAAGCGCCTCAGCGCCGACTTCGTGGTCTCCGCGACGGGCCCGCTCTCCGACCCGAAGCTGCCCGACATCCCCGGGCTCGACGGTTTCGAGGGCAAGGTCTTCCACACCGCGCAGTGGGACCACGACTACGACCTGCGCGGCAAGCGCGTCGCCGTCGTCGGCACGGGCGCCTCCTCGATCCAGGTCGTGCCCGCGATCCAGCCCGAGGTCGGCCATCTGACGCTCTTCCAGCGCACCCCCGCGTGGGTGATGCCGCGCGCCGACCGCAAGATCACGGGTTTGGAACGCTGGCTGCACACAAAGGTGCCGGCGAGTCGCGCGCTGCGCCGCCAGATCCTCTGGACCATCCGCGAGCTTCAGGTGGGCGCGTTCACCAAACACCCCAATCAGCTCGGTCTCGTCGAGAAGCTGGCCTCGGCCCATATGAAGCGTGCGGTCAAGGATCCTGAGCTGCGCCGCAAGCTCAGCCCCGACTACCGCATCGGCTGCAAGCGCATCCTGCTGTCCAACAGCTACTACCCGGCGCTCGCGCAGCCCAATGTGGACGTCGTCGCCGCCGGCCTCAAGGAGGTGCGCGGCAACACCCTCGTCGCCTCCGACGGCACGGAGACCGAGGTCGACGCGATCGTCTTCGGCACCGGCTTCCACGTCACCGACATGCCGATCGGGCACCGCGTCAAGGGCGCCGACGGCACGACGCTGATGGAGCACTGGCGGGACGGCATGAAGGGGCTGCGGGGCTGCACGGCCGACGGCTTCCCCAACTTCATGACGATCATCGGCCCCAACACGGGCCTCGGGAACAGCTCGATGATCCTCATGATCGAGGCCCAGCTCAACTACATGGTCGACTACGTCAGGAAGCTCGACACCCTGGGCGGCAAGGTCGCGCTCGACCCGCGCCCCGAGGCGGTCGACGCCTGGAACGACCACATGCAGGACCGCATGAAGCGCACCGTGTGGAACACCGGCTGCGACAGCTGGTACCTCGACGCGAACGGCCGCAACACCACCGTCTGGCCCGGCACCACAGCGGAGTTCCGCAAGGTGACGCAGGAGGTCAGGCTGGAGGAGTACAACGTCGTACGGGCCCCGGCCGACGGAGCCGCCTCGACGGGCGGGGGCGCGGGCGCGGGTGCGGGCGCCTCCGCGAGGGCCGTGCTGCCCGGCAGCGCAGGACGCGGCGCGTCCACCGCCGCTTTCCACGCGGGGGAGGAGGGCTGATGGCACGCCTGACCCAGGCCGCGCGCCTGCCCGAGGGCCGCTACGCGCACCCCGCGCCCGCACGCGAGCTGACCGTCACCTCACCGGACGGCTCCAAGCTGCACGTGGAGGTGCACGGCCGCGCCGACGACCCGGCGGTCGTCCTCGCGCACGGCTGGACCTGCTCGACGCTGTTCTGGGCGCCCGTCATACGGCGGCTGACCGCCGACGGGCACCGGGTCGTCGTCTACGACCAGCGCGGGCACGGCCGTTCACCGGCCGCGACGACCTACGCGTACAGCCCCGCCTCCCTCGCCGACGACCTGTGCGCCGTGCTGGACGCGGCCCTGGAGCCGGGCGAACGGGCCGTCATAGGCGGCCACTCCATGGGCGGCATGACGATCATGGCGGCGGCGGGCAGGCGGCAGCTCACGGAGCGTGCGGCGGCGCTGATGCTGTGCAGCACGGGTTCGGCGCGGCTGCTCGGCGAGTCGCGCATACTCCCCTTCCGCTCCCTGCGCGCCCGCTCCGTAGGACACCGGCTGCTGCTGGGTTCGCGGGCGCCGCTCGGCCCCGTCACGCCGCTGACCAAGCGGGCGCTGAAGTACGGGACGCTGGGGCCCGGTGCCTCGGCCGAGCAGACCGAGGTCGTCGCGCGCATCGTGCACGCCTGCCCCTCCGGGGTGCGGGCCGCGTGGGGCGCCGTGCTGGCCGATCTCGACCTGTCCGCGAAGATATCCGGCCTGGCCGCGCCGACGGCGGTCGTCGTCGGCACCGCCGACCGGCTGACCCCGGTCGTGCACGCCAGGGAGCTGTGCGACGCGCTGCCCGACTGCGTCGGGATGCACGAGCTCACCGGGCTGGGGCACATGACCCCGACCGAGGCGCCGGAGGCGGTGAGCGACGTGCTGAGCGGGCTGGTACGGGATCACCTCGTCGGTGGCGCGGACGAGGATGCCGGGGCTGACGGAACCGCCGGGGCCGCCGGGACCGAGGGCGCCGGGGCCAACGGCAAGGGAGCCACCGCCAAGAAGGCCAATGCCAAGGCCAAGAAGGACAGGGAGGCGCGCGCATGAGCCGCAGGAGTCTTGAGGGGCAGGTCGTCGTCGTCACCGGCGCGGCCCGGGGCGTCGGCGAGCTGCTGGCGCGGAAGCTGGCGGCAAGAGGTGCGAAGCTCGCGCTCGTCGGCTTGGAGCCCGACGAGCTGAAGCAGGTCTCCGAGTCGCTGCGTACGGAGTCGGACTACTGGCACGCCGATGTCACCGATCACGAGGCGATGGCCCGGGTGGCGCAGGAGGTGAAGGAGCGGTTCGGCAAGGTCGACGTGGCCGTGGCCAACGCCGGTGTCGCCTCGGGCGGCCCCTTCATGGACTCGGACCCGGTCGCCTGGCGCCGCGTCATCGAGGTCAACCTCATCGGCGGCGCGGTGACGGGCCGGGCCTTCCTGCCCGTACTCGTCGAGTCCCGCGGCTACTTCCTCCAGGTCGCCTCCCTCGCCGCCATCACCCCGGCGCCGATGATGTCGGCGTACTGCGCGTCCAAGTCGGGCGTGGAGGCATTCGCGCACAGCCTGCGTGCCGAGGTCGGCTACAAGGGTGTACGGGTCGGCGTCGGCTACCTCTCCTGGACCGACACGGACATGGTGCGCGGTGCGGACCAGGACGACGTGATGCGGGATCTGCGCAAGCGGCTGCCCTGGCCGACGAACAGGACGTACCCGCTGGGCCCGGCCGTCGACCGCATCGTCGACGGCATCGAGCGCCGCGGCAGCCATGTCTACGCCCAGTGGTGGCTGCGCGGCATGCAGGGCATCCGCGGCTATCTGCCCATGCTCATCGGCACCGTCGGCCAGCGCGAGATGCGGCGGTTTGAACCCAGGCTGGCGACGAAGGGGACCCAGACGGGTCTGGTCGGCGCGGGCGGCGCGGCGGACGAGAAGGAGCGGGCGGTCCGGTAGGGCGGCCGTTAGGGCGGCGTTAGGGCGTCTTGTCCCGTATCTCCGTTGGGTGGGGAAGCGGGTTCCGATACGTGTGGGTGTCCGGCTGAGGAAGCCGAGAACACGGGCATCCGACGCCCGTTTGAGCGGCGTCGGATGCCCGTCACTATTCGCACGGTATCCGCCTCGTGCCCGTTTTCGCCGGTCCGACTGAACTGATCTGCTTTCTCCACGTTGTCGGCGGTAAGAGGGCGCATAGCCCGCGAGTCGCCGAGGAGAAAGGCAGAACAAATGCCAGACGACAGTTTCTACACCCAGGACCAGATCTCCAGGATGCATCAGCTGGAGCAGCTGAAGTCGGACAACTACGACCGAGGCTCGCAGCACTACGAGGCCAACCTGGACTCGCAGACAGCGCGGTTGGGCTCCGACGCGTACAGCGCGCATTCGTACTTCAACGCGACGGGGCGCAAGCTCGACGAGAACTGGGAGGCGTACGCCAACATGCAGCAGCGGATGCAGCAGGGGCACCGCGTATCCCGGTCCGAGCAAGAGCGGACCGAGCGCAGGTGGGCGATTGCTTCCAGCAGCCACGTGGAGAGCGTGGAGCCGTTCCTTCAGCTAGGCATTAATTATCAGCAGAGGCTGAAGCAGATAATGGACCGAGCCGACGCGACCGGTCAGAATCCCATGGCGCAGATGGCGATGGCGACCCAGCCCTCGCATTCCCACGGCGGCGGCTCGCGGGCACACGAAAGCTCCCGCAGTCACGGCCACTCGTCCTCCTCCAGCCACCGGCACCACACCTCCCACCACTCCTCCCACCACGCGGGGGCGGGCTCCTCTCGGGGCCGCTGACGCGGAGCGGTTGACATGGCGGCAGGGCCGTCAGCGAGCGTCACCTCGTGACGGTCCTGCCGCGTCGGCCTCGGCGTACCTCGCTTTACGGTTCGATGAGGTGGTCGAACTCGCCTTCTTTGGCTGCCTTGAGGAAGGCGGACATTTCGGTGGGGGTGTAGCGGAGCGGGGGAGGTCGGGGCGCTTGGAGTCGTCCAGGGCTATGCCGCCGTCGATGGAGCAGAGTGTGCCCAGAATCGGGATGCCCATATCGTGCCCGCTTCGCCAGTTCTCGGACTGATCTGTTTTCCTTGCGTTCTTCGGTCCGTGAGATGCACACGCCGTCCGTACGGCGTGAGTTCGTTCCGGCGGTAATGGGTCGAGGGGTCTTCACAAGAGCATGAGCGGAATTTTCTCCATTCCGTGGACAACATGACGATAGGCTGGCCAATGCCCCACGACAGTTTTTACACTCAGGACCAGTTCGACCAGATGGAGCGGATCGAGGCCCTGCGGGCGGAGAACCACGAGCGGGACCCCGAGCGCCACTACCTGGCGTACGCGGACGCAGGGACGAAGCAGATGTACGCCGATGCGGAGAGCGCGCACGCGTATTTCCAGGTCACGGGAAGGAAGCTCGACGAGAACGACATAGCATTCGGCGAGCTGGAGCGGCAGCGAGCGGCGGGGCACCGGGTACGCACATCCGACTTCGACCGGGCCCAGCGCAGGTTCGAGGTGGCTCGCAGCAGCCACGCCGCGGGTACGGTGTCGTACCTGAACAAGGCGCTGAGCTACGAGCAGAGGATGTCGGGGTTTCTGGACTCCCGCGGTGTTCCCCGGCCGGGTTCCACGGCCCAGATGGCCATGGCGACCCTGCCGGGGCAGTCGCAAGGCAGCTCACACCAGCCGACGACCGGCCACGGCCACCACAGCTCCCACCGCTCCCACCGACCCCACCGCTCCCAAAGCCCCAGCCGTTGACGGCGACCCCGCGCCGACGATCTGCCAGCTCAGGACTGTGAGGCAGGGGAACTCCTGTCGGGCCGCCCCGCTCTCCCCTCCGGGACGGCCCGACAGAACGTCACGCGGGCGACGCTCCGTGAGCGAGCGAGGAGCTGCGGTTACGGTTCGATGAGGTGGTCGAACTCGCCGTTTTTGGCTGCGTTGATGAAGGCGGCCATTTCGGTGGGGGTGTAGCGGAGCGGGGGGAGGTCGGGGCGCTTGGAGTCGTCCAGGGCTATGCCGCCGTCGATGGGCATGAGACGTACGCAGTCGGCGCCGTTGCCGACGCTGTAGCTGGACTTCACCCACTGGTTGTCCAAGGGGGCGGCGTAGAGGTCACTCTTCTCGGTATTCACAGTGCCTTTTCGATTTCTTCGAGGAGGGAGGTGGTCTCGGTCGGACTCAGCGCGTGGCCAGCCAGGTCGGCGAACTTCCGCCGTGTCTGGCGGACTACGAATGGATCGTCCGTCACATCATCGTTGTTGGTTGTCTCGCGGCTGGCGACGCTGAGATCTTCCGACCCTGGAAAGTCGAACACCATGAAGGGTGTTCCGATTGCCGCTGCGGCACCCGCCGAGTACGGGATGGCCCGTAGGGTGACGTGTGTGTGCCCTGTCATCTGCCGCAGGTATTGAAGCTGCTGCTTCATTACCTCTGGGCCGCCGACGACGGTGCGAAGGGCTGCTTCAAGGACGAGGGCGTTCAGGAGTACCGGACGCTGCCTCGTGAGCACCTCCTGCCGCTTCACGCGGGCCTTCACGAAGCGCTCTCGGTGCAGCGCGCTCTCGTCCTTCTGGCCGAACTCGGCAAGAGCCTCGATGTAGGCGCGCGTCTGGAGCAGTCCGGGGACGTAAGTGCCGCTGTGAACCCAGATCTTCTCCGCCGAGTCCTCCAGCGGGAAGAGCTTGCGGGCGTCGCCGGAGAACAGTTCACGGAACTCCGGCTCATCCCACCAGTTACGGATGCTCCTGCCCGCGCTGACCGTGGCTTCGATCTCCGCGCGTTTCACCTCGTCGACCTTGTACGCCTCGAACATGCCTCTCAGTAGCGCGGTGTCGGGCCAGCGTTTGCCCCGTTCCACGTAGCTGATCTTGCCCTGTGAGCAGCCGAGGATCTCCGCGACGTCGACCTGCTTCCGGTAACCGGCCTCCAGGCGGATGCGCCGCAGTTCCTCACCGAGCTTCCGCAGGAGCGTGAGGGCGTTGGTGTTGACGCTTGTCGACACGTCAGTTCCCCCTCGGAGTTGGGCACGCCTGCTCGGTCAGCGTAGCGCGCGAGCAGGGGCCGGAGGCCCGTAATGATCGGCTTTCCGAAGCCGCTTGCATATTAATCTCCGTATGCATCAGACTCATTCGCGCACGCACTGCAACCTCTCTGTCGCGGTGCGTACCCCTGCCCCCTGTGCGGGCGGTCGCGCCCTGCGCGGTCGCAGTCCGTGCGATGGAAGGACCTGATGATGTGCGGGTTCGTGTTGGCGGTCGAGTGTTTTCCCTGTGTGCCCGGGTCCGTCGCGCGGGCCAGACGGAGGGCGGCCGAGGCGTATGCCGCGTATCCATTGGTGGACGCGTTCGCCGTCGGGCTGCTGGTGTCGGAGGCCGCGACGAACGCCGTGGTGCACGCGGCGTCCGGTGGCGACTTCTATGTCCTGTGCCACGCGCCCGCCTCCGGCACCGTGCAGATCGAGGTGCACGACGGCGGTCGCGGAGCGCCCGTGCGCCGGTGTGCCGCCGGGCTGGACGAGCATGGGCGGGGCCTGGAGCTGTTGGACCTGCTCGCCGCGGGCTGGCGCACCGAGCCGACCGCGCACGGCAAGAGCCTCATCTTCACCCTGGGCGAGGGCCCTCACCTGGCCCGTGAACTCCCCTGAATCCCCTTGGAGATCCCCGTGCTCTCTCCCCTCGTACGGACCCTGACCATCCTCGCCAGCGACCTCCGGCCCGGTGACGTGATCGCCGTGGGCGGCATCCCGCACCGCGTCCGGGACGTGCGGGAGGTGTACCCCGCCCGTAAGCGCGTGGAGTTCGAGGACGGGAACGCCTACGTCGTCGCCCGGACCAGGACCATCGACGTCACCCGCTGCTACGAACCCCCGCCCCCGCCCCCGTCCCCGTCCATCCCGCGTGGCGGCAGGGGCGGGCGGCGGCGGTCGGGGGTGTCGCTGTAGTCGGGGGGTTCGGCGGCGGGGTGTTCGGCGAGGAGGTCGAGGGCTGTGCGGACGGCCTCGTCCAGGATCGTGTAGCGGCCCTCGGCCCAGTCCAGGGGCGTGCGCACCGTCTCGATGTCCGGGGCCACCCCGTGGTTCTCGACGGACCACCCGTACGCGTCGAACCAGGCCGCGTTCATCGGCACCGTGATCACCGTGCCGTCCACCAGCCGGTGCCGCCCCGTCATGCCGACGACCCCGCCCCAGGTGCGTGCCCCGACGACCGGGCCCAGGCCCAGCAGGCGGAAGGCGGCGGTGATCATGTCGCCGTCGGAGGAGGTGCCCTCGTCGGCGAGGGCGACGAGCGGGCCCCGGGGCGCGTTGCTGGCGTAGCTGACGGGCTGTGCGTCGCGGGCGAGGTCCCAGCCGAGGATGGTGCGGGTCAGCTTCTCGACCACCAGCTCGCTGATGTGCCCGCCCGCGTTGCCGCGTACGTCCACGATCAGCGCGGGCCTGGCCACCTCCATCCGCAGGTCCCGGTTGAACTGGGCCCAGCCAGAGCCGCCCATGTCGGGGATGTGGAGGTAGCCGCACTTGCCGCCGCTCAGCTCGCGGACGACCTCGCGCCGCCTGGCCACCCAGTCCTGGTAGCGCAGCGGGCGCTCGTCGACGAGGGGGACGACGGCGATACGGCGCGGCGGCAGCACCCTCGCCAGGGGCTCCTCGGCCTCTTCCGCCCCGTCCGCCCCGTCCGGGAGCGCCGGAGCGCCCGGGTCCACGGGGACGAAGGACAGCTCCACCGTCGTCCCCCCTGCCGCAGCCAGCAGCGGCGCGGGACCGGTCACCGGATCGACGGGCCGACCGTCGATGTGCGTGAGGACGGCGCCCTCCCTGATGCCCGAACCCGCCAGGGGCGAGCGCGCCTTGGAGTCCGAGGAGTTGCCGGGCAGGATGCGTGCCACGCGCCACTCGCCGCTGGGCGTGCGCGCGAAGTCGGCGCCCAGGAGCCCGATGGGGCGCTGGTAGTGGGGCGGGCCCTCGTTGCGCCGCGCGGGTGCCACGTACGCGTGCGACGTGCCCAGCTCGCCCATCACCTCCCGCAGCAGATCGGCGAACTCGTCAGGGGAGGCGACCCGTTCGACCAGCGGACGGTACTGCTCCAGCACCGCGTCCCAGTCGATGCCGCACATCTCCGGCTCCCAGAAGTAGGCGCGGATCAGCCGCCCCGCCTCCGCGTACGCCTGCCGCCACTCGGCCGCCGGGTCCACGTCGTGGAGGATGCGGCGCAGGTCGATGAACGTCGTCGAGTCGGCGTCGGGCGTCTCGAACGAGGGCACCGCGCGCAGCTCGCCCTCCGCGTTGAGCACCAGCCGTGAACCGTCGCCGCTCAGCGCGAACCAGTCCACGTCCGCCGTGAGTTCGGTGCGCTTGGCCTTGACGAGGTCGAAGTGTTCGAGGGTGGGCCGCCCCGACATGTCCGCCGGGTTGGCGAACGTCTCGCCCAGCGCGCCCGAGATCGGGAACCGCAGCCAGATGAGGCCGCCGCCCGAGACGGGGCGCAGCGCCGAGTACTTCGACGCCGTCACCGGGAACGGCGTGACCCTGCTCGCCAGCCCCTCCGCCTCCACCAGCACGGACCCGTACCCGCCGCCGCTGTCCATGGGGTCCAGGCCGCCAGCCGCCGGGCGGCCCTCCGGGGACAGCGCGAAGGGCGAGGGCGTCGCGGAGGACAGGGGGACGAGGTACGGGCGGCAGCCGAGCGGGAAGGAGAGGTCGCCGGTGTGCACGTCGTAGACGGGGTCGAAGCCGCGCCAGGAGAGGAACGCCAGGTAGCGGCCGTCGCGCGTGAACACCGGCTGCTCGTCCTCGAACCGGCCGTCCGTCACGTCCAGGACGGGGCCCGCGCCGCCGACGGGGCCCTTCCCGTCCAGCTTCGCGATCTTGATCTGGCTGAGCGAGCGCCCGACGCCCGGATGCGCCCAGGCCAGCCAGCGCGAGTCGGGGGAGAAGGCGAGGTCGTGCACGGGGCCGTTGAGGGAGCGGATCAGCTCGGTGACGGTGAAGCGGGGCACCGTCGCATCATCCGGCTCGGGCTGCTCGGGCTGCGCGGCCTTCTCCGGCTGCTCCGGCTGCGCAGCCTGCTCCGGCCGCTCCGGCTGCTCGGGTTCCGGCGCGGGCGCGACGTCCGCCCTGCGCAGCACGGGGCCCTTGCCCGCGCCCGCCGCGCCCGCCGCGCCCGCCCCGCCCGCCCCGCCCGTCGATCCCGCCGCGCCGTCCTCCGCGCTCAGCTCGCGCAGATCCACCAGCAGGAGCCGCCCGTCGTGCGACGCGACGGCGAGCGTCTCGCCGTCGGGCGAGGCGACCAGCTCGCGTACCCTCCCGAGCAGCCCGGCGGCCAGCCTCCGCGGCGGGCGCGGACGCATCGCGCGCGGCAGGTCCGCGATCTCGACGGCGTCCTCGCCGTCCGCGTCCGTCACGTAAGCGATCCGCCCCGTGTCCCCCAGCATCTCCGGCATCCGCACCCGCACGCCCGGAGTGTCGGCGATGGTGCGCGCGGGGCCGTCGCGGTGGGTGAGCCAGTAGAGGCTGCCGCGTACGCAGACGGCGCTGGCCCGCCCCGTCGGGTCCACGGCGAGGGAGTCGACGTTGGCGGCGGCAGGCACCTGGTACGTACGGCGGCCCGCGCGCGGTCCGCCCAGCCGGACGTCGAGGCGGCGCGGGGTGCCGGTGCGCGAGAAGTCGTCGACGAGCCAGAGGTCGCCCGCGCACTGGTAGACGACGCGGCGTCCGTCGGTGGACGCGTGGCGGGCGTAGAAGTCCGCGTGGTCGGTGTGCCGTCGCAGGTCGGAGCCGTCGGGGCGGCAGGAGTACAGGTTGCCGACGCCCTCGTGGTCCGAGAGGAACGCGATCCGCGACCCCACGAACATCACCGAGTCCAGATGCCCCCCGATCCCCGGCAGCACCTCGTCCCCGTGCAGCCACAGCTTCCCCATGGCCCCGCCCCGGTACCGCTTCCAGGCGGCCGGTTCGTGCGGGGGCTTGCCGGTGAGCAGCAGCGTCCTGCGCTCCCCGTCCAGCTCGGCGACGGCGATGTCCGCGACGGGCCCCCACGGCAGGCGGCTGCCGGGGCTGCCGTCGGTGGGCAAGCGGTAGGACCACGTGTAGTACGAGAAGGGCATCCCGTGCGACGCGACGGCGAGGATGTCCCCCTCGGGCGTCCACCCGCACACGCGGGTGTCGCGGGCTCCCCAGTAGGTGAGCCGCCGCGCGGGGCCGCCGTCCACGGGCGCGAGATAGACCTCGGGGTCGAGGCTGCGCCAGTTGGTGTACGCGATGTGCGTGCCGTCGGGCGAGAAGCGCGGGGTGCCGATGCGCGTCCTGTCCACGGTCAGCCGCCAGGGGCGCGCCTTGCGGTCGGTGGCCGACGGGGAGGACGGGGGCGCGGTGTTGGACATGTCGGGGTCCGGGACGAGGGGCGCGACCCAGAGGTCGTCCTCGGCGACGAAGCAGATGAGGTCGCCGTGCAGATGCGGGTACCGGAGATAGACGTCCCCCTGCGTTCCCTCAGCCACGGGTTCCCCCACGGCCACATGCCATCGCGTATCCCGTCGAGGAAGAAGCCGGACATCGTGCTGGATGCGCCATGAAAGGTATGTTTCGCGGCGAACCGCCCTCCGGCAACTCGTACGGTTCACCCTCACCCTGTGACGTACCCCTCATTACGCGCCCGCGCTCACCCTCCTCGTGCGAGGCGGCGTCTTTTGGCATGAGCTGACACCCGTGGCACGACCGTGGCCCCCCACCCGGGACGTCAGCCTCCGTTTTCGTCTTCCGTCCATACCGATCCGAGACCGGAGAGACACGCTCGTGGCCACGTTCCTGTACAAGCTCGGCAGACTCGCCTTCCGGCGGCGCCGCTTCGTCGCCCTCATATGGGTGGCGCTGCTCGTCGCCGCCGGAGTGGGCGCCTCCACCGCTTCCAGTCCACCGGACGACGACTTCGCGCTCCCCGGCACGGAGGCCCAGAAAGCCTTCGACCTCCTGGAGGACCGCTTCCCCGACGCCAACGCCGACGGCGCCACGGCCCGCATGGTCTTCCGCGCACCGAACGGCGAGAAGATCACGGCCACCGACAACAGGGCCGCCGTCCAGGAGACGGTGAAGGAGCTGGGCGACGGCGGGCAGGCCGCCGCCGTCTCCGACCCGTTCGCGCCGAAGAGCGGCGCCGTCAGCAAGGACGGCACCACCGCCTACGCCTCGGTGACCTACAAGGTCGCCACCACCGACCTCACCGACGCCACCCGCGAGGGCATCGAGGACGCGGCCCAGCACGGGCGCGACGCGGGGCTGACCGTCGAGACGGGCGGCGACGCGCTGCTGACCGAGCCCGACATGGGCAACGGCGAGATCTTCGGCATCGCCGTCGCCGCCGTCGTCCTCGTCCTCACCTTCGGCTCGCTGGTGGCGGCCGGGCTGCCGCTGATCACGGCGCTGATCGGCGTCATGATCGGCATCTCGGGCATCGCCGTGCTGGGCTCGCCGCTCGGCCTGTCGGCCAACACCACCACCCTGGCGATGATGATCGGCCTCGCGGTCGGCATCGACTACGCCCTGTTCATCGCCTCCCGCTACCGCGCCGAACTGGTCGGGGGCCGGGAGCGTGAGGAGGCCGCTGGCCGGGCCGTGGGCACGGCGGGCTCCGCCGTCGTGTTCGCCGGGCTGACGGTGGTCATCGCGCTCGCGGGACTCGCCGTCGTCAACATCCCGGTCCTCACCAAGATGGGCCTCGCCGCAGCGGGAACCGTCGTCATCGCCGTCCTCGTGGCGATCACGCTGGTGCCCGCCGCGCTCGGCCTCGTCGGCAAGCGCATCTACGGGCGCAAGGTGCGCAAGGCCAACCCCGGGACCGGGGTACCGGCCCGGCGCGCCGAGGGCGCCAGGCCCCCGGCGGGCGCGCGCTGGGCGGGTTTCGTGCTGCGCCGTCCGCTGATGGTGCTCGCCGTGGCCGTACTGGGCCTCGGCGCCATCGCCGTACCGGCCGCGAGCATGCAGCTCGGCCTGCCCGACGAGGGCAACCAGCCCGCGGACACCACGCAGCGCAAGGCGTACGACCTGCTGTCCGACGGCTTCGGGCCCGGCTTCAACGGGCCGCTGATGGTGGTCGTCGACACCCGGCAGAGCGACGATCCGAAGGCGGCGGCGCGTGAGGTCGGCGAGCGGGTCGCGAAGACCGACGGCGTCGTGGCCGCCGCGCCGCCCGTTTTCAACAAGACCGGCGACACCGCGACCCTCACCGCCATCCCGGAGTCGGGGCCGAGCAGCACGGAGACCGAGGACATCGTCCACGCCATCCGCGACCAGGCGGGTCAGATCGAGTCCGCGACGGGCGCGAAGGTGCTGGTCTCGGGCGCGACGGCCGTCACCATCGACTTCTCCCAGGTGATGAACGACGCGCTCGTGCCCTACCTGGCGCTCGTCGTCGGGCTGGCCTTCCTGCTGCTGATGCTCGTCTTCCGCTCCGTGCTCGTCCCGCTGAAGGCCGCGCTCGGCTTCCTGCTGTCGGTCCTGGCGGCGCTGGGTGCCGTGGTGGCCGTCTTCCAGTGGGGCTGGCTGGCGGGGCTGATCGGCGTCGAGCAGACCGGGCCGATCATGAGCATGATGCCGATCTTCATGGTCGGGGTCATCTTCGGCCTGGCGATGGACTACGAGGTCTTCCTGGTGACGCGCATGCGCGAGGCGTATGTGCACGGGGAGGGGCCGGGGCAGGCCGTCATCACCGGGTTCGAGCTGGGTGCCCGCGTCGTCACGGCGGCCGCGGTGATCATGATCAGCGTCTTCGCGGGCTTCATCGGGGCCTCGGAAGCGATGATCAAGATGATGGGCTTCGGCCTCGCCGTCGCGATCCTCTTCGACGCGTTCGTGGTGCGGATGGCCATCGTCCCGGCCGTGCTCGCGCTGCTGGGCAAGAAGGCGTGGTGGCTGCCGGGCCGGCTCGACCGCATCCTCCCGAACGTCGACGTGGAGGGCGAGAAGCTGCGCCGGCGGCTGGAGGCAGAAGCGCCCAAGGGGGCCGACGGTGACGGGTCCGGCGAGTCCCGCGGGCCCGCACCGAAGCCGTGGATCCCGAGGCAGCGCGACCACGAGTCGAGCGGGGTCTGACGGGCCCCGGTCCGACGGGCCCCTGTCCGACGGGGGCCGAGGGGGGCCCGGTGCGATGCGCCGGGTCCCTCGCGCCGCCCGGCCGGTACGTCCGCCCGGCTCAGGCGGCTACGGCGTGGTGGCCGTCTCCCAGCGGGAGGCGGCGGCCCGCGCCCGCGAAGGGCGCATCGCCAGCACGGCCATGTCGTCCCTGACGTGGCCGTCCGTGTGCGCGTGCACGTCGCGGCGCAGGTGCCGGACCAGCTCTGCGGGGGTGCTCGCGGCGTACGGGGCCAGCCGCCGCACGGGGTCGTAGAAGGCGCCCCGCGCGTCGCGGGCCTCGGTCGTGCCGTCCGTCATCAGCAGGAGCGTGGCATCCTCGGGGAAGGCCAGCGCGACGGTACCGGCCGCACCCCGCGCCGGGGCCAGCGCCCGCAGCCCGAGGGGCAGACCGGGCCGCACCGGCTTCAGCGCCCGTACGGTGCCGTGCCCGGACGGGTGTCCAGGGAGCCCGGGGCGCAGCAGCAGGGGCGCGGGGTGGCCCCGGTTGAGCAGGCGCAGCACGCCGGTCACGGGGCTCAGCTCGGCCGCCACGACGGAGGCGAAGTGCTCGTCGGCCAGCGGCCCCTCGCGGCGCGAGGTGTGCCGGAGCATGGCCTGTTCCAGCATGTCGACGAGGGTGTGCAGCGTGGGCGCGCGGTGCGCGGCCGTGCGGAACGCGCCGAGCAGCGCGTTCGCGCCCCCGGCCGCCTCCGGGCCCTTGCCGCGTACGTCGCCGATCAGCAGCCGCAGCCCGTACGGGGTGTCGGCCGTCGCGTGCAGGTCGCCGCCGTCACGGCCCGCGGCGACGCCGGGGGCGCCAGGGGTGCCGGGGGCGTTCGCCGGTGCGGGTGCCGTCGCCAGGGGCGGCGTCGGCGGTGTCGGGGGCGTCGGCGGGGCGCCGGGGCGGCCGTGGGTCAGGTGTCCGGTGGCCATGGCTACACACCCCTGAGCAGTGCGGCGAGCCCGCGTTCGAGCCCGAGCCGCAGGGGTTCCTTGCCGGGGGCCACGACGTCGTACGAGCGCAGCAGGAAGTGCCGCAGATCCGCGCTGCGGAACTCCAGCAGGGCGACGCCCTCCGGCGAGCGCAGCTCGATCACCGTACGGTCGGGTCCACAGGGCCAGACGTGCACGTCGCCGTCGCCCGAGGGGGCGCGCAGCCCCTCGATCAGCAGATCGCGGGCGAAGGCCCAGGTCACCTCGGCCCCGTCGAGGGACGCGTCGGCGGGGAAGACGAGCCGGACGGCGAGCGGGTCGCCACCGTCGTACCGGAGGGCAGCGCTCAGCGTCCGCCCGGCGGGCGGCTGAGCGATCAGGCGTGCCTGTGCGATGTGGTCGATGACTGCGGACATCGTCTGCTCCTCTGGGGGTCGGGGGCGCCGGAGCCGCACAGCTCCGTGTTGCCCCTTCGACCTGTGAGACGCGTGGTGCATTACGGGGGTCACCCGGAAAACGGGGTGAGCTGTGCCACAGGGCTGGCGGAATGTGACCTATGCCACCTCTAAATGGGTCAAATGGCACTTACGGTTTAAGTCGCACCAGCCAAGGGAGTTTCCTGCCATGAACGACCCCCGACACCGCGCCGAGGGGGCCGAAGCCGAGGCCGCCGCCGATACCGGCACCGGTGCTGTCTCCGACGCGCAGGCGTACGCGCGCGTCTACGAGGAGGAGCACCCCGGGCTCGTCTCCTACGCGCGCACCCTGACGGCCAACCCCTGGCTGGCCGAGGACCTGGTCGCCGAGGCCCACTTCCGGGTCTGGCGGCGGATCTCCTCGGGGTACGAGGTCGAGAACGTCCCCGCCTACCTCCGTACCGTCGTGCGCAACCTCGCCCTGACGGTCGGTGCGGCGCAGGCCCGCGAGACCCCGCGCGGGCTGGGCCCGGGGTCCGGGCCGGGCGCCGGGCCCGGCGGTGACCCGGGGCAGCGGGTCGCTTACGTGGACCTGCTGGCCAGGGTGCTGGAGCAGCTTCCCGAGCGGCAGGTGAAGGCGCTGTGGCTGGCCGAGGCGGAGGACCAGCCGCTGGAGGCGGTGGGCCGCACGCTCGGCTCCAGCCGCAACGCGACGGCCGTCCTGCTGCACCGGGCCCGCGAAGGGCTGCGCCAGGGGTTCCTGCGCCAGCAGCCCGGCACCCCGAGGGACGCCGCCTGCGCCGCGCACTGGGAGCGGCTGCCCGCGCATGTGCGGGGCATGGGCTCCGACCGTGCCACCCGTGACCTGGAGCGGCACCTGGGGGAGTGCGCCGACTGCCGGGAGCGGATGGCGCTGCTGATGCGCGCGAACGACAGGCTGCCCGCGCTGGTCGGGCCGGCGCTGTTGGTGGTCCTGGCGGGTGGCGGCGCGAAGGTCTGGGCGGCGCTGGCCGGGGCGGGCGCGGCCTCGGGTTCCGGGTCCTCCGGGTCCGGGTCCGGTTCGGCTTCCGGTTCCGGCGGGTCCGGGGTCTCGGGCGTCGTGCTCGGGCCCCTGCGGTTCGCCAGGGAGACGGTCGGGAAGCTGCCGACGCAGGCCACGGTGGGGGTCGTGGGCCTCGCGGCCGTCGGCGCGGTGGCCGTGGCCGGGCTGGCCGTCACGGGGCACGAGCAGCCTGCGGGTGAGCGTGCCCAGGGCTCCGGCGAGTCGACGGCGCCCCCGTCCTCCTCTTACGGGGGTAAGGACGGGTCCGGGGAGCGCACCCCCGGCCCCGGAAGCGCCGGCCCGACGGAGACGAACGGCCACCCGGACACGCGCTACCCCCGCCCGGAGTCCAAGGAGTCCAAGGAGTCCAAGGAGACCGCGCAGCGCCCGGAGTCCACGGAGCCCGAGGACTCGACGGCACCCTCCGGCGGGCCCGCCTCGCGCGAGCCCTCCGACTCCCCTTCGGACCCTCCGTCGAAGTCCCCGTCGAACTCCCCCTCGGACAGCCCCGCGACGGACGGGCCCTCGGACAGCCCGACGCCTGATCCCTCGCGGGACCCGTCGGACTCGCCTTCCGGATCTCCTTCCGGTTCCCCCTCGGAAGAGCCCTCGTCGCCCGCGCCCTCGCCCAGCCCGAGCCACATACCGGAGCAGAGCCCCACGCCGACCGCGCCCACGGGCTCCACGACGGGCTCGGCGACGGCTTCCACGACGGGCTCCGCCGTCGCGCCGCACGGGACGTGCGTCGGCGCACACCCCGTCTACGTGTGCCAGTACCGCTGACGGTCCCGCCCCGCCCCGTCCGGTCCCGGCCCGTCCCACCCCGCTCCGTAGTCGCGCACAAGGCACTCTTGCAAAGGGTTTGCAGGTAGCGACTATCATCAAACGGTTGCGCAGCCAGCCGTCAGAGCTGGGAGTGTCGAGAACCGGAGCGCCGCATGCATGTCCCCGACGGATTCATCAACGCACCCGTATCCGTCGCGACGGGCGTGGTCGCCGCCGGTGCCGTCGCCGTCTCGCTGCGCGGTGCGCGCCGCGAGCTGGACGAGCGGACCGCACCGCTGGCCGGGCTGGTCGCGGCGTTCATCTTCGCCGTGCAGATGCTCAACTTCCCCGTCGCGGCCGGTACGAGCGGCCATCTGCTGGGCGGTGCGCTGGCCGCGATACTCGTCGGCCCGTACACGGGTGTGCTCTGCGTGGCCGTCGTCCTGCTGATGCAGGGCATCCTCTTCGCCGACGGCGGGCTCACCGCGCTGGGCGTCAACATCACGGACATGGGCGTGGTCACCGTCCTCGTCGCGTACGGGATCTTCCGCGGCCTGCTGCGCGTCCTGACGCGCGGCAAGGGCACGGGTCCTGCGCGCAAGGGCGCGGTCACGGCCGCCTCGTTCGTCGCCGCGCTGATATCCGTGCCCGCCGCCGCCGTCGCCTTCACCCTCATCTACGCGCTCGGCGGCACGGCCGACGTCGCGCTCGGCAAGGTCTTCGCCGCGATGGTCGGGGTCCATGTGCTGATCGGCATCGGGGAGGCCGCGATCACGGCGCTGACCGTCGGCGCCGTCGTCGCCGTGCGCCCCGACCTCGTGCACGGCGCGCGGGACGTGATGGCCTCGCCGCTCGCGCTGCGCGTGGTGAGCCCGGCGGCACCCGCGGCCCCCGGCTCGGGCGCTCAGGGCACGCCCCCTGCCGCTTCCGTTCCGGCTTCCGTTCCGGCTTCCGCTTCCACTTCCGCTTCCGGCCCGGACGCGGAGGAGCCCGGCGCGACGGCCACGGGCCGCCGCTCCACGTGGCGGATCTGGCTCGCCGGGCTCGTCGCGGCCCTCGTCTGCGCGGGTGTCGTCAGCTTCTACGCGTCTGCCAGCCCCGACGGGCTGGAGAAGGTCGCCGCCGACAACGGCATCGACAAGAAGGCGGAGGACCACGCCGCCGAGGACTCCCCGCTGGCCGACTACGGCGTCAAGGACATCGCGGACTCCCGCCTCTCGGGCGGCCTCGCGGGCGTCATCGGTGTCGGGGTGACGCTCGCCGTCGGCTCGGGCGTCTTCCTCGTCGTACGCCGCCGCACGGCCGCCGCCGCATCAACGTCACCCTCGGCCACCTCAACTTCCCGGTCCGGAAGCGAACCCGGCCAGGGCGGTCAGGTCTGACATGGGCGCCGGACACGCGCATCTGCTCTACCAGCACGGGCACTCGCCCGTGCACGCCCTGCCGCCGCACTGCAAGCTCGCCGCCGTCCTCTGCTTCGTCGTCGTGGTCGTCTCCACGCCGCGCGAGGCGATGTGGGCCTTCGGGCTGTACGCGGTGCTGCTCGCGGCCGTCGCCGCCGTGGCCCGCGTGGCGCCCGCGCGGGTGCTGAAGCGGATGCTGATCGAGGTGCCGTTCGTCGCCTTCGCCGTGCTGATGCCGTTCGTGGCCGAGGGGCAGCGCACCGAGGTGGACGTGCCTGTGCTGGGGGCGCTGTCGCTGTCCGTGCCGGGGCTGTGGGGCGCGTGGAACGTCCTCGCCAAGGGCACCCTCGGCGTCGCCGCCTCCGTCCTGCTGGCCTCGACGACCGAACTGCGGGAACTCCTCCTCGGACTCCAGCGGCTGCGGCTGCCCCCGCTGCTCGTCCAGATCGCCTCGTTCATGGTCCGCTACGGGGACGTCGTCACCGACGAGATGCGCCGCATGCGCATCGCCCGCCTCTCCCGGGGCTTCGAGGCCCGTGGCGTACGGCAGTGGGGCGTGCTCGCCAAGTCCGCCGGTGCCCTGTTCATCCGCTCCTACGAGCGCGGCGAACGCGTCCACCTCGCCATGGTCAGCCGTGGCTACACCGGCTCGATGCCCGTCATCGACGAGGTGACCGCGTCCGGCGCGCAGTGGCGCCGCGCCGCCGCGCTCCCGCTCTCCGCCCTCGCGATCTGCCTGCTGGGATGGCTGCTGTGACCGACCCGAACCCCCGCCCGAACCCCCGCCCGAACCACCACTCGCACCCCATGTCGCCCCCGACCCCCTCCCTCCAGGTCTCCGGGCTGGCCTACGCGTACCCCGACGGCCACCAGGCACTGTTCGGCGTCGACCTCACCGTCCAGCGGGGCGAGCGCGTCGCGCTGCTCGGCCCCAACGGTGCGGGCAAGACCACCCTCGTCCTCCACCTCAACGGCATCCTCACGGCGGGCGCGGGCTCCGTCACCGTCGCCGGGCTGCCCGTCGGCAAGCGGGACCTGGCCGAGATCCGCCGCCGCGTCGGCATCGTCTTCCAGGACCCCGACGACCAGCTCTTCATGCCGACCGTCCGCGAGGACGTGGCCTTCGGGCCCGCCTCGGCCGGGCTGTGCGGCGCCGAGCTGGAGTCGCGGGTGCACGACGCGCTGGCCCAGGTCGGCATGGCGGCGTACGCGGACCGCCCGCCGCACCACCTCTCGTTCGGGCAGCGCCGCCGCGTCGCCGTGGCCACCGTGCTCGCGATGCGCCCCGAGATCCTCGTCCTCGACGAGCCCTCCTCCAACCTCGACCCGGCCTCGCGCCGCGAACTCGCCGACATCCTGCGCGCCCTGGACGTCACCGTGCTGATGGTCACGCACGACCTCCCGTACGCGCTGGAGCTGTGCCCGCGCTCCGTCGTCCTCAGCGACGGGGTCATCGCGGCGGACGGCGGCACGCAGGAGCTGTTGTGCGACGGCGAGTTGATGGCCGCGCACCGGCTGGAGCTGCCGTTCGGCTTCGACCCGAGGTCGGTCACGGTGCCGGGCGGCCGGTAGCGCGAGCCCGCGCGGGGCCCCGTACGAGTGGGCCTCGGCGACCCGCGCGAGTGGATCGCGTGGGGCCGCGCGAGCGGGCCGTGAGCCCGCCCGGCCGGGGCCCGAAGCCGGTCCCGGTGCGTAACCGCATCAGCGGCCCGTTGCACCATGGATGTCGCACAGCAGACGGAAAGCGGCGGGAGCGAAGAAAACGTGGTCGACGTCCAGGGCACGGTGGCGGACGGTTTTGAACCGGTCCGGGACGCCTTCGTACGCAACTTCGCCGAGCGCGGCGACACCGGCGCGGCCGTGACGGTGCACAGGCACGGGCGCAAGGTCGTGGATCTGTGGGGCGGCACCAAGGGGCCCGACGGGGAGCCGTGGACCCGGGGGACGGCGGTCGTCGTCCGCTCGGCGGGCAAGGGGCCAGCGGCCTCCGTGCCGCACATCCTGCACCAGCGCGGACAGCTCGACCTGGACGCGCCCGTCGGCACCTACTGGCCCGAGTTCAAGGCGAACGGCAAGGAACGCGTGCTGGTACGGCACCTGCTCTCGCATCGCGCCGGAGTGCCCGCGCTCGATGTGCCGCTCACCCCGCAGGAGGCCATCGACGGCGTCAGCGGCCGTCGCGCCCTCGTCGCGCAGACGCCTGCCTGGCAGCCCGGCACCGCGCACGGCTACCACCCGCACACTTTTAGCTGGCTGCTCGGCGAACTCGTGCGGAGGGCGACGGGGCGCTCACTCGGCCGCTGGTTCGCCGAGGAGATCGCCCGCCCGCTCGACCTCGCGCTCTGGTTCGGGCTGCCCGCGTCAGGGCAGTGGCGGGTCGCGCACAGTGAGCGCGTCGAGACGCCGCCCCCGCCGGCGGCCAAGGGGCTGCGCGTGCGGCCCAAGCGCTCCGTCACCGACGCCTACGAGGACCCGGCCTCGCTGACCAGCCGCGCCTTCGGCTCCATCGACCCGCACCCCGACGAGAACGACGTCCCCTACCGCGCCGCCGGACTCCCCGGCTCAGCGGGCATCGCGACGGCCCGCTCCCTCTCCCGCTTCTACGCGGCGCTCATCGGCCCCGTACACGCGGAGCCGGGGACGGGGACGGGGACGGGGACGGAGACGGAGACGCCGGGCGCGGAGCCGGAACCGGAGGCCGCGTGCGCCGGGCGGCGGCTGTTCACCCCGGCGACGCTCACCCAGGCCAGATCCGAGGAGTCCTCGGGCCCCGACCAGGTGCTCGTCGTCTCCACCCGCTTCGGCCTCGGCTTCATGCTGCACGGCCCGGCCTCGCCGATGCTGGGCCCCGGCTCGTTCGGGCACCCGGGGCGCGGCGGCTCGCTGGCCTTCGCCGACCCCGAGACGGGGACAGGATTCGCCTACGTCACCCGCGCGATGCAGCGCTCGGTCACCTCGGACCCGCGCGCCGAGGCCCTCGTACGGGCACTGCGCGCCTGCGGCTGACGGCGCCTGCCGGGCGACGAAGGGAGCGCTACGGGTTCAGCCCGGCGACCAGCCGCCGCGCGTCCTCGGCCTCCAGCCGGATGCCGAAGAGACCGTCCAGCGCCTCGGGTACCTCGCCCGGCGCCAGCTCGCGCGCCTCGCGGGAGCCGTCGAGCGGCCGGGTGGTCGTCAGCGTCAGCCCGTCCAGCACATGCAGCCGGTCGGGCAGCACCCGCTGGATGAAGGGACGCGTGACGAAGGGGGAGCGAGGGTGGGTGGCGACGAAGTGGTTCGCGACCTCGTAGTCGACGGGGTAGCGCGGGTCCGGCGTCGTGCCGTGGCGGTCGAACCAGCGGCCTTCCGCCGCGTCCCACGCGTACAGCATCCAGCCCCGCGCGCCGGGCGTCACCGTGCGCCACTCCAGGCGGTAGCGCCAGTCGTCGGCGCTCGCCTCCGCACCGTCGGCCAGCTCGACCGGGGTGAGCGGGCTGGACCCGAAGCCGACGTCGCACAGCCACACGCGCCCCGTCTCCGGGCCCTCTGCCGTCTCCGCCGTCTCCACGCGCAGCATCGCGTGGGTCTCCGGCTTGACCTTGTCCGAGCCCATCCGCACCCGGCCCATCAGCCCCGTCAGCCCGAAGCCGAAGCGCTCCAGGGCCGCGGCGAAGAGCGTGACGTGCTCGAAGCAGTAGGCGCCGCGTGTGCCGTGCCGACGGTGCACCAGCTTGTCCTGGAGCGCGGCCAGGTCCAGCGGGATGCCGCGGCCGAGGATGATCTCCAGGTTCTCGAACGGGAGCGCCAGCACGTGCGCGCGGTGCAGCTCGCGCAGCGCGTCGAAGGTGGGTGCGCGCTCCCCGCCGTAGCCGATACGGGCCAGGTAGGCGTCCAGGTCGAGCTGTTCGCCGTGCCAGATGCTGTCCACTTCTCGTCCGTCTCGCTCTGCTTGCTCTGCTTGCTCGGTTCGCCTGTCCCGGCCGGTGACCGCGCCCTCCCATGATCAGCGCCCGCCGGGCCCCCGCGCATTCCCGGCCCCTGCCAGGGCCGTGATTCAGGGGTCTCGTACGGGTGATCGGCGCGCGCGTTCTGCGCTAGCCTCGCCCGATGCGGCGATTCGAGGGGTACGCGGCGCTGGTGACGGGCGCGGGGCGGGGGATCGGAGAGGCGATCGCCAGGCGGCTCGCGGACGAGGGCGCGAAGGTGCTGGTGACGGATCTCGACGGGACGCGGGCCGCGAAGGCCGCCGAACGGATCCGTGAGGCGGGCGGCGAGGCCGAGAGCCGCGCTTGCGACGTGGGGGACAGGATCGCCGTCGAGGAGACGGCAGCGCTCGTGGCGAAACGCTTCGGCGGATTCGACGTCCTCGTGAACAACGCCTACTCCTGCCATCCCGACGCCGACTCCTTCGAGGACGCGTCGGACGACAGTTGGCTGCGCGACATGGACATCACCCTGAACGGCGCCTTCCGCTGCTCCCGCGCCGCCATGCCCTATCTGGCGGCGTCCGGGGGCCGGGGTGCCATCGTCAACATCGGCTCCGTCAACGGCAGCCAGGACTTCGGCAACCACGCCTACAGCGCCGCGAAGGCGGGCCTGGCCAGCCTGACCCGCACGCTCGCGGGCCAGAGCGCCCCGCGCGGCGTGCGCGTCAACCTCATCGCGCCCGGCACGGTCGACACGCCCAACTGGGCGGGGAGGGGCGAGGCGCTGGAGCGCGCCGCCGCGGAGTATCCGCTCGGCCGCGTCGGGCACCCCGGCGACATCGCGTCGGCCGCCGCCTTCCTCGCCTCGTCCGACGCCGCCTGGATCACCGGCGTCACCCTCCCCGTGGACGGCGGCCTCACCTTCAGCAACCTCGGCCTCCGCCGCGCCCTGCGCGGCCAGGACCGCGCCTGAGCGGGGGCGCTGCGCTGGGCTGTTCACGAGCCAAGCCGCTGCGCTGGGCCAGCCGGGCGTCGGTCCGTGCTGGCACGGGATGCACTGGTCACGGCCGAGCGGTGAGCTGAGCGGGTCAGCGGGCGGCACGGTGCGCTGATTCCCCGGGGGAGGGGGCCGCAGTAGACGGCATGCGGGACCCGGCCGCTCATCGGCCGATCGGGCACCGGTCCGTGTCGGCATCGGATGCGTCGGGTGCACCGGACATGGGCGCTGGGCCCCGGGCGCGGGGCCGCGGCAGGCGGCGTGCTGGGCCGGGGTGCCGGGGTCCGGTTGTTCACCGGCCGAGCGGGCGTCGGTCCGCGCCGACACCGGATGCACCGGTCATGGCCGACCGGTGGGTTGAGCAGGTGAGCGGGCCGCGCGGTGTGCTGGGTCCCCGGGCGCGGGGCCGCGGCAGGCGGCGTGCTGGGCCGGGGTGCCGGGGTCCGGTTGTTCACCGGCCGAGCGGGCGTCGGTCCGCGCCGACACCGGATGCACCGGTCATGGCCGACCGGTGGGTTGAGCAGGTGAGCGGGCCGCGCGGTGTGCTGGGTCCTCGGGAGCGGGGGCCGCGGCAGGCGGCGTGCTGGGCCGGGGTGCCGGGACCCCCGGGTGCTCACCGGTCGGTCGGGCCGACCGGGCGTCGGCCACGCCGTCGACACCGGAGGCATCGGATGCGCTGGACATGGCTGAGCGGGCCGCACGGCGCGCTGGGCTCCCAGGCGCAC
The DNA here is from genome assembly GCF_054782395.1 of Streptomyces daliensis. Taxonomy (NCBI): domain Bacteria; kingdom Bacillati; phylum Actinomycetota; class Actinomycetes; order Kitasatosporales; family Streptomycetaceae; genus Streptomyces; species Streptomyces daliensis. The sequence goes on along the minus strand of NZ_BAAGSO010000001.1, from coordinate 6,421 downwards.
GGGTTGCGGCAGACGCATGCTGGGCGGGGCGCCGAGGCCAGCCGCTCACCGGCCGGTCGGGCCGACCGGCCGGCCCCGGGGCCCGGACGGGCAGGGCCGCGCGGCGGCCGTTGCATCGTCCAGGGTCAGTAGTCCGGAGGCTGAGCCCCACCCTGTTGGCCTGTAAATCGAAGGCGGATCGGGCTTCTCGACCTTGGACGCGATCTATTTACGAATCAGGCGAGGACCCGCGCTCCGGGGGCGGGGCCCGTTGCGGGGCGGGCGGTGCGGCAGGTGCGGGAAGCGAGGAGGGACTCGGCGACGGAGGCCGCCGACTCGGCGTCCTTCGCGAGGAACGCGCACGTCGGCCCGGAACCCGAGACCAGCGCGGCCAGCGCACCGGCCGCCGTGCCCGCCTCCAGCGTCTCGGCGAGCGAGGGCCGCAGCGAGACGGCAGCGGCCTGGAGGTCGTTGGAGAGCGCCCCGGCCAGCGTCGCCGCGTCGCCCGTGCGCAGCGCCTCCAGCAGCCTGTCCGACGGCTCGGGCGCGGGGACGTCGGCGACGCCCGCACCCGTACCGGCGCTCTCGCGCAGCCGGTCGCACTCGCCGTAGACGGCCGGTGTGGACAGCCCGCCCTCGGCGACGGCGAACACCCAGTGGAACGACCCGCCGGTCTCCAGCGGCGTCAGCAGCTCGCCCCTGCCCCGCCCCAGCGCGGCCCCGCCCACCAGGCTGAACGGCACGTCGGAGCCCAGTTCGGCGCAGAGCGCGAGCAGCTCGTCCCGCGAGGTGTTCGTACCCCACAGCGTGTCGCAGGCGAGCAGCGCGCCCGCCGCGTCGGCGCTGCCGCCCGCCATGCCGCCCGCGACGGGGATGTCCTTCGCGATGTGCAGGTGCACGCGCGGCTCCAGGCCGTGCCGTGCGGCCAGCGCGTTCGCCGCGCGGGCCGCGAGGTTGGTGCCGTCGAGCGGGATCTCGCCCGCGTCGGGCCCGGAGGCGGTCAGCCGCAGCGCGTCGGCTGGGGTGGCGCTCACCGAGTCGAAGAGGCTGACGGCCAGGAAGACGTTGGCCAGGTCGTGGAAGCCGTCGGCGCGGCGTCCGCCGACCGCCAACTGGACGTTGACCTTGGCCGGTACCCGGACGGTGACGGTGCTGGTCACGCGGCGCTCCCCCTGTGCTTTCCGTTCCGGCCGCTGCGGCCGTTCTCCTCGTGGCTGTTCTCGTGGTGGTTCTCGTGCCCTGTGCCGTGCGCGGCGTCCGTGCCGCCGCCGTCCCCGCTGCCGTCCTCGCGTGCGTACGTACGCCGTCCCCCTTCGCCGGAACCGGAACCCGTGCCGCCGCGCGGCCCGTGCTCGGCGATGGCGGCGAACTCCTCGACCGTCAGCCCCTCGCCCCGCGCCTGGGGCGACACCCCGGCGGCGCGCAGCGCCTCCTCCGCAGCCGCCGCCGAGCCCGCCCAGCCCGCGAGCGCCGCGCGCAGCGTCTTGCGGCGCTGCGCGAACGCCGCGTCGACCACCGTGAAGACCTCGTCCCTGGCCGCGCTCGTGCGCGGCGGCTCGCGGCGTACGAGCGAGACCAGGCCCGAGTCGACGTTGGGCGCGGGCCAGAAGACGTTGCGGCCGATCGCCCCGGCCCGCTTCACCTCGCAGTACCAGGCGGCCTTGACCGACGGCACCCCGTACACCTTCGAACCCGGCGCGGCGGCCAGCCGGTCGGCGACCTCGGACTGGACCATGACGAGCGTGCGCTCGATCGTCGGGAAGACCGCGAGCATGTGCAGCAGCACGGGCACCGCGACGTTGTAGGGCAGGTTGGCGACGAGCGCGGTCGGCGGCGGGCCCGGCAGGTCAGCGGGCCCCACCCGCATCGCGTCGGCGTGCACCAGCGCGAAGCGGCCGGCGCGCTCGGGCAGCCGCGCGCTTACCGTCGCTGGCAGCCCCGCGGCGAGCGCGTCGTCGATCTCGATGGCCGTCACCCGCTCCGCCGTCTCCAGCAGCCCGAGCGTCAGCGAGCCGAGCCCCGGGCCGATCTCGGCCACCACGTCGTCGGCGCGTACACCGGCCGTGCGCACGATCCGGCGGACGGTGTTGGCGTCGATGACGAAGTTCTGGCCGCGCTGCTTGGTGGGGCGCACCCCCAGCGCGTCGGCGAGTTCGCGGATGTCGGCGGCGCCGAGGAGGGGGTCGGCGTGCCCGGCGTCGGGGCCGGGGGCCGGGCCGTCGGAGGGGCCGGGGGCTGGGTCGTCGGGGGCTGCGCTCACCGCGTCAGTTTACGGGCGCGCTCACCGCGTGAGTCGCCGCCCGCAGTGCGGCCACGGGCTCGCGCCCCTGTCCACGTAGAGCTTCTTCGCGCGGAACGTCTGCTCGGCACCCGACGCGTCCTGCGGCCTCCCGCTGCCGCCGAGGCGCCGCCAGGTCTGGGTGTCGAACTGGTACAGCCCGCCGTACGTCCCCGACGGGTCCACCGCGTCCGGCCTGCCGCCCGACTCGCACTGCGCGAGACCGCCCCAGTTGAGATGGTCGGCGCCCGCGACGGACCGCGGCATCGGCTTGGTCCCCACCTTGACGATCCGGGTCTGCGGGCGGCGCACCACCTCGGTACCGATGCGCTTCGGCTTCTCCTCGACGCCGTTCACGGTGCGCAGCCGGTACGTGGTCCGCCTCAGCCCAGGGCGCCCCTGCCGCTCCACGACCTCGGTGCCCTTGTTCAGCGAGGCGTCCTCGCGGCGCACGGTGTCGTACGGGATGCGCTCCTCCTCCACCTTCTGGCCGCCCGTGATGCGCATGACCTTGATGACCTGCCCGTCGCGCGGGAAGCCGTCGAGCGCTACGGACGTGGTGTCGTCGCCCGTCAGCTCGATGCCCGCCTCGTGCAGGGCCTCCTCGACCGTGGCCGCGTTCGTGCGCACGGTGTGCTCGCGGCCGTCGGCGACGAAGGTGACGCCGCGCTCCGTCCGTACGGACAGGTCCAGGCCCCGCCGCGCGATCCGCGCGCCGCGCGACACCGACAGATAGGCGCCCTCGGCGCGCACACCCAACTGGTCGAGCGCGCCGTCCACGGTCCGCGCCGTGGTCCACACCCGGCGTTGGCTGCCGTCGAGTTCGAGGGAGAGGGGGCGGCCGTAGCGCACGGCGATCTCGTCCCCGTTGGCGAGCTGCTCGTGCGGGGACGGCGCGACGATGTCGTGCGCGCCGACCTTCAGGCCCTCGTCCTCCAGCAGTTCGCCGACGTCGTCGGCGAAGGTGTGCAGGGTGCGCGGGGTGCCGTCGACGCTGAGCCGCACCGCCTTGTCGTGCGCGACGAACGCGGAGGTGCCGCCCGCGAGGAACGCGACGACCAGCGCCTGCGGGAGCAGCCGCCGCAGCGCGTCAGGGCGCGGGACCGGTCGCCCCGGTCTCCCCAGGCGCCCCGGTCTCCCGCGCCCCCGTGACCCTGCCGCCGCCTTGCGGGCCGCTGCGCGTCCGCCGCTGGGGGCGACGGGTGGGGCGGCGGGGGGTACGGGGCCGTCGGGTTCGGGCTCGGGTCCGGGCTCCTGGGCCGCCGCGTACCCCTCGTACCCCGCGTACTCCCCGTACGGGTCGGAGGGCTCGGGGGAGTCGTAGTGCGCCCCGTAAGGCTGCGCGTACGCCTGCCCGCGAACCGGCTCCCCGTACTCCCCGTGCCTCCCGACCTGCCCGTACGCGTGCCAGGGGCCTTGCGGCGTCTCGTACAGCGGGCCATACGGTGCGTGCGGCTGACTCACGGCACTCCAAGGTCGTCCGGCAGTGTGGCGGGCCGGGACTGTAGCGGAGTGCGCGTCACTCTCCAAAGCGGCGCGACTACACAGCGTCGCCCATATGGGGGTGCCGACGGCTTCGGCGGCCGGAGGCGGCTTCAGTAGCCGAAGGCGCGCGCCGTGTTCTTGGCGATGTGCTCCGCCAGCACGTCCTCGGACATCCCCTTCGTCTCCGCCATCGCGCGCAGGGTGACCGGAACGAGATACGGCGCGTTGGGCCGTCCGCGGTACGGTGCCGGGGTCAGGAACGGCGCGTCCGTCTCCACCAGCACCAGCTCGGGCGGCGCGACGGCGAGCGCGTCACGCAGCGGCTGGGCGTTCTTGAAGGTGACGTTCCCCGCGAAGGACATGAAGTAGCCCTTGGCCGCGCAGACCTCCGCCATGGCCGCGTCGCCCGAGTAGCAGTGGAAGACGGTCCGCTCCGGCGCGCCCTCCTCGTCGAGGAGGCGCAGCACGTCCTCGTGCGCGTCGCGGTCGTGGATGACCAGGGCCTTGTCCAGGCGCTTCGCGATCTCGACGTGCGCGCGGAACGAGCGCTGCTGCGCGGCGACGCCGTCCTCGCCCGTACGGAAGTAGTCCAGCCCCGTCTCGCCCACGGCCAGCACCTGAGGGAGCGCCGCCAGCTCCTCGATCCCCGCCAGCGCCGCGTCGAGGTCCGGCACCCGGGGCGCCTCGTTGGGGTGCAGCGCGACGGCCGCGTGCACCGACGCGTGAGCGGCGGCGGTCTCGGCGGCCCACCGCGAACGCTCCAGATCGCAGCCGACCTGGACGACCGTGGTGACCCCGACCGAGGCCGCCGCCGCGAGGGCCTCCTCGACTCCGGAGTCCTGCATGTCGAGATGGGTGTGCGAGTCGGCGACCGGCACACGGAGCGGTTCGGGCAGCGGCGGTGCGGGCTGTGCGGTCTTCGGCATGCCCGCGATCATAATTCGTGCCCGCCACGGCCAATTCACCGGATCATGCTGTGGGGGGTTTCACGTGGTGCGAGAGTTTCCTGTGGCGTGAGGTTTTCACGCGGTGCGAGGTTTCACGCGGTGCGCGGGATCACCGGCTGTACGGGAGACCTGTGGTGCGGCAATGCGGCCTCCGCCGTGGAAACCCGGCCCGAACGCATGATCCTCACCAGGTGTCCCTCGCAATTGAGGCACGTGGGGTGAGTGAGCGGGGACGGGACGCGTGCGCCATCCGCGTAGTAGACGATGTGCGGGCGGCCGTCGGCATATTCGAGATGCACTATCTCGTAATCCTGCTCCCAGCCGTGCCCGCAGCGCATGCAGGCGAACGAGTAGGACTCGTGGACCGCGTCACTCGCCTCGCCCCCGCCACTGTTGCCCGTGTGATTCATGGCAGCTCCTCTCTCCGAGCGGGTGGCCCACTTACCAGTGGACTCCCCTTTCCGAGGAAGCGCAGCAGCCTTTCGCGTTATTGGGGCAGATTTGGCCTTCACATAGCGAAGGCGGCCACGGCACGGGTCCGGCTTTGCCTTTAACCGTAGCCCTTTACTCGCCGGTCGGCTTTCCGCCCGTGGAATCGTGCGCGTTCTTTACCGCTACCACCGCATCGAATACGTCACGCTTGGGTACCCCCGCATTCCGCGCGACGGCCGCGATGGCCTCCTTACGGCGTTCCCCCGCCTCCTCGCGCACGGCGACCCTGCGCGCCAGCTCGGCCGCGTCCAGCTCCCCCGGATCCGGCTCCGGGGCGCCCTCGACGACGACGGTGATCTCGCCCCGCACCCCCTCCGCCGCCCAGGCGGCCAGCTCCTTGAGGGGGCCGCGCCTGACCTCCTCGTACGTCTTCGTCATCTCACGGCACACCGCGGCACGCCGCTCCCCGCCCAGCACCTCCGCCATCGCCGCGAGCGCGGCCTCCAGCCGGTGCGGGGACTCGAAATAGACGAGGGTGCGCCGCTCGTCCGCGGCCTCGCGCAGCCGCGCCAGGCGCTCGCCCTGCTTGCGGGGCAGGAACCCCTCGAAGCAGAACCGGTCGACCGGCAGCCCGGACAGTGCCAGCGCCGTCAGCACGGCGGAGGGGCCCGGGACGGCCGTGACCCGCACGCCGCGCTCCACGGCGGCGGCGACCAGCCGGTAGCCGGGGTCCGAGACCGACGGCATCCCGGCGTCGGTGACCAGCAGCACGCGGGCGCCTCCGGCGAGCGCTTCGGCGAGTTCGGGGGTACGGGCCGACTCGTTCCCCTCGAAGTACGACACGATCCTGCCCTCGGGGCGCACGCCGAGTGCCTGCGTCAGCCTGCGCAGGCGGCGGGTGTCCTCGGCGGCGACGATGTCCGCCTCGGCGAGTTCCCTTGCGAGGCGGGGCGGTGCGTCTTCGGCGTCGCCGATGGGGGTCCCTGCGAGTACGAGCGTCCCAGTCACACCCCTATCCTCCCAGGAGGAGGCGGCCGTGGACGCCGGCCCCTGTCGGGGGGTGTTGCGCGGGACGGTCGGCCTCTCAAGTGGGCACCGTAGGGTCCCGCGCTGATTTTTGTGCCGCGTCACGGGGGCGGTGCGCGTGTGGCGGGGCGCCGTTTTCGGGTGCGGGCCGGTGGCTACGGCGCGGCGTATGGTGACGGTGCGATGCGGCTGGCGCCGCGTGGTTCTTGGCTTGTGCCGGTGGTTGTGGGGTTGCTGTGTGGTGGGGGTCGGTGCCGCGCCGGGGTGTCTCCTC